>CANFSZ010000001.1 GCA_947449835.1 Opitutia bacterium
ATCCCGTTGATGTCATTTTAGGCCGACCGACCAACGATGCGGTAACGGCGAGTGTTTTGAGCTACGAGGGCTTTGAGGGCTATGTCACTTTCGGCCCTACAAGCGAAAAAATGACGCATGAGACCCCGCGCCAAAAATTCCTGAAGGATATTCCGGCTGAAATTACACTCGCTGGATTACGGGCCGACACCCGTTACGTTTATCAATTGCACGCGCGCCCGGAAGGTAGCGAAAAATTCCACGTCACTGTCGAAGGTGAGTTCATGACAGCGCGTGCGGCGGGGAGTGCGTTTGTATTCACGGTTCAAGCAGATCCGCACCTCGATTTCGGCATTGATCCAGCGATTTATAAAAAATCTCTGGCGAACGTTTTGAAATCACAGCCCGACTTCCAAGTGGATCTCGGTGACACGTTCATGACGGATAAGCGTGCGGATTACCGGGACGCGTTGCCGCAATACATCGCCCAACGCTACTATTTCGGACTCACCGGAAAATCTGTGCCTTTGTTTCTGGTGCTCGGTAATCACGACGGTGAAAAACCTGACAAAAATGGCGGTGAAGCGATGGCTTTGTGGTCCAATGCGCAGCGGAAAAAATATTTTCCCAACCCCGAGCCCAATACATTTTATTCAGGCAACGCCACGTCTCACCCGCGAGCAGGGCGGTTACAGGATTACTATGCGTTTGAATGGGGCGACGCGCTCTTCGTGATGCTGGATCCTTATTGGTTCGGTCGAGAACCTGGCCGCAACGGAGATAACTGGTCTCGGACGCTCGGGCGTGAGCAGTACCTTTGGTTGCAACGCACACTCAATACGAGTCGCGCAAAATTCACTTTTGTTTTCACCCATAATTTAGTGGGCGGTGAGACCCGTGAAGGGCGGGGCGGGGCCGAGGCCGCGGCTTTTTTTGAGTGGGGTGGTCGTGATTTAGATGGGCGCGATTATTTCGCTAAAAATCGTCCCGATTGGGCGGCCCCGATTCATCAATTGTTGATCGAGCGACACGGGGGCGTCGTCGTTTTTCACGGACACGATCATCTTTACGCGCAGCAAGAAAAGGACGGAGTTATTTATCAACTCGTGCCGCAGCCCGGGCATTCTCGCTTTGATAATATCCGGAGTGCCGAGGAATACGGCTACAAGAGCGGAGTCATCCAAGGCGCTTCGGGAATGCTGCGGATCAGCGTCTCGCCCGAAAAAGCGGTCGTTGAATATGTCCGAGCATATCCTGACAGCGCGGAAAATGAGTCGCGCCACACGGGCGCGGTGACGCATCGATACACGGTAGCGCCACGCTGAATATTAAAATGCTTCCAATGTTTTCCCTTAAATCACTCAAGTTTTTGTCCAGCATCCTAGCCCTGGTCATCCTTGTTAGCGTGTTGGCGGTCGCTCAAGACGGGCCTCCGCCGGGCGGTAAAAAACGGGGTGGTCCAGGGCGAAAGGGTGGTCCGGATGAAAAAGGGCTCATTAAGCCGGCGATGTCGGACACCATCAAAGTGAACGTCTATGCCGATAATTGGTTCGTGCTCTACATTAACGGACGACTCACCGCGGTAGATTCAATTCCGTTTACGCCGCATAACGTGATTTCCGTAGATATTCTGCCCGAGTATCCGATGACGATCGCGGTCATGGCTAAGGACAACGCCGACCCGAAAACGGGGCTCGAATATGGTGATCACATCGGCGACGGCGGCTTTATCATCAAGTTCGGCGACGGAACGGTGTCTAATGCAACCTGGAAGGCGAAAAATTTCTTCAAAGGTCCACTGCAGAGCGACACCAAGAACCCGCAAGTCGAGCACACGCCGATTCCGGAAAATTGGTGGGCGGTTGATTTCGACGACCACGCTTGGCCTCAAGCGACGGAGTTTTCCGAGTCGCGGGTTAACCCCAAAGAGTCGTTTTACGCATCAGATTTCAAGGGAGCCGCGTTTATTTGGAGTGCGGATTTAGATTTGGATAACACCGTGATTTTTCGCACGCGAGTGGAGAAGCCAGGTTGGAAACCGCGTTGGAACACCAAGCCTGATTTGGATGTGAGCGCGGCGCCTAGGCGCTGATATTTTCGCGTTTTTCGAATAAAGCAGCTTGGTTCAACGATGCACGTTATGATTCAATTTTTTTGAATGAAGCTTAACGTGTTTATATGAATCGCTCGGTCGTGACCTTACGCTCGGCTCGCAAATGGATGCGGTTGAATTGGCTTTTGCTTGAGATTTTGACCCTAGCTTCGGTCCATGCGCACTCAATCAGCTCTGAACAACGCGCTGAGATTGCGCGCTTGCTGCAACCTCAAGTCGCGGCCTCCAGCTTAAAGCCCACCGTCGCGCCGCCGGGCTACGGCGCCATGATGTCGTCCTCGTTTGGTGCCTTTAAACCTAAGGTTCGCTCCTATTACGACGCGACGACGTTTTATGTGGAATCTGATAACGTCCCCGATCCGACGCGCATGCCCACGCCGATGGTCGGCATCAGTTCTTGGCAGCAACAAATTCCGCTGCCGGTATCTTATTTCGCCTCGACGACGAATCCTGAAAAAGATGTCGCTTCCATCGGTTACGGTAAACCGAATGTCTGGCGTCTGCCGCTCGTACCCACGCCGTCCGCTTCACCCATTCCGATTTCATCCGGCAATTTTCAACGCGGCGCCATCGCCCTCGGCGTCGACGGCATCGCTATTTTTAATCCCCGCAACAACACCGGTCGCGTCTCCTACGAAATCGGCGAACTTGATATCTACGGCGGCCACTGCGGTCTCGCCGATGATTACCATTATCACATCGCGCCGGTGCATCTGCAATCGGTCGTGGGTACGGATCAGCCCATCGCCTGGGCCCTCGATGGTTATCCGATTTATGGCTATAACGAACCCGACGGCACCGCTCGCCGCGTTCTGGATACCGAAGGTGGCCACGATCTCGCTGATGGCCGCGGTTATCATTATCATGCGATTGGCAGCGATGCGACCGGTCCCGCGGCGCCTTATTTGCCTTCGGCTTTTCATGGCACGGTGACTAATTACGGCGGGCAAGTCGACGGGCAGCCCGAAGTTCAGGCGATGCGAGCCGACGGCACCGGCGGTTACACGGCAAAAGCCGTCGCAGGCGCTCGCATCACGGCTTTTAAAAATCCCGTGGCGCTCGATACGGATGCATCCGGTCATCTCGTCGAGTCGCTCAGCGGCACACCCTCCGCCGATCAATATCTCATGCGCGTCACGATCAGTGGCGTAAACTACGACGAATGTTGGCGCATCAACCGAAACGCCAACCCCAAGACCCTCACTATCACTTGGCGACTCCCGTCAATCTCAACCACGACCACCACCTACAACAACGGCAACAACCGCCTCACGACGTATCTGATGGGTTCGCCCAGTTTGTTGAATTTGCCTGATACCGGCCAGTCCATCGATGCCACGGCTACGTTCGGCGAAGATTCGGATTACACGATCAACGCTCCTGCCTTCACTGACAACGGCGACGGTACGATCACGGATAAAATCACCGGCTTGATGTGGCAGAAAGTGGACGCTGGTGAATCGACCTGGGACAACGCGGTGACCCGCGCCGCGAGCGTCACCACGGGCGGCTACACGGATTGGCGCCTGCCCACGCCGACCGAGTTGTTTAGCATCATGAATCACAACAACGGCAACCCAGCCGCGATGAACACGACCTATTTTCCGGTGAATCCTAACGGTGCGGCTGAGTATTTTTGGACGAGCGACATCTACGGCGCGGATGCGACCAAGATCTGGTGCGTCAACGCTGGCGGTGGCATGGGCCCAAAACCTAAATCCGAGACGCTCGGCGCCGGCGGCACGTTGCGGTACCACGCGCGCTACGTGCGCGGCGCGAAGCCGGGCAACGGCCATAATTACATCAACAATCTCGACGGCACGATTACCGATGCCGACACCGGCCTCATGTGGACGCAGGTGCCCGGTCCAGCCATGACCTGGACGGGCGCGCTCAGTTACGCTGAAAATCTTACGCTCGCAGGCTACACCGATTGGCGCGTACCCAACATCAAAGAGCTTCAATCCCTCGTGGATTACACCCTCACGACGGCGACCACCGCCGCGGCCGCCGTCTCGCCGATTAACCGAGTATTATTCCCTGCGTCGACCACGCCCGCGACCGCGTATTGGTCGTCCACGGCCTTGCGCGTCGGCGGCAACTCCGCGCCCTCAAGCGCGTGGCTGGTTGAGTTCGGTGTGAACAATTCCATCCCCGCTGCCAACGGTCCCGGCCGCAACGCGCAGGGTTTGATCAGCTACGAGCTCATGACTTCCAGCTACCGCGTCTTTGCCGTGCGCGGTCCCGTGGCGACTGCGGATGAGCCGGGCACGACGGGCACGGCGCGATTGGTGAACATCGCCGCGCGAGTTCCATACGGCGGTGTCGCCGGCACGCCCATCACGGGTTTTGTTCTCAGCGGCAGTGGCAGCAAAACGATGCTCATTCGCGCGGTGGGACCGACATTGACGAATTTCGGCGTGAGTGGAGCGCTGGCCGATCCGCGACTCACGTTAAACAACGGCATGGCTAACATCGCGACGAATGATAACTGGTTAAACGGTGATGCGGCGGCGATGACGGCGGCGGGAGCATTCGCGCTTTTACCAAGCAGCAAAGACGCGGCGTTGCTCACCACGCTGACCGAGAGTGGCAATACTGCACCAGTGAGCGCGCCCGAGGGAGCGAGTGGCGTCGTGCTCCTCGAAGTTTACGATGCCTCGAGCGCGACCACGCCAGTGCTGGTCAACGCCTCCGCGCGCGCCTACGTTGGATCCGGCGAGAACGTGCTGATTCCTGGTTTCGTCATCGGCGGCAACGGTACGTTGCGCGTGTTGATCCGTGCGGTCGGACCCACGCTGGCAAATTTCAACGTCGCGGGCGTGCTCGCTGATCCCACGATCACTCTTTACCGCGACAAGACCGTGCTCGCCACCAACGATAACTGGTCTAGCGCCACGAATGCATCTGCGATCGCGAGCACGGCTACGGCTGTGGGTGCGTTCACGTTGTCTGCCGGCAGCAAAGACGCAGCGGTGCTCATGACCCTCACGCCGGGCAGTTACACGGCGGTCGTGAGCGGCGTCGGCGCTAAGACGGGGACGGCGCTCGTCGAACTCTACGTGGTGCCGTGATTATTCCGGTTTAAGCGAATCGGGCGGGAGCAGCGTTGACGGGGTAGGAATGCACCGACAACTCTCGGTTAACCCCAGTCTGCATGCGCCCCATTGTACAAATTTCGTTGGACCTTACGGATCGTAAAGAAGCGCTCGAAACAGCCGCTTTGGCGATGCGTGCGGGCGTGGATTGGCTCGAGGCCGGTACGCCGTTTATTTTGGCCGAAGGCGTGCATGGCGTGCGGGCGTTGCGAGAGCGTTTCCCCGGCGTGCCGATCGTCGCGGATCTGAAAATCATGGACGGTGGTTATCTCGAGGCCGAGATGATGGCCAAGGCCGGCGCGACGCACGTCGTCGTCATGGGCCGCGCGCACGCAGAGACGCTCAAATGCGTCGTCAAAGCGGGGCGTGATTACGGCGTCAAAATCATGGGCGATAATCTGGGTTTTCCCGACATGGTCGCGGGCGCAAAATTTATCGAGGATCTCGGCTGTGATTTTGTGATTCACCACATCGGCTACGACGAGCGCCGCGGTATTGCTGCCGCGGGACGACGCATGCCAAGCCCGCTCGATGATCTGCGCGCGGTGGTGGCGGCGGTCAACGTGCCCGTCCAAGCCGTGGGTGGTCTGACGCTCGAGCAGGCGGTGTGCACGCCGGAATTTGGGGCGCCGCTGGTCGTGATCGGTGCGCCGCTCGCGGTGGATGCGGATGCGTTTCGCACCGCCGATGGTAATCTCGAAGGCACGCTGCGCATCATCTGCGAGCGCGTCCATGGCTACGGCGATGTGCCCGTAGGAAAATTTCCCCGATGAAAAGTCCCGCTGTCGTCAACTACTCGTCTGAACCCCACAGCGTAGAATTACGCGAAGTTTCCCGGCCCGAGCCCGGCCCCGAGGACATTATCCTCGCGGTCGAGGCGGTCGGTGTTTGCGGCAGCGATCTGCATCAATGGACGGCCTCGCACAGTTGGAAGGTCAATTATCCCGTCGTCCTCGGACACGAGTTTGGCGGACGCATCGCCGAACTCGGATCGGCGGTGCGCGGCTGGAAAGAAGGCGATCGCGTCGTCAGCGAGACGGCCGCGGTGATTGATCCCGATAGCCCGCTGACGCGTGAAGGACTTTATAATTTGGAGCCCTCGCGCAAGGGCTTCGGCTATGGCGTCAATGGCGCGATGACGCGCTTTGTACGCGTGCCAGCGCGTTGCTTGCATCGCGTGCCCGATGGGCTGGCGATGGAACAAGCCGCGCTAACCGAACCGTGCTGCGTGGCCTTCAACGCTGTGATCAACAACGCTCGCGTTCGGCCCGGCGATCGCGTGGTCGTGCTCGGGCCTGGCCCGATCGGAATCTTGTGCGCGGCGATGGCGCGACTCGCGGGGGCGCAGGTGGCGCTCGTCGGGCTCGAGCGCGATCGCACGCGCCTCGAAGTGGCGAAAGTTTACGGCTGCGAAGTGATCGTCGGTGATGCGACGGCGTGGGCCAAATCGCGTGATGGTCTGGGCGTAGACGGGGTGATCGATGCGGCGGGTGCTTCGGCCGCGTTGAAAGTTGCGATGGAATTGGTGCGTCCCAATGGCTGGATCAGCAAAGTAGGTTGGGGCCCGCAGCCATTGGGTTTTTCGCTCGATCCGCTCGTACAGAAGAACATCACACTCCAAGGCAGCTTTAGTCACAATTGGCCGGTGTGGGAGCGCGTGCTGGCGCTCTTGGCCTCGGGCCAACTCGACGTGCGGCCCATCATGGGCGGCGTGTGGGGACTCGAATCGTGGCATGATGCGTTTGAAAAAATGCACTCGGGCGCGATCGTGAAAGCGGTGTTGAAACCGGTCTAACCGCAGGCGTTTCGACCATGCGCTTAAAGGACAAAGTCATTATCGTCACCGGCGGCACTTCGGGGATCGGTCAGGCGATCGCGGAGCGTTGCGTCGCGGAAGGCGCGCGCGTGCTGGTGCACGGGATCGTGCGTGCGGACGGCGAAGCGGTCGTGAAAAAACTAGGTGCGGCGGCGGCGTTGCACCTCGACGATTTGGCGGATCCGACGAGCGCGGGTCGCATCGTGGCGGCCGCGCGCACGGCCTTTGGGCGGGTCGATGCACTGGTGAACAACGCCGCAATTGTGCCGCGCAGTACGTTGGCGACGGCGACCGTAGAAAATTTTGACCGCACGATGGCGATCAACGTGCGGGCCCCGTTTTTTCTGATTCAGGCGGCATTTCCTGAGCTGAAAGCGAATCAAGGCTGCGTGTTAAACATCGGTTCGATCAACGCGTACAGCGGCGAGGCTACGCTTCTCGATTACAGTATTTCCAAAGGCGCGCTGCAGACGCTCTCGCGCAATCTCGCCAACGCGCACGGTACGGACCGAGTGCGGATTAACCATCTCAACGTCGGTTGGGTGCTGACGGCGCGCGAATATGCGGACCAACAAAAATGGGGGCAGGCGGCGGATTGGCCGGAGCACCTGCCGGCGGTGTTCGCGCCCTCGGGCCGGTTAATGCGCCCCGAAGAAATCGCGGCGGCGGCTGTTTATTGGCTCGGCGATGAATCGCGGCCCATCACCGGCTCGGTCGTCGAGTTGGAGCAATTTTCGGTGTTCGGTCGCAACGCGGTGAAAATTTAATTTTTTTCAAAAAAAATAAAAATGCCTAAACTCGCTGCATTTCCCAAAGCCTTCATGCGGGCGCTCTGCAAAGACGGCACGATGACGTTGCGCGAATGGGTCGAGCTCGCGGCTCCACTCGGGCTCGACGGGTTGGAGTATTATAGCGGCATGCTGGAGTTGGCTGATCCGTTGAAGTGGTCGGCGGCGCGGCGCACGGTGGAAGAGCGCGGGATGGTGATTCCGATGCTCTGTTGCTCGCCGGATTTCTCGCACCCCGATGCGGATTTTCGCGCCCAGGAAATTGAGAAGGAAAAAAACTGGATACGCATGGCCGCGGCGCTGGGCGCAGGTTATTGCCGCGTGCTTTCTGGTCAGCGGCGGCCAGAGCTGACGCGGGAGCGCGGGCTCGATTTGGTCGCGCAGAGTATCGAGGCCTGTTTGCCCGAGGCGGAACGCTGCGGCGTCACGCTGATCATCGAGAATCACTACAAAGACGATTTTTGGAGTTACCCGGAGTTCGCGCAGAAAATGGATGTGTTTTGCGCGCTGGTGGAACGCGTGAAGCACCCGCGCTTCGGCGTGAACTACGACCCGAGTAATGCGTTTCTCGCGGGAGATGATCCGCTGGAGTTGCTCGAGCGGGTGAAGCACCGCGTCGTGACCATGCATGCGAGTGATCGCTATTTGGCCGAGGGCACGATCGAGGATTTGCGCCGCGATGAAACCGGTGCGGAGGGCTACGCCAAACGCCTCCGGCACGGGACGATCGGCAAAGGTTTGAACGACTACGACGCGATCTTTGGTGCGTTGAAAGCCGTGGGTTTTGACGGCTGGGTGAGCATCGAGGATGGGGTCGATGGCATGGAGCAATTGGCGGAGAGCGTGCAATTCGTTCGGCGCAAGTTGCGGCAGCATTGGCCGGTAGCATAGATTTAGCTCTCAATTTGTCCCGGGGCGGGTCAGTTTGAGTTATGGAAAAACGTCTCTTTACCGAATTGGGCCTTTCGCCCGAGCTACTCAAAGCCGTGGAAAAAATGGGCTTTGAGGAAGCATCGCCCATTCAGACTGCGGTAATTCCGACGATTCTCGCTGGGCGCGATGTGGTCGGTCAGTCCTCGACCGGCTCCGGCAAGACCGCCGCATTCGCCATTCCCGCCATCGACAAAGTCGACGTGCAGAGCCGCGCCGTACAGGTTTTGATTTTGTTGCCGACGCGCGAATTGGCGGTCCAAGTCGCAGAAGAAGTGGCGAAACTGGCGTTTTTCAAACGCGGTCTCCGCGAGTTGCCCGTTTATGGTGGCCAAAGCTACGAGCGCCAATTCCGCGGCCTCGATGCCGGCGCGCAGGTCGTGATCGGTACGCCTGGTCGCTTGATGGATCATATGGAGCGCGGCTCGCTGAAGTTGGATAAACTGAAGCTCGTGATTCTTGACGAGGCCGACCGCATGCTCGACATGGGTTTCCGCGAAGACATCG
Source organism: Opitutia bacterium (assembly GCA_947449835.1). GTDB lineage: Bacteria > Verrucomicrobiota > Verrucomicrobiia > Opitutales > Opitutaceae > Tous-C4FEB. Next base: position 9,232 of record CANFSZ010000001.1, read on the forward strand.
AAAAAATCCTCTCTTCGGTCCCGGATCAGCGCCAGTTGCTCTTTTTCTCGGCCACGATGCCGAAGGCGATCCAAGATCTGATTAAGCGCTACTCGCGCGATCCTGCTTGGATCAAGATCGAGTCCTCCGCTCAAAACGCCCCGCAAGTCGATCAGGTTTACTTTGAAGTCGACCGCCGTTCGAAGATCGAAGCGCTCACGCGTCTGATCGACGTGCATGATTTTCGCTACGGCATCATTTTCTGCAGCACGAAGATAATGTGCGACGAACTCGCCGAGATCCTCTCTGCGCGCGGTTACGCGGTCGACCGCCTGCACGGCGACATCACGCAGATGCAGCGCAACCGCGTCATGGATAAATTCCGTAAGCGCGGCTTCGAGTTCCTCGTGGCGACTGACGTCGCGGCGCGTGGGCTCGATGTCGATGACCTCGAAGTCGTCTTCAACTACGATTTACCGAACGACGCCGAAGATTACACGCACCGCATCGGTCGCACTGGCCGCGCGGGCAAGTCGGGTCGGGCGTTCACCTTCGTCTGCGGCCGCGAACTCTGGGTGCTCCAGAATTTCATCCGCTACGCCAAACTTAAGATCCGCCGCGAAAACATTCCCTCGCTCGATCAAGTCGAGGAAGCGCGTGAAAATGTGTTTTTCGAAAAATTGCGCGACACGCTCAACGCCGCCAAATTCCGCAAACAAGACCGCATGATCGACCGCCTCTTGGAACAGGGCTATCCGAGCACGGATATTTGCTCGGCCTTGATTCACTTGTTGCAAGGCGGCGGTGCCGGCCCCGATAAGCCCGATGCTAAACCCGCGCCCAAGGCCCCGACCAGTTCGGCGCCGAGCTGGGCGACGAAGAAAGCCGCTCCTGCGCTCGCCGCGGGCTCGGCTGCGGCGGACGCGCCCAAGTCGTCCGGCCCGACGAGTTATGCCTCGCGGCCTAAAGTCGCCGCGCCGGTCGCTGTGGAACGCGAACCTGCTCGCGCCGAGGGCGATTTCGCTCCACCCGCGCGCACGGGTTTGGAAAAAGGCTTCACGACGATCTTCCTCAACGTCGGGCGCAAACACCTCGTCACGCCCGCGGATATCGTGGGCAAAGTCGCCGGGGTCACGCGTCTGCCCGGCAATGTCGTCGGCGCGATTGATATTCACCAACGTCACACGCTCGTTGATATCGCTGAAGATCAGGCGCTTTTCGTGATCGAAAAACTCACGGGCATCCGCGTGAAAGGCGAATCGCTCACGCCCTCGGTTGCGACGGCGGGCGACAAAGCCTGATTTTCGCCTCGCATTTAGGGCCGACTCCTCAGTCGGCGTAATTAAAAACCCCGGTTCTTAAACCGGGGTTTTTTGTGCGAGCTCCCGAGAGCAGCTCGCGGTCAAAATGAAGGATGCTGAGTTTATGGCGCCGCAGGTTTTTCGCGGAGGGATTCGAGGTAGCTGATGAGATCGGAAAACTCCGCGAGCGAGAGTGAGGCTTGGAGACCTTCGGGCATGAGCGACGTCGCGCTTTCCTCGCGCTTGGCGATCTGTGCTTTCGGCAGGTGGTGTTGCGCGCCGGTGACATCGACGAGCAGGACTTCTTCGGCGGTTTCGTAGCGCAGGAAACCTGCGTGTGCTTCTTCATTTTTCAACGTGATCGTGACCGTGTGGTAGCCGTCGAAAATTTGTTTGGAAGGATAGAGCACGGATTCGATGAGGGTGGCGCGGTCGTAGAGGGCGCCGACGCCGTCGAGGGCCGGACCGATGGCGGCGCCCAGTTGGTTGGCGCGGTGGCACGCGATGCAGGTGGCGTCGCCTTCGAAGAGCTTGCGGCCATTTTTAGCGTCGCCAGGCGAGCGCAGCGCGAAGCGGGCGTATTCCGCGGCAGCAACGGGCTTGGAGTTGCCCTCGAAGAGTGGGCCCGCGAGGGCTTTGTCGTTGTCTTGGTAAACGCGTTGGAGGGCGAAGAGCGCTGGGCCGGTGAACGGTTTTTCGCGGTGCCGTTGTTCGATGGCGGGGCGCACGGATTCACGGATGTTGCTAAGCGCACGGCGGGCGCGGTCGCGCGGTCCGCTGTCGTGGCCGGTGAGCGCATCAAGGTAGATTTCGAGGGCGCGGGCGTCGGGCATCAAGACGAGCGCCTCAATCAAGGCAGGGCGCAACGCGGGCTCGGCATACGCTGTGAGCAACGTCGGGATCACGGAGCGGGCCTTGAGCAGGCCGGCAGTCGTGATGGCCGAGATGCGGACGGGCGTGGGTGCTTGGGTGAGTAGCGGCTCGACGACGGCGAGGGCGGCAGCGTTGCTGATGGCGGCGAGCGTCGCGCCGGCGGCGGTGCGGACGGTGGCCTCGGGGTGCTGGAGCAGTTTGGCGGCGGTGGGAATCGACTCGGGCGATTTGATCGCGGTGAGCGCTTGGGCGACGAGGACGAGCGTTTCGGGCGCGGTGGCGGAATCGGCGAGCGCAATTAACGCGGCGAGGGACGCGGGGTCGCCGATTTGGCCGGCGGCGACGATGGCATCGGGCAGGAGCGCGGCGTTTTCGGCGGCGGGGGTCAGGAGGACCGCGATGAGTTTGCCGGAGGGTTTATCGCGCAACGCGCCGAGCGAGCGGATGAGCGTGCGGCGGAATTCGAGATCGGTTTCGAGGTCGAGCATCGCACGCATCTGCGGTGTGAACGTCGTGATCCGCGCGGTGGCGATGGCTGCAACGGCCGCGCCGCGCACCACTAGGGCGGAATCGGTGAGGGCGTTGGTGATCGCGGTGGTGACGCTCGCGGTACCAGCCCAGTCGATGGTGTGCGGCGTCGGGGCTTCGCGCAGGACGGGTTGCGTGCCCCACCATTTGCCATCCCAAGCGACGGGCTTGCGGTGGAGTTCGGCGAGCACGCCGAGGGCGAGGGCGCGCGTGGTGGCGTCGGCCGCAGGGTCAGCGACGAAGGAGGCGAGGCCGTTGACGTTGGCCTCGTCGTAGCTTTCGCGGAGGGCGAAGCGGGTGCCTTCGCGGATGGCGGGGTCGGCGGAACTCAGGCCGGCGGTTATGCGACTCCAAGCGGCGGGCGTGGCGATGCCGATGTTTTTGAGGGCAGTGAAGGTGGCGTAGCGGGTGAAGAAATCGGCTTCGGCGAGCTGGGCGCTGAGGGCGACGACGGCGTCAGGCTGGCCGATGCGCCCGAGGGCGGTGGCGGCGCGGAAACGCAGGACGGGGTCGGGTGATTTCAAGGTGGTGACCAGCGCGGGCACGGCGGCGGCGTTGCGGCGGGTGCCGAGTTGGCGGACGGCTTGGGCGCGGACGGAGCTCTCGGTTTCGCTGGTGGCTACGGCGATGATCTCGATGGCGGCAGAGGTGCCGGCGTCGATGGCGTCGAGGCTCCAGATCGCGTGCCAGCGGGCGTGGGCGGGTGCGGTGGGATCGGCGAGGAGTTTTTTGAGCGCGGGTACGACGGCGGTGCCGCGCTCGGCGAGACGGCGCTGCGCGACGAGGCGGACGTTTTGGGCGGGGTGGGCGAGGGCCGCGACGAGCTCGGCTTCCGAGGCTTGGAAGGGGCGGCCGGAGGCGGCGGCGATCCACCAGGAAGGTTTGGGCGCGGCGAGACTGGGTCCGGTGTAGGAAATTTTCAGGAGGCGGCCGGCGATGGTTTTATTTTTCCAGCCGGAGTAGTTCCAATCGGCGATGTAGAAACTCAGTCCGTCGGGCGCGACGGCGATGCCGACGGGGCGGAAGGGTTTCGTGCCCTCGGTGAGGAAATCTTTGCCTTCGAGTTGGACGCGCTCGTCGATTTTATAGGTGGCGCCCTCGCGGGAGACGCGGAGGCGGAGGAGTTGTTTACGGCCCCATTCGCAGAGGAAGAGGTTGCCGCGGTATTCGGCGGGCAAGGCGTCTTCGTTGTAGGCGAGAGCGCCGGTGGGCGAGCCGCCACCGTAATCGGCCATCATCCAAAGCGTGTAGGGGCGGCGAGGTTTGTAGTCGAACGGGTAGCCGTAATAGCCTCCGTCGACCATGTGGGTGACGCGCGTCCACCAGCCGTTGCCGTCGTCGGTGTTGTCGTAGGTGAAGATTTCATCCTCGGCGTTGATGGCAAAATCGAGGTGGTTACGGGTTCCGGTGGCGTAGACTTCGAGATGCGTGCCGTCGGGGCGGAAACGGATGAGGCCGCCGCCGCGGATTTCGGCGCGGCTGCCGTCGGCGCCGGTGGCTCCGAAGATGCCCTTGTCGCCGGTGCTCATGTAGAACCAGCCGTCCATGCCAAGGCGCAGGTTGGACGGGATGTGATCGTTGAAGCCGGTGCCGTTGACGTTGGGGTTTGGGTTGGTCGTGAACAACTCGCGCCGATCAACGCCGACACTGTCGCGATCGGTGAAGACGGTGAACTGCGGCGTGTGATGAACGTAGAGTTTACCGTCGAGGTAATAGAGGCCGAACACCGCGTGCAGGCCCTCGGCGAACGTCGTGATTTTCCCGTCGGGGTGGTAAACGAGAATGCTGTCGGCGGTGGCGTCGCTGGGCTGGCCCATATCGATGGGATCTTGGGCGACGAATACGCGACCGTCGGGCGCGGCGCAAACGACGCTCGGGTGGATCAATTGCGGCGGCTGCGCGAGGATTTCCACGCGCCAATCCGGCGGGGCGCTCGGGACCGCCGTGAGAGCTGCTGCGCGGGGCGCGGGCGTGACCGGTGCCGGTAGTGGGCTCAACGATTCTGCGCCGAACACGGCAGCCTGGAAGCAGGCTAGAGAAACGAGCAGGGCAGGGGCAAGAAAGGAGCGTCGCATGAAAGGTGGCAGCAAAAGCCACCCGCAAGGACGAAGGAAGCCCAGAAAACGTTACCCGCGACTGGATGAAAATCTCTGTCCCGTCGCTAAAGCTGCGCGTTTACCGTGGTGATAAAATTACTTTGGGTGCGATCGCTTGGCCGGCGGGCGAGAGGGTGGTGGCGAGCGGGGCGCCGGGCAGGGCTTGCAGGGCGGCGACGACGATGGCGGCGTTGAGCTCGGCGCCGGCGCGGCTCGTGTGCGTATTGGCATCGGCAAATAATTTTTCGACGGCATCGGCGCCCAGCGCCTCGTAGCGGAGGGCAACGAGTTCGTTGAGCGGGAGGAAAGCGGCGCCCGTGGTGCGGGCGACTTCGGCGGCCCAAGCGGCGTAGGGCGCGCGGGCGATGTGGCCGTCGCGCCAAGATTTGCGCGGCACGAGCGAACACACGATGGGCGTGACACCGCGCGCGCGGGCGTCGGCGATGAAGCGCCGCAAGTACCAACCGTAGCTGTGGACGACCTCGTGTTTCTTGGTCATGACGTTATCGATCTCGACGCTCTCGTCGCCGGTGCCGCGGATGGTGCCGCGGGCGCGGAGGGGCCCGGGCGGTTCGTTGTTGAGGGCGCCGTCGTCGTTGTGGCCGAACTGCATGAGGACGAAATCGCCGGGTTTCATGAGCGGCAGCACCTGCGCCCAATGATCGAGCGTGAGGTAGGTGCGACTCGAGAGTCCGCCTACGGCGCGGTTAACGACGTTGATTTTGGCCGGATCGAAAAGCGCAACGAGCGGCTCGCCCCAGCCCCATTGGCCGTTATTGCCGTCGCCTTGGCCGTTGCGGACCGTAGAGTCGCCGATGAGAAACACCGTGGGTAATTTCGGGTCGGCGGGCACGGGCAACGAGCGACGCACGCGGGCGGCGTTGAACGTCGCCGCGGCGGGCGCGGGCGCGACGGCTTCACCTTGAGCGGAGAATGTGCGGGCGAACGGCGCGCCGTTGAGGTTTTTGAGGGCGGCGACGACGAGGCGGGCGTTAAGATCGGCGCCCTCTGGGCTCGTATGCGTGTGGTCTTTGGGGAAAAACGGTTTTACGGCTGCGGCGCCGCGGCGTTCGTAGTCGTCGGCGATGAGTGTCGTAAGATCGATGAAGGCGACGTTTTCGGTTTTGCCGAGTTCGGCGGCGAAGGCGCTCCACGGGCCGTTGGCACGCTCGACTTTGCCCTCGCGCCACTCGTTGCGGACGGTGATCGAAAGGAGGACAGGCGTGGCTTTTTTGGCGCGGACGTCGGCGATCATTTTGCGGACATACCAGCCAAAGGAGTGAACGAGCTCGGGTTTTTTGGTGAGGAGATTATCGATCTGCTCAGTTTCTTCGCCGAGGGAGCGGATCGAGCCGCGGGCGCGGGAGGCGTCGTTGATGGCGCCGGCGTCGTTGTGGCCAAATTGGATGAGGACGGTGTCGCCGGCTTTGACTTGGGCGAGTAGCTGATCCCAGAGGCCCTCGGTGATAAACGTGCGGCTGCTGCGGCCACCGCGGGCGGCGTTGACGATGTTGATTTTTGCAGAGTCGAAATACGCGCCGAACGGCACGCCCCAGCCGGTGGCGGTGGGTGGGCCTTTGGCAGCCGTCGAGTCACCGGCGATGAAGAGCGTCGGCAGGGCGGGGTTGAGGGTCTTGGCCGTGAGGGGCTCGGCCGGGGCGAGGGGCGGAGGTAGCGTGGAGTCGCTGGAAGTGGGGGCCGTGGTGGGCGCGGCAAGGAGGGCGAGGGTGAAGAGAGCCGTGAGCGAGAACATCATGGGGATGCATCAAACGTGCGTCTTCGAGGGCGCGAGGCCAAGCCTCAGATGGGTTGCCCAAGTCCGGACCGTCCGATGAATGACGTCAGTGAGGTTGCAACGAAACAGCGCTCCCTGCGTCCTTCTCGCTGTCGCCCGAACCCCACTGGGTTCAAATCGCTACCCCAAAAACTTATGTTCTCCCTTCGTAGTTTATTTTGTACCCTAGTCGTTTTGTTGTCCCTCCTTGCGCGTGCGAGTGACGCGCCCTCTGAATGGATCGACCCCGATACGGGCCATCGCGTGGTGCGTCTCTCGCAAGAGCCGGGCACGTCGAGCCTCTACTTTCACCAGAACGCTTATTCGCCTGACGGCAAAAAATTGATCGTCACTTCGCCCAACGGAATTTCCACGATCGACCTCGCGACTCGCGCCATTGAGCCGATCGTAAAGGAGCGGGTGAGCGTCATCGTCGCTGGCCGCAAGAGCGGACTCGTCTACTACTCCAAGCGCGTAGCGCAGGAGACAACGCAGTCCGACGGCACAAAGAAAACCGTCACGGAAAACGTGATTTTCGCGACCCACCTCACGACTAAAATTACTCGTGAAATCGCCAAACTTCCGCGCGGTGGGATTGCGTCGATCAACGCTGACGAGACGTTGATGCTCGGCTCCTACGTGGACGGTGATCCGGGAATTTTCGCCCGCGACGGCGCCGGTCGGCCCGCGTCGGGCACGGTAGGTGCGGCCGAGACGTTTCAGGCTGATTACCGGGCGAATGGGCCAGATGGAAAACCATTGACCTTTGCCGAGGCCAAGGAAGTTCGCATGAACGAGCAACTCGAGCGGCGACTCAAGCGCACGATGTTCACCGTGAACATAGCGACGGGTGAAATTAAAATCGTGCACGCCTCGACGGACTGGTTGAACCACCTGCAATTTTCTCCGACCGATCCAGGCTTGATCATGTTTTGCCATGAAGGGCCGTGGCACAAAATCGACCGCATCTGGACTATTCGTACCGACGGTAGCGCGCTGACGAAAATCCACTCACGCACGATGAACATGGAGATCGCCGGGCATGAATTCTTCAGCGCCGACGGTAAAATGATTTGGTATGATTTGCAGACGCCGCGCGGTGAAGATTTCTGGGTTGCGGGTTACGAACTCGCGACCGGACGTCGCACCTGGTGGCATCTCCAGCGCGACGAGTGGTCGGTGCATTTTAACGTTTCACCAGATGGACGTCTCTTCGCCGGCGACGGGGGTGACCACGAAATGGTCGCGCACGCCAAAGACGGGAAATGGATTTATTTGTTCACTCCGCAGCGCATCCCCGATGTGGCTGGTATCAAGAATCCTGAATCGGCGAACCTGATTGATCCGGGTTTTTTCCAGAGCGAACGCCTCGTGAATCTCTCGAAACACGATTATCGCTTAGAGCCAATGTCTCGTTTACGCCCGACATGAAGTGGATCGTGTTTCGCTCCAACATGACCGGCGTCGTGCACACCTATGCGGTCGAAATTGCGAAATCGAAGTGAGTCGTCTCGCTCTGTCCGGAGCGGAAGCGCTAAAAGCTAACGACATTTGTCGATTGAGGCCTACGCGCTTGTCGTTTCCTTAACGACCATGAATTCCCTGAGATTTCCTCGGCACTTGATTTTGGTATCGGGCCTGATTGCTGGGCTTGCTTCACTCAGCTTTGCGGCCCCAGCAACCCTGACTGCCCCGACACAACCGGCGCCGGCAGACGTGCTCGCGGCGATGGAGTGCGCGGCAGATTGGCAACTCACGCATCCCTCCAAATGGGCGCCCAATTTGTGGCACCCCGCGGCATTCTACACTGGCGTGATGGCGCTGACGGAGCTTTCGGCGAGCCCACGTTTTCACGATGCGATGATGAAAATGAGCGAGGCCAACGGTTGGAAACTCGCCACGCGCCCTTATCACGCCGATGACCACGCCGTCGGACAAACGTACGCTGAGCTCTATTTTAAACACAAAGATCCGAAGATGATTGCCGGTTTGCAGGCTGGTCTCGACTACGTGCTCGCGCATCCGATGGACGATAATCTCGCGTTTGTCGGTAAGCAGAAAAACGACCGTTGGGCTTGGTGCGATGCGCTCTTCATGGGGCCGCCGGCTTGGCTGCGGCTTTCCGTCGCGACCGGAAATCCCAAGTACACCAACTACATGGTCGAGCACTGGTGGAAAACCTCCGCTTATCTCTACGACAAAGACGAACACCTCTACTACCGCGACAGCACCTATTTTGGGAAAACTGAAGCCAACGGAAAAAAAGTTTTCTGGGGTCGCGGTAACGGTTGGGTCATGGCCGGCCTCGTGCGCGTCTTGCAGTATCTGCCAAAAAACCATCCCGCGCGGCCGCGCTTCGAGCAACAGTATCGCGAGATGGCAGCGAAGATTGTCACGCTGCAACAAGCGGACGGACTGTGGCGCGCGAGCTTGCTCGATCCGGCCAGCTATCCACTTAAAGAGACGAGTGGCTCTGGCTTTTACTGCTACGCGCTCACGTGGGGAATTAATCAAGGAATGCTGGATCGCGTCACGGTCGAGCCCGTGGTCTTGAAGACCTGGGCCGCGCTCGTCGCCTGTCTCCAACCCGATGGCAAACTCACGCACGTGCAGCCCGTCGGCGCAGACCCCAAGGCGTTTCCGGAAGACTCGACTGAGATCTACGGCGTGGGCGCGCTCTTACTCGCGGGCAGCGAAATTTATCGCCTCGGCGGCGGAGTGATACCGGCCGCCAAGTGAGACAAGACGCCGCGCTTATTTTTTGTTAGGCGCGGCGGGTTTGCCGCTTTCATCCACGATGGTTGCCGTGCCGATCTCGACTTTGCCTTCTTTGGCGAGCGGAGCGTTGACCGACTCGGGTAGCTTCGTCTCGCGGCCGAAATGCGGCCCGCCTGCGCTGATCATAGAGGGCAAAACTTCGGCGAGCGAAACGCCGTTGGACGGTGTGCTCAATTTCGCCTGCCAGAGCAGTTTTTTCTTTTTCTCTTTCGCGGCGGCGAAATCATACGCAGAGACGACGACGAAATAACGTTCGTCGCGGGCGGCTTGGAGGACGTCATCGCGTTTGAAATCGAAGACGCCGATATTTTTGAGTGTGTTGCCGGCGACCAGAGCGAGCATCTCGCGTTGATTCCAGAATTGTTGCTGCGGGTTTTCGGTGTCACCGACGTCGTCGATTTGCGGGTTCATATAACCCCAGTGGAAGACGAGTAGCAGCGTGGGCGCGGGGGTCTTTTCGCCGACGACGTAGTAATTTTGCGCCGCGAGTGCTTTGGCGAGGAGTTTGGCTACGGGTGCGGGCGGCGGGCTTTTTTCGCCGGCTACGAGCGATCCGGCTTCGCGGTAGCCGGCGAGCACGGGGTAATAAAATGCGGGTTGCTCCTTAGTCGGCGGGGTGACCGCGCGGCCGGCTTCGGTCATGTCGACGACGACGTTGACGGCGGTGTCTTTGGGCGCACCGAAGCCTAAGAAACCAGCGTAGGCGCGGGATACCGGTAAAATCAAAACGGCGAGCGCGACGCCGATAACGAGGCGACGCGCCAGAGGTGAACGGACGGGCATGGCGGCTAAGACGCGCCACTGCCGAGGAAGTTTCGAGCGTGAGCGGCGGTGCGCGATCAGAAGTCGAACCGGTCGATGTTGCTCTGATTAAAAATGAAAGGCTGCCCGAGGAGGATATTGTCGCCTTCGATGGCGAATGAGCCGAGTGCTCCGGTTTTTAACGATTTGGCGCCTTTTTTCAGTTCGTCTTTGGCGAGGGCGACGCCGGCATAGATCGTGAGGTAGCCGAGGTCACCGGTGTTCCAGAGGATGACGCTATCGGTCACGCCAGCGTGGACGTAGCGTTTGTTTTCGTTGGGTAGGCCTAGGCCCATGACTTTCACTTTGCCGGTGAGGCCAGCTTGTTTGACGGCTTCGGCGGCGCCGGGGACGCCGGGTGAGCAGATGGCCATGATCAGTTTGAGCTTGGGGTTGGCGCTGAGGAGCGCGGTTGCTTCGGATTGGGCTTTATCCTTGAGGTCGTCGCAGGGGCGAACGGCGACGAGTTTCATCTTCGGAAATTTTTCCTTTAGGCGAACTTCGACGTATTTTTGCCACTCGCGCTGATTGGCGGCGGTGAGTGAGCCGACGATCATGGCGAACTCGCCTTCTGCGCCGACGAGGCGCGCGGCTTCATCCATCAGTGTTTGGCCGATGCCTTGTGGGGTGGCTTGGTTGATGAAAAACGAACGGGCGTCGGCCATGGCATCCGCGTCGTAAGTGAGGACTTTGATGCCTTGTTTCTGGGCTTTGCGTAGGGCGGTGGAGATACCTTCTTTGTTTTCCGCGGCGACGGCGATGACGTCCACGCCTAGCGTGATCCAGTTCTCGACGATCTCGTTTTGTTTGGCGGCGTTGGAATCGGTGGGGCCGTCGAAGAGCAGCTGGATGCCGAGTTCTTTGGCGGCTTTATCGGCGCCGGCTTTGCAGGAAATGAAGTAAGCGTTGCCCTTGGATTTGGGAAGCATCGCGACGATGAGTTTGGAATCGGCGGCCGAGGCGGTGAGAAGCGAGCTGAGCAACACGGCGCCGGCGGCGCAGAAACGCAGGAGGGGATTTTTCATGGGGAAAGAGGAGGGATGGACTGTGTCGAAGAGTGGCGACGGGGGCGAAGGTTGGACAAGATTTTTGGCAGGACGCTCGCGGTCAGGGCGGCTAGCAATAATGCGCCGGTGAACAGGCCGGACATTTCTTCGGCGGCGTTGAGGCGCATGACCACGGGCAGACAGGCGAGGCCGTTTTTGAGGACAGCGATCGCCGCGACACCGAGCAGCGTGCCTACAATCGTGCCCGTGCCGCCGAAAATGCTCGTGCCGCCGAGGACTACGGCGGTGATGGCAAACAGTTCGTAGCCAGTGCCGGCATCGGCCTTAGCCTGACCGAGTCGCGCCGTGTAGATTATGGCGGCGATGGCGGCGATTAGACCCGCGAGCACGTAAACTAGCGCCAGTCTGCGCTCAACGGGTAGACCGGCGTAACGTGCGCCCTCGGGCGCGAGTCCGATCGTGCGGAAGGCTCGGCCGTACGTTGTACGATGCAACAACAGTCCCATGGCCAGAGCTACTAGGAGAAAAATCCACGCCTGCGTCGGCAGCCCCAGCCAACGCTCTTGGCCGATGAAAAGAAAAGTTTCTGGGAAATCCGTGTACGTGATCGACCCCCGCGTGATGGCTTCGGCGAGACCGCGGAACAGGGAGTACGTGCCCAGCGTCACGATCAAGGGCGGCAACCGCAGCGCGGTGATGAGGACGGCGTTGAGCGCGCCGGCGAGGGCGCCGATCCCGAGCGTGAGTCCGATAGCGACGGGAATAGACAGGCCCGCGTCGTGCCAGAGTTTGCCAAAAAGAATCGCGCATAGCCCGAGTAACGACCCGACCGAAAGATCGATCCCCGCTGTGATAATGACCGGCGTAAGTGCGAGCGCCAGTAATCCGATTTCGCAAGAATGACGGAGAATATCAAACTGCCGATCCCAAGTGCCGAAGCCGACGATAACGCCGCGCCGGTTGGTGCTCGTGCCCGCGAAATAAAAAAACAGCCACTCGGCGATCAGAACGTAAAGCAGCAACATCTCATGGCGCGTGAGCAACGCACGCCAATCGCGTCGATACCGGTTGAAACTAGCGGGCGCGTGGGCGGCGGTGCTCATGGATTAGCGATTACTCTGGCGACTGCGCAGGCCATCGGCGACGACAGCGAGCAGGATGATCGCGCCTTGGACGGCTTTTTCCCAATAGGCTTCGACGTGCAAATGCGTCAGTGCGGGCGAGACACAGGCTAGCAATAAAAACCCCGCGAAAGCGCCCCAAAGGTTGCCGCGACCACCGGAAATCGCGACGCCGCCGACGACCACCGCCGCGATCACTTTCAACTCAAGGCCGTTGCCGGTCAGAGGCTGAACTTGGGGGGATTGCGCGAGATTCATCATGGCTCCGAGGCCGGTGAGCGCGCCGATGAAAACAAACACGAGCAGTGTCACCCGCTGCGGCCTGATGCCCGCAAGTCGGGCCGCTTCGGCATCCGTGCCCACCGCGTAGAGGTAGCGGCCCGCCGCGACGTGACGCATCGCCCAGGCCAAGGCAACGAGCAACCCCAACGCGGCGCCGACGAGCACGAGTTGGCCGGTGGTTTGACTCAGGCCGAACCATTGGACGCGATCAGGTAAGTTTACAAATTCGCCTTGGCGGATGAGATTAAGGCCCTGGCGCAACGTCACCATCGTCGCCATCGTGACCACGATCGAAGGCAAGCGTAGCGCGGCGACAAGGAAACCGTTAAACACGCCAAACAGCGCGCCGAGCCCGATACTCGCGGGCAACACCAGCACCAGCGGCCAACCGCGCGCTACGAGCAGACCCGCGCATACGCTGCACACGGAGAACATCGAGCCCACAGAAATATCGATCTGACGCGTGATGATGACGCACGCCATGCCGCAGGCTACGACGAGCGTCGGCGCTTCGCGGGTAACCAACGACAGGAGCGGCTGCGGCGAAAAAAAAGCCGGCGCGAACCATGCGAGCCCGAACAAAACCGCGAGCAACGCACCCACGACGGAGAGTTCGCGAAAATAGCGTTTCATGCAGCGGTGCCGAGGGCGGCGGCCATGACGGTGTGCGGATCAGATCCGCCGGGCAGGATTGTGCGTAGCGTACCGTGGGCCATCACGCCGATGCGGTCGCCCATCCCGATGACTTCGGGCAGATCGCTCGAAATGAGGATCACCGCGAGGCCTTCCTGCGCGAGGCGGCGAATGATTTTGTGGATTTCACTCTTGGCGCCGATGTCCACGCCCTGCGTGGGTTCGTCGAGGATGAGGAGTTTGGGGCGTGTCGCGAGCCAGCGGGCGAGTGCGATTTTTTGTTGGTTGCCGCCGGAAAGACTGCCGCCGGGTGCGTCGGGACCGGCGCATTTTACGGCGAGGTCGCGGATGTAATCGAGGGCGAGTGCGCGCTCGGCGCCGAAGCGGAGCCACGTTGTTGGAAATAGCCGCCGGTGGACGGCCATCGTGATGTTCTGCGCAATGGGCAACTCCAGGACGACGCCGTGGCGCCGGCGGTCTTCGGGGACGTAAGCGATACCGTGCGCGACGGCGTCCTGTGGCGAGCGCAAGAGCAAGGTCTCGCCCGCGAGCGTGATTTGGCCGGAATCAGCGGGTGTAAGGCCAAAAAGGATACGGGCAAGTTCGGTACGACCGGCACCGACGAGGCCGCCAAGACCAAAGATTTCTCCCGCGCGTACATCGAAGGAAACGTCGTGCACGCCGCTTGCGGTGCAGCCGACGCCGCGGAGCGAGAGCACCGGTGCGCCCGGTGCTGATTCGGCGGCGGGATAAATTTGCGCCACTTCGCGGCCGACCATGAGTCGGATGAGACCGGCTTCGTTGATGTCGCCCACGGCGTGGGTGCCGACGCTCTGGCCGTCGCGGAGCACGGTGACGCGGTCGGCGAGGGCAGAAATTTCTTCGAGGCGGTGCGAAATATAAATGACGCCGACACCGTTTTTGCGGAGGTCGCGGACGACGGCGTAGAGAAGGTGTTGTTCCTTTTGGGTGAGCGAAGCCGTGGGTTCGTCCATGATGACGATGCGAGCGCCGGAGCCGAGCGCGCAGGCAATTTCGACGAGTTGTTGCTCGGGCATCGAGAGAGTGCAGACCTCAGTGTCGGGTGCGATGGCGGCGCCGATGCGGTCGAGGAGAGCGGTGGCGCGCGCGCGGCGGGCGGTCCAATCGACGCGGGCGTGCGCGCTGGTGGCGTCGAGGCGGAGGGCCAAGTTTTCGGCGACGGTGAGATCGGGGAACAGCGCAGGTTGTTGGTAAATGCAGGCGATGCCGAGCGCGCGCGCGCTGGCTGGCGTGAGGTCGGCGACGGGTTGGCCGGCGAGGGAGATTGTGCCGCCGTCGGGCGCGTGGGCACCCGTGACGATTTTGATCAACGTGCTTTTGCCGGCGCCATTTTCGCCGAGCAGCGCGTGAACCTCGCCAGCGCGGAGATCAAAATCGACTCCGCGCAAGGCACGCACGCCGCCGTAATTTTTTACGATTTGGCGAAGGGCGAGGAGCGGGGATGACATGCGGGGCGGGGTCTGAAGCAGGCGAGGTTGCTAAGTTCGCCGCAATTTAGCCAGCCGTAGGACAGTCCGAACGGGAGTTTCCGGCCTCGCGCAACGCGGCGAGGTCGGGGTCAGTCTCGGCGGCCATTTTAAACTGCGGCTCGATGGCGATGGCCGCGTCGACGCGGCGGCGGGCTTCGGCGAGGTCACCGCGTTGGCAGGCGTAGCAACCAAGATTAAACTGGATCGTGGGCTCACGCGGGTGGCGGAGTTCGGCGGCGCGGAGGATCGCCTCGGCTGCGTGCAGGGATTCGGCGCGGCGCGTAGCGTAGGCGAAGGTGATCCACGCGTCGGCGTTGGCCGGTTGGCGACGGGTGAGTTCGCCGGCGGTTACGCGGAGCTCAAGCCAGCGAGATTGCGCGCGGAATATTTCCATGCGCAAAGCGAGGGCTTCGTCCCCGTCGATCGAGTCGGGCGGAAGTTGGGCGAGTTCGGCGGTGGCTTCTTTGAGGAGGCCGAGCTCGATGTAACCGCGGGCGTGGGAAAGCAGCCAACGCGGTTGCATGGGACAAAAAACGGCGGCGCAGTTTAGGCGGCCTTGGAGATGCAGCAGTGTTTGTATTTGCGGCCGCTGCCGCAGGAGCACGGATCGTTGCGGCCGGGTTTGACGGCGGCTTTGGCGGGAGCGGGGCCGGTTCGTACGGGGCGGGTGTAGATCCAGCCGGTCGCGGGGTGGCGGCGGAATTCGGCTTTTTCTTGGAGGACGTACTCGTTGTTGGCGTCGACGTAATAAGCGGAGAACTCGACGTAGGAGAGATCGGGTTGGGCGTTGGGCTCGTGGGCGTGGATTTCGAGGCGCGTCCAGCCGATGGCCGGTTCATCGGGCAACTCGACGTAGGCTTCGCTGGCGGTGCCGGCGTAGGAGCGGTGGAGATGCGCGTAGTCGCGGGCGACGTGCGCGGTGAAACGCGAGCGCATGAGCTCTTCGGCGGTGGCGGCGGGACGCACGGCTTTGAGGATCGGTTCGCAGCAAAGATCGTAGGATTTGCCGCTGCCACAGGAGCAGGGTTGTCCACGTTGCGGGGCCGGCAGGGCGGCGGGAAGTTTCGACATGGAGTCAGTCGTAGTCGCGTGGCTATGGCCGATGCGAGCCTGAAGCGCCGAGGCGCTTAGGCGGCGCGGTTGCGGTGCGGGTGGGCGTGGGCGGCGAGCGGGGCGAGTTCTGGCGTGAGTTGGGGGCACAGACTCATGAGCAGGAAATCATGGAGCGGAGCGGTGAGGGTGGGCGCCGGCGCGGTTTTGGGCGTGGCGGTGAAGCCGAGGATAGGGCTGCGCAAGGTGCGCGGCGGGGTGGTCGGTTGAGTTTGCATCGGGATGGCGTGGTTTTGGTTTTTTTGAAAAACCCGCCCGAGGCCGCACCGTGGGGGCCAATAAAAAGCCCCTCCGGTTTGGCACCGGAGGGGCGAAAGTCGTTAGACGAATCAGGCCCCCCGCGGCGCGCGGCGAATGGATACGGATACGACGGAGGCTACGACCACGGAAACGTGGGCGAGCAGGGAGGCGTTAATCGTCGTGCCGGAGAGGCTCATGAAGGAGCCGTGACCAAGTTCGAAGCGCGGGGCCGTGTCAAGCCCGGGGCTGACAGGGGAGTTTTACGTGCGCGCGAGCCCGAAGGAGGTGGCGCGTGAATTTGTCACGGGTGCGCCGCTTGACAGCGGGGGAAGCGGACGACTATTCCACTCATCCCGTATGGACGTTGCTCTCGACCAACCGGTGCTGGTGTTGAATCGCCTCTGGCAGGCGGTCAACGTCATCGGTGCTCGACGAGCTTTTGCGCTGTTGGCCCGTGGGCATGCGCATGTGGTGCATCATCACGATGATGATTTCCGGATGTTTTCGATGATGGATTGGATCGATTTCTCCGCGAGTAATCCGCCGGTCGAGGCCGTGGAAACAGTCCATACGCCGACCCGCACGATCCGTTTGCCGCGAGTGATCTTGCTCACGTTTTTCGATAAGCTGCCGTGCAAGGAACTGAAGCTCACGCGAGGCAATGTCTTCGATCGCGACAAGAATACGTGTCAGTATTGCTCGCGGGTCTTGCCGCGTGAGCAGCTCAATCTTGATCACGTGATCCCGCGCGATGCGGGCGGCAAGACGACGTGGGAAAATATCGTGTGCTCGTGCATCAAGTGCAATTCACGGAAGGCCAATCGCCTGCCGCACGACGCGCATATGCGTCTCATCCGCAAGCCCGTGCGGCCGAAGTGGCGTCCCGTGATTTCGCTCGTGCTGGGCAATCAAAACCAGCACGCCGCTTGGAAGGACTTCCTCGACGTCGCTTATTGGAACGTCGAATTGGAAGACTGAGTTGGACGAGGTGCGGCGCGGTGCGGTACGGCTCAGCGCGCTGCGGCGCGAGTCTTGGTTCAGGCGAGCGGTTTCGATTTTTGGCGCACGAGCAGTAGCAACGTGGCGGCGGCGATGATATTGATCGCGGCTAAAATCAGGCGGGCGGGCAGGGGGATTTTGGGGTTGGCGACGAAGATCAAGACCAGCGCGCACACGATGAGCACGGTGCACGCGAGGTAGATCCGTTTGCGTTGGCGCGGAGTGGGTGCGTAGGCGTCGGTCGGTGTGGGTGGGGGCGCGGGGGCGGCGGGCGGGACGGTCATGGCGATAGAAAAATTATGAGCGAGTGCGGTTTAAGCGAGGGGCAAGGTGAGGCGCATCGTGGTGCCTTCGGGACTGCTCGACACAAGAATGAGATCGCCGTGGTGGGAAATGAGGACGCGTTTAGCGATGGCCAGACCGAGGCCGGTGCCGCCGGGGCGGCCGGAGAGGAAGGAATCAAAAATGCGGTCGCGGATGTTTTCGGGAATGCCGGTGCCGGTGTCGGCGAGATCGAGTTGGGCGACGGCGCCGGAATCGCGGAGGGCGACATCGAGCGTGACGTTAATCGTGCCACCGTCAGGCATGGCCTGCATGGCGTTGATGATGAGGTTGAGGAGGACTTGTTGTAATTGACCGTGGTGGCCTTCGACGACGACCGGGCGCGCTGGCGGCTCGAAACGGAAAGCGATTTTGCTCTGCGCGAGTTTGAGGCGGAGCAGAACGAGCGTATCCTCGATGATTTCGCCGAGCGAGCAACGCGTGTGGAGGCTCGTGGGGGCTTTGGCGAAATTAAGCACGCGCGTGACGATGCCTTCAAGTTGGTCGAGCTTTTCACCGATGACGCGCATGTCGGTCTGGCGCGGATCGTCGGGCGTGAAATCGACACCGAGACCACCGTGGAGAAGTTTGAGGACCGTGAGCGGGTTGCGGATTTCGTGGGCTATCTCGGCGGCGAGGAGGCCGAGGGTCGTGAGGCGTTCGTTTTTGCGGAGGGAATCTTCGCTCTGGAAAACGCGGGTGTAGAGGCGGGAATTTTGCAGGGCAACGGCGCCGAGCGAGGCGAGGGCAGCGAGGAGACGTTTCTCGTCGTTATCAAAGCGGT
Source organism: Opitutia bacterium (assembly GCA_947449835.1). Classification (GTDB taxonomy): domain Bacteria; phylum Verrucomicrobiota; class Verrucomicrobiia; order Opitutales; family Opitutaceae; genus Tous-C4FEB. The sequence continues at coordinate 27,370 of CANFSZ010000001.1, forward strand.
GGACACGATCGGTGAAGACGGCGAGCACGCCGAGCACTTCGCCTTCGTAACTTAGAGGCGTGGCGAGGGCGGAAACGAGCGCGGGGTCGAGGGGCAGGTCGTTGAGGTCGCGAAAGTCGGGCGTCTGGATGTTGGTGAAGGTGATGGCGCGGCGGGTGTGGACGGCCGCAGCGAAGGCGCAAGAATCAAGCGGGAGCGCACCCGCGGGTGGCGCGGTAACGGCGGCGCTGGTGGTCAGGGCCGCGAAGCTTAGCGTGGCGGTCTCGGCGTCGTGGAGGTAGAGCGCGCAGGCACGAGCCGAGAGGACTTGGCGAGCGTCGCGGGTGAGTGAGTCGAAGAGTTCTTGGGGCTCGAGTTTGGCGACGAGCGATTGGCCGGTCGTGATGAGCGTCTCGAGTTGGCGGGCCTTGGCTTTGAGGTGGCGGAGTTGCCAGAGGCGTTGGATGACCGCGGTAGCTTCAGCGCTGAAGCGGACGAGCAAAGCGAGATCCCCGCTCGTGAAATGTCCGATGGTGTCGTGATCGAGGCAGATTACGCCGATGACTTGGCCGTTGTCCTCCATGGGCGCGGCGATCTCGCAGGCGGTGGTTGGGCGAACGCGGACATAGCGGGCGTCGCGGGTGACGTCGGGGACGAGTTGCGCGCGGGAATGAAAAGCGACCCAGCCGGTGATGCCTTGGCCGAGCCGGAGGACGACTTCGCGGTAATCGGCGGGGAGGCCGATTTGGGTCTCGATTTCGAGGCGCCCGTGGTCTGGGTTGAGGAGCGAGATAGAGCCGGCGGAGCCTTTAAAGTGAGTGAGTAATTCGCCGAGGATGCGAGGCAGGACAAAGGCGGGATCCTCGCTCTGGAAGCCGAGCGAGGCGATGCGGCCGAGCGTGGCTTGATCGGCGAGGGAAAGGGCAGCGGCGGATTCCACGCGGTCGAAGATTGAGGAATCGGGGCGGAAGGCCAGAAATTCTGTGCTCGCCGCGCAAGTCAGCCGCAGCTGGAGCGCAAAATTTTTTAACCGGCGAGCCGTCGCGGCAGAGCCGGCCGTTTATTTGCCGGCAGCGGTCGCTGCAGCGGGTGCGGCGATGACCTCGGCGAGCGCGTCCCGCAGGGCGTGCAGGCGTTCGGGATTTTCGACGGCGGCATGGTCACCGCTTTCGATATAAAACGTGTCGATCGCGACCCCACGCTCGGTGCCGATGCGCGCGAAGGTCGTGTCGAAGCCGTGGTCGGATACTGTCTTGGCGAGGCGATAGAGGAGACCGATTTGGTCGCGGGCTTGGATTTCCACGATGGTACGCTCCATCGATAGTTCGTGGTAAACCTCGACGGTGGGAGGAAAGGAGCTGTGGAGCGCTTCGCCGTTGGTGGTGGAGAGGTAGCGGGTCGCGGCGATTTTTTTAGCTTGGGCGACGATGTCGGGATAAAGGTCTTTGTTGGAGACGAGGGCGGACTCGATGGTTTTGGCGAAGATTTCCTGCGCGGCGGCGCTTTGGACGACCCCGCGGCCGGGTTCGACGACGTAGAAGGTGTCGATGGCGATGTGGTCGGTCCGGGAGATGACTTTGGCGCCGAGAATGCTCAGGCCAGCGACGCTCAGGGCGCCGGCGAGTTTATAAAAGAGGCCGGCGCGATCCCAAGTGACGACGTTGACCACGGTGAGCGAGCGGTTGAGATCATCTTTCCACTCGATGATGGGGCGGAGCGTGCCGACGGAATCGGCGGCGGCGATGGAGGTGAACAATTTGTTCACCATCTGGATGTGGAGCGCGATTTCGCTGCCTTCGGTGTGAATGAAATATCGGTCGGGCAGCAGGCTGAAGTGCGCGGCGATCTCGTCGTCGCTGATGCCGGGAATGCGTTGGGCGATGAGGTCCTGTTGGGTCATGAGCTTTTTAGCTTCGTAACTGGCGGCGAGGGTGGGGCCGTGTTTCAGGCGTTCAAGGGTGGCACGAAAAAGCGTGGTGTGGAGCGTGTCTTTGTAGCTGTTCCATAGATCAACCGTGGTGCCGCGCGCGTCGCAAAAGGTGTGGACGTAGAGCATCCGCAAGCGCTCGGGATCAAGCACAAGATCGGCGAAGGCGGCGGCGGTATTAGGATCATCGACATCCCGCTTCTGCCAGAATCGTGCCATCGCCAAATGATTTTGGATGACAAAGGATACCACGGCGCAGCCCTCGGGCGAAACATCGAAACGTTTCAGTAGCGGCTCGGCGATGCGCACGCCGCTCTCGGCGTGGCCTTGGATGCCCTCGGCTTTGCCGATATCATGAAGCAGCAGCGTGAGATAGAGTAGGGCTGAATCTGAGACCTCGTGGAGCACCTCACGGTATTTGAGCGTGATGGGTTCCGCCGCGGTAAAAATGCGATCGAGCTCGCGGATCGCGTTGAGCGTGTGCACATCGGCCGTGTAGCGGTGGTAATATTCGTGCTGCACGAGGCACGTAAGCGCGTCGAAGGCGGGGATGAAACGACCCAGCACGCCCAATTCATGCATCAGGGCCAGCGCCGGATAAACCGCGCCGACTTCGGAGAGAATCGCGCGAAAGCTGGCGGTGGCGTCGGCGGATGCCGCGACCTCGGGCGTGAGCAGTGGCAAGGATTCGCGGATGAGTTCGCGCAGGTGCAGGTCGATCGCGCAGTCGAGTTGCTGGCTATGGCGGAAAACGCGAATCAGGCGGACGGGATCGGTCGTAAAAACTGCGGGAGATTCGGCGGCGAGTTCGCGCCCGCGCACAATGAAGCCATCGAGACGTTTGCTGCGGGTGAAACGCGAGATGAGTAATGATTCGCGAATGGAGCTGCCCGTGCCCTTCGCGCCGCGGCCGATACTGAGCGCGAGGCGGCTCTCGACGAGTTTCGACATGCGAAAAATCGTCTGCGCTGCGCGGTAATAATCCTGCATGAAATGCTCCACGCGCTGAAGCATGTCGGTCTCGGTGTAGCCGAGATTTTCGGCGACGCGCGGTTGGGTGTCGAGGTTGAGGGTGTCGGTCGGGCGCGGGCTGATAAAATGCAGCTCGTTGCGCACGCGCAGGATGAATTCGTACGCGCGTTGCGCGGCCTCGACGTCGGCGGGCTTCAGATAATTTTGCGCGGCGAGATCGGCGAGGGTGTCGATGCCGAGTTTCACGCGGGCCATCCAGACGGTGCTTTGGTAATCGCGGAGGCCGCCCACGCCGTTTTTGAGGTCGGGCTCTTGGTTGAAAACGGTGTCGGCAAACTTGGCGCGGCGGCTGTTTTGGTCGTCGAGGCGGGCGGCGATGTAGGCCTTGGGATCTTCGCTCGTGTAAAAATTGCGGTAGGTTTGGCCGAACGTCTCCGCGAGCGCGGAGGAGCCGGCGACGAGGCGCGCTTCGAGCAAGGCGGTCTTCGTCTGGATGTCTTTGCGCGCCTCGATAAACACTTCATCGAGGGTGCGCGTGGAATGCCCGACTTTCAGGCCGCAGTCCCACAATAGATACAAAATTTCCTGCGTGAGGTGTTCTTGGAGCGGTTGGGCGAGGGCGGCTTTGGTCTTGGCCGGGAAAAGAAACATCACGTCGATATCGCTCCACGGGGCGAGTTCTTCGCGGCCGTAACCGCCTAGGGCGAGGAGGGAAACGGGCATGGGCTGCGGCCCGTGTTGGCGCGTGAAGGACGCTATCGCGTAATCGAAAAGGGCGACCAGTAACGTATCGATCGAGGCCGAGCGCGCACGCACGATGGCGAGGCCGGTGCGGCCAGCTTGGTGCGACGCCAGCAAAGCGGCTTGATCGGCTTTGAGGTAGGACTTGGCGGCAGCCAACCGCGCGGGCGCGGGCACATCGCCGGCAAAGGCGAGGAATTCACGGGCGGACGCGGAGGGGCTTAAAGACATGGACGTAAACTACAGTGAAGTTGAAACCGGCCGCGCGCAAAGCGTGAAAAACGGCATTGCGGGTGGAGCCTTGGCGGAGTTTTCTAAACGGTTTTAATCCCGTAATCCACTATGGCCGAGATCACCAAGAGCTACGAATCCCGCGATGTTGAGCAGAAATGGTACGCCGCCTGGCAACAGGCCGGCTGCTTTGCGGGCAAGGTCGTACCCGGCCAACCCGCTTACAGCATCGCCATCCCGCCGCCCAACGTCACTGGCGTGCTTACGATGGGCCACGTGCTCAATAACACCATTCAAGACATCCTCATCCGCCGCGCGCGTCTCGAGGGCAAATCCGCGATGTGGCTCCCTGGCACCGATCACGCCGGCATCGCCACGCAGACCGTCGTCGAGCGTCAGCTCCGCAAAGAAAAGAAAACGCGCCACGATTTCGGCCGCGAGAAATTCGTTGAGAAGGTCTGGGAATGGCGCGAGGAAAAGGGCGGCATCATCCTCGAGCAACTTCGCCGGCTCGGCGCCTCCTGCGATTGGGATCGCACGCAGTTCACGATGGACGCGCATTATTCGCAGGCCGTGTTGGGCGTGTTCGTGAAACTCTTCGAGCGCGGCAACATCTACCGCGGCAAACGCATGGTGAACTGGTGCCCGGCGTCGCAGACCGCTCTCTCCGACGAAGAAGTGATCATGAAGCCGGTCAACGGCACGATCTACCGCGTCCGCTACGAGCTCACGCAAGCCCCCGGCCAATTCATCGAGGTCAAAACCACGCGCCCCGAGACGATCCCCGGCGACGTCGCCATCGCCGTGCACCCCGAAGATCCGCGTTACGCCGCGCTCATCGGCCAGACGGTCTGGCGTCCGCTCAACCGCACCGCGATTCCGATTATCGCCGACGCGGCTGTGGACAAAGAATTCGGCAGCGGAGCGCTTAAAATCACGCCCGCCCACGACAAGGTCGATTTCGAGGTCGGCACCCGCCACAAGCTTCAGATCATCGATGTGCTCAACGCCGACGGCACGCTCAACGCCCTCGCCGGCCCCGAACTCGCCGGCCTAGATCGTTTCGCGGGCCGCAAGAAAGCCGCCGAGCTTTTAAAAGAATCCGGCGCCCTCGTCGCCGAAGAAGCTTACGCCAACAACGTCGGTTATTCCGAGCGCGCCGATGTGCCGATCGAGCCGCGCCTCACGTGGCAATGGTGGCTGCGTTATCCGCGGATCGAGGAAGCCAAGACCGCCGTCCGCGATGGCCACATCAAGTTTCACCCCGAGCGTTGGAGCAAAGTTTACCTCCACTGGCTTGAGAACATCCAAGATTGGTGCATCAGCCGTCAGCTCTGGTGGGGCCATCGCATTCCGGTTTGGTACCGCAAAGGCGTCGATAAGGAGACGCTCACCGAGGCTGATCTCCGCGACGGCAATAAAGTTCACATCTCGCTCACCGGTCCCGCCGACCCAGCGAATTGGGTGCAAGAAGAAGACGTGCTCGATACCTGGGCCTCGTCCTGGCTCTGGCCTTTTGCCACGTTGGGTTGGCCCGACGCGCAGAAAATGCAGGCCTCGGGCTACAATTATTTTTATCCGACGAGCACGCTCGTGACCGGACCTGACATTATTTTCTTCTGGGTCGCGCGCATGATCATGGCCGGCCTCGAGTTCACGCATGAAGGTGAGTCGCTGGAAAAACGCATTCCGTTTAAGGATGTGTATTTCACAGGCATCATCCGCGACCAACAGGGTCGCAAGATGTCGAAGTCGCTCGGCAACTCGCCTGATCCGCTCGATCTGATCAACAGCTACGGCGCCGACGGTCTGCGTTTCGGCATCATCTCCATCGCACCGCAAGGGCAGGACATTCGCTTCCAAGAAGACCGCATCGAGGGCGGGAAAAATTTCTGCAACAAGCTCTGGAACGCCTCCCGTTTCCGCCAGATGAGCGGCGAGATGAGCGACAACTCCTCGCTCGCCGCCATCGCCGCGCGGCTCGATGGCGCGAAGTTCGACGCCGACGATCACGCCATCCTCGAGCGCTTGCTCGCCACCACCCGCGAAGTGGATCGTTGCTTCGCGCACTTCGAATTCAGCGGCGCCGTCCAAGCGCTGTATGGGTTTTTCTGGAATGATTTCTGCGATTGGTACGTCGAAGTCTCTAAATCCAAACTGCAGGCTCCGGACACGAAGGGCAATTGCCTCGCACTTCAGGATCTCGTGTTGCGGCAGACGCTGCTGTTGTTGCACCCCGTGATACCGTTTATCACGGAAGAACTCTGGACGTTGCTCGGGTACGGAGCGGCGGGCACGTTTCTCATGCGCGATGCGCGCGTCGAAGATGCAGAGACGTGCACGCGCATCCTCGCGGCGGCGGGCGTGCGGCTCGATCTCGCGCAAGCCTCGACGGTCGAAAGCGTGAAGGCGTTTGTCTCGCAAGCGCGCGCGCTCAAAGCCGAGCACAACCTCGCCAGCCGACGTGACGTGCGGTTTTTAGTAAAGACGAACGACGCCGCGTGGGCGGTCTTGGCCGCGAGTCTGAGCAAACTAACACGCATGGCGGGAGCGACCGAGTTTGTGCGCCAGGAAATCGTTGAAGGTGCACCGGCCGTCGTGACGACGCTCGGCACGCTTTATCTCGATCTCGCGAGCACGGTCGATCCCGCGGCTGAAAAAGTGCGCCTCACCAAAGAACTCGACGCGATCGCCAAACACATCGCCGGCACGGAAGCGCGCCTGAGCAACGAAGCGTTTGTGAGCAAGGCGCCACCGGCGGTGCTTGAAGGCGCGCGCAAACAACTCACCGATCAAAAAGCGAAACAAACCGAGCTCACGCGCTTGCGGGCTGCGTTGGGCTAATTTTTTGCTTTCGCGAAACTCTCCGTTTCCGCCCTTGACCTAGGGCGGAGGTGGCGCACCGTTTTCCGTTCTACTGATGCCTGATGGTGTAATGGCAGCACAGGTGACTTTGACTCACCTAGTCATGGTTCGAATCCATGTCGGGCAGCCAGTGGGAAAAAACCGAGAACTTTTTTCGAGATAGGTCAAAATTTCACGCAGGTAGCTAAAGATAATAGCGAAACGGAAGTAGGCGTTTTGACCTAGGTGTGCGCTAGTTCTTCATTCCATCCATGCCGGGAGGTGAAATCTACCGGCTTCACTTGTCCAAAAAAGATAGGTCAAAAAAACTTACCGCGAGAATCGACCCATTTTCGGCCGATTCTTTGAGTTGAAACGCGGCGTGAACCCGCGCGTGGTGTCCCAAAACTCGAACGAGGGCGTGGTAGAAGTGGTCTTGCCGGCGAAGTGATCAGCGAGAGGGTCGGGTGGATGAACTTTCGTGAGCCCACATATGTGTTTCTCGGCATCCTCACGGGTTGGTTAAACCGGCACCAACTAGCCGTCATCGAGTATCTACAAACGGAGAACGAAATCTTGAAACGCCAGCTTGATGGGCGGCGGCCTCGATTAACCGACGGCGATCGGCGGCGCCTGGCTATCAAAGGCAAGGCGCTTGGACGGAGAGCGCTGGCGGCCTTGGCCGGCATAGTTACACCCGACACGATCTTGGCGTGGCACCGCCGCTTGGTGGCTATGAAATGGACGTTTCCCAATCGGCGGCCAGGACGTCCGAACGTTCCGGCCGAGGTGCGAAATCTGATTTTGGAAATGGCGCGAGTTTCGCCGCGGTGGGGTGAGGAGAAAAACCATCTACGTCAGTCCTTCGAAGGATCGGCTGGGCAACCTCGGCTATCGGGTCGGTCGCGCGACGGTGGCAAGGGTCCTCAAAGAGAACGGATTGGAACCGGCGCCGAAACGCAGTCGAGAGATGTCGTGGATCGCATTTTTGAAAGCGCAGTGGGCCGGGATGGCAGCAATCGACTTCACGACTGTCGAGGTTTGGACTGCGGGCGGTCTGGTCGGATACTATGTGGCGTTTGTGATGGAGTTGGCTACTCGTCGGGTGACCTGCGGTAGTGACACCACACATCCCGACGGAGCTTGGATGCAGCCTGGTGGCTAGGAATTTGACCGATGCGATTTCCGGATTCTTGAATTGGAAGAAATACCTGATCATTGATCGGGACGTGCTCTTTCATGCGAGCTTTCGACGCATGCTGGAGCAGGCTGGAATTCGGCCGGTGCAAGCACCGCCAAGTGCACCGAACTGCAACTCCTATCTCGAGCGATTCAACGGATCGTTTAAGCGGGAGGCGGCAAGTCGTGTGATTTTCTTCGGCGAGTCTTACCTGCGTCGGGTCGTAAATGAGTATTTGGCCCATTTCCATCAGGAGCGAAACCACCAAGGTCGCAGCGTAAAGATCATCGAGCCTGGCGAGGAGGTTGGGTTAACCGAAGGCCAGATTTGCCGCCGCGAGCGCCTCGGTGGCATGTTCAATTATTACTACCGCGATGCCGCTTAGCTCGCCGTTCGAGTTTTGAGACACCACGGGAGTGACGGATTGGGTCTCTTTCCGTGGAACCCCGACCTCAGCGTGGCCAATCTGCTCGATAACCGCGGGAATGGCCTTCAGGCCGCCTGATGTTTCAACGGAGTCGACTTCAATTGGTACGCCCGCAGCGACGAGACATCGGTTTCGCCGGTCACAGTCACGAGGTGGCATGAATTTATCTTGATCTCCTAAAAATGGGGTATTAAGAGCATAGGCGGATAGGCTCGATTTCGAGCCTATCCGCCTATGCTCTTATATTAAAAATCCAAAGTATTTCAAAAAATTGACACGCGTGGTTATACTGCTCATGCTCGTTTACGAGCATGAGCAGTATAACCACGCAATCAATCACATTAGATCGCCAAAAAAGTGCGTTCCAAGCCGAGCTCTTGCGCCGAGTCGCCGTGGCCTCGGAAGAATTTCCCACCGTCCGCTGTTGGTCTGCTCGTAAATTTCGCGGGCTCCTCGGCCATCTGCGCTCCTCCCTCCTCGACGCAAAGATCATATCTTCCTCGTTCCCTCGCACCGACGCTCTTCTCGACTGGCTGATCTCGACCGGTCTGGTCTTTCCCCTGCCGGTCGCCCCTGGCTCCAGCGCCCAAGCCGAAACGCAGTTCTATCTAGTGGAAGTAGGGGCTGGACCGCAGTCCGTCGTCAGCCCCTTTGAACTCCTCCAGGCCTTCCAGCCTCAAGGGATCGTCAGCTTCTTCAGCGCCCTCTCGTTCCACGGCCTTACGACCCAGCCTCCGCCCTTTCACCATACCGCGATCCCGACCCCGCGCCCGCCCGGTCTGCCCCGGGAGCGCCCCGTCCCCGAAACGTCCCCGTCTCCTACCGCCGCACCCCACCGAGATCACTTGGGCAGCCATGCGTTCACGCATGACTCCATACGTTACTATTCCACCAAACGTTACCGCGACCTCGTGCCTGGCATCCAAACGCAGATTCTCGACCCCCGGATCCATCTCCGCGTGACCGACCTTGAACAGACGCTGCTCGATACCCTCATGCAACCCGACGCCTGTGGCGGCCAGAGCGTGATCTTCGAAGCCTGGGGTAATTTGGACCGCGCCCGGCCTGAGCGTCTCGCCGATTACCTCCACCGTCTCACGCTCCCCGTGCTGACCCGCCGGCTCGGGGCCCTCCTCAATCTCACCGGCATCGCGCCGCCGGCACCCCTCCTGCCGGTCCTCGCCGGAGCCCGCCGCCTCTTCGCCTCCGCGCCCGGCCCGCAGGTGCCTCTCTTCCGCGGCCAGCCCGGCACGCTCCTCGATCTCGAGTGGAATGTGCTCACCCCCGCCTAACTCATGCGCCCCGACCAATTCGAACGCTGGAAATCCAAAGCTCTGGCCGAGGTCTTCGCGGCCATCGCTGCGTCCGACGCCCTCCGTTCCCGGCTCATCTTCAAAGGCGCCCGCGTGCTCACCCTGCGCCTCGACCTCGAACGCCAGTCGTTCGATTTGGACAGCAGCCTCACCACGGACTTCGCGCTTGAAACCGCCGACCTCAAGGCGCAGGGCGACTTCCTCCAAGCCGCGCTCGCCACCGCTCTCGAACGGTATTTCTCCGGCCAACGCGTCGTCCGCTATACCCTGGAGAGTGTGACGCTCAAATCCCGCGAGCATCCCCTCGGCTGGGACAGCCACGCCGCCGCCGTCCGGCTCCGCGACGGCCTGTTCGCCAACGTGCTTAATCTGCCCGGGATCGAAATCGATATCAGCGCGCCCGAACCACTTTCGCCCCACGCCGTTTCCGATCTGCCGATCGGCGAGCACACCGTGCGCGCCTACACCCTCGAACGCATCGCCGGCGAAAAACTCCGTGCCTTTCTCAGCACGCTGCCCGACTACCGAAAAAAAATGAAAAAGCCTGGCGAAGCGATCCGCGTCAAAGACCTCTACGATCTCGCCCGGATTTGCCGCTTCCGTCCGCTCACCGACCGCGAGTTCTGGCGCAAAGCGGCCGAAGACTTCCGGCTCGCCTGCGCCGCCCGCTACATCGACTTCGCGGGTCCCGAGACGTTTCGCCAAAACGGGTCCGCGACGGAGCAGGCCTTCGTGTCCGATCCGACCCTGCCTAAGGACGTCACCTTCGCCGAAGTAGACGCGATGCTCATGAGTATAGGCGCACTCTTGGTCGAAGAAAAAGTCGCCCCGCTGCACTTCCCGCTCCCCGTGGGATCTCAAAATCCGAACAACAACCAAGCCGCGTCGCGATAATAGTAGTGGAACATGCCGCCGAGACGTTCACGATGACGGATATTTCCGTGCGTGCGGTCGATCACGCTGTCGGGTTCGATAATTTTGTTGTCGAGCCCCTGGTGGTTTCTATCGCGGTGATAATGGTCGAGGTATCCGTCGATCACGCGCTGCAATTGGATTCTCCAAAAAAAACCACGCGATCCAACGCTTCGCGTTTGAACGACCCATTAAATCGCTCGAGATACGCATTGCAGTTTGGAGCGCTCGGCGGGATGCGAACGGGCTGAATTCCCGCCTGCTCAATCGGGCGCATAACCCCCTAGGCACAGAGTGCGTCTCGATCTATAACTAGAAAGCGCTTTCCACGGAGAAGACCCGTCGCGACGTCCGTCTGGTTGCGGCCGATCTGCTGCATCCAGCTGCTATCGGGATGCCGTGTGATCCCGGCGCAGGGGACCTTACGCGTGGCCAGCTCCACCGCGAATGCCACCTTTTAGGTTACCCAGCCTCTCGCATAAGTCCACGTCATGGCCACCAGTCGGCGGTTCCAGGCCAAGATGGTATCGGGGGGAGACGACTCAGGCGACGGACTCCAGTGCTCTTCTGAGCGAGTCCCGAAAACTGGGCCAAGTGTAGTGTTAGTCTTTGGCCTGGTTTGATGTTACGATTTGGTCCACCCATCGCATCGGATAGACCGAGTTAGCGAATCCTGGGCATATCCATTAGTGGGGATGGTGGCCCCATAATTAGGGGATGAACCACCCAAATGGCCATAATCCTAACGACATTAATTTCGCGGGCGCGTCAGCGCCTGCGCCGCAGATCACGCCGGCAGGGGGAGGCATGAAGCTAACCCAACTGCAGTTGCCGTATGAAGAATTAAGGGAAGAAGAATCTGGGGAAAGGGAGTGGGATGGAAAAAGATGGCTGCCGAAGTTTCAGCGCCGGAAAATCGGGTGCCGCGGTTGGGGCAAATTCTCTCTACGGCTAAGTATAGTGCCAGGTAAGCGCTGTGTCATATCCTTGAGGACTGTCGATATGTGTGTCGGTGAGACACGACGAATACTGGTGATGGACACGATCGCTGGGTTAAAAAAAAGGGGCTTAAGTAAGTCGTATATTCTCGGTAAAATTAACAACGCTTTATCGCTTGATGAGGACACGCCATTGAATGCATTGCTGCGAGCTGAGATAGCGCGCGGCAACAAAATCAATCGCATTACAGTAGGCCAGATTATCGAGTTGAATTCAAGTTGTCCTATGCTTGCGGGAAGAAAAGGGCGCAAACCCAAGCAAGTGCTCGCGCAAGCTACGGCGATCCGACAATTGGCACGTCTTGCTGTGGCTTCGCGTCTAAAATTAAGTACTGAAAAGTGCTCTAGCTTGAAAAAAGAGGACCTGCAACAAGTGCCTTTGGCATGGGTGACCACTAAGGACTTGGTGGCGAAATACAAATTACTTGGGGAAAGAAATGTACATAATAAAGAAAATGGAAAGCAGCGCACTCTATATAACCATGTATCAACTGTAAAAGGATTGTTTACGCCTGAATTTAAACGGCATTTGCATTGTAATAATGTTATCATCCCGAAATCGTTTTTGAATATACTGAGTTTAAAAATTCGCGCCACGCCTACTAATGGCCCTGTATTATTGCGCGTTTCCGATTTTCGATTAGTATGTGAAACAATATTGGCTGCAGTTCGCGAGGGCGCTCCTGAGGCTTGGATGCTCGTATATGAACTTTTTTGTCCGTCAAAAAATGCGCGTTATGAAGTCGGTAGGCTTGACACTATATTAACGCCGGATGGCATGATAAATACAGACTGCGGCAGGATAGCCCTCCCGTCAGGAGTAGCTAAATGGCTTAGGTGTGTGCCTCCATTTTCCGCAGGCAGCAGCCCAGTCTCTGCTACTCAGATTAGGCGCACGATCGGACTTGTGGTGGCTCGCCTAAAGTCAATGCGTATTAGCTCATGGCTTAAGAAGCCGCGTACGGAATTGAAGCACATAGGTCAGGCGCGTATATATTTTAAATTTCGCGGTTCGGGGTTAAAATCACTCGGGATATCTCTTAGTCCTAATATGGAGGAGTACTACCGGAGCTACGCGAGTTCGGTTTTGGAATTATTGGATTCTTTGTCGGATGATATTGGAAAAATAGTAAGCAATCAAAAAGGCGTGCAATAAAATTATAATACAATGAAAAACAAAAACGAAAATCGGTTGATATTAAGTGCGCGTAAAATAGCTTCAGAATTGATCGCTTTTAATGAAAGTCCATTTGATGAATTTGATATAATAAGTGGCGAATGGGAGCAGGATGATTTCTATTATATGGAATATGAATGGTTTTGGGCTCCTGATACTTGGGCTTTAATATATAATTTGCCGAAAAAATACAACTTGTGGTGTTTTGTTGAGACTTCGCTCTCTACTAGTACTACGCAAAATAAGACGATATGGGCTTATGTTTCCGCGTTAGTCGATGTAGTCTGGCTTGGGCTAGCAAAAGAACTGGCTCCGGACTTTATTCCTAAGCGTAGTCGGGCTACAAAACTGAAAGTGTATAGCATTATATTAGCGCTACCTGCGGATGTGATTACTCTTGAGCTGGCTGAGGATTATTTGACCGGACGAATGGCGGTAGCGGAGAAAATATTAATCGAACTAGGTGGCGAAGAGAGGGCCAATTCAATAATTAGGACAAGCACTGGAAAACTTAATCAGGCGCGCCAGTTTTTTTCAGGACGTCATGGAGCTGTGCACGCTTATCTTGGGCGTAAGCTACCAGCCGGTGCTAGCGATTTTTGCGCGGCAGCGGGGCTGGATATAGAGCGTAAAAACTACACCGCGCCAAGCGAGGATCAATTTATTCACCTATTGCGTATTGTAACCGAACTTGAGAATTCAGATTTTCCTAATTATGTATTTTTTGTGCTTGTGATCTGGGCTGGCTTGCGGGCTGCAGAAGCTATGCATGCCCGGGTATCTTGGGTTTTGGATTCTACGAATTTTCCGATTATTGATGTTCGTAATGAGTGCGATTTGATAACGAAAAGCAGGCGTCCTCGGAAAGTTCGAATATTGCCGCATGTATCAATTATATTGCAATCAATAAAAGGAGAGTATCTGGTTTCTGATTCAAAATCCGAGCGACTTCGTGCCTACCAAAACGCGATCAATATTTTGAAGGAAATTAAAATACCTGATAAGAAGCCTGTCCACTATATGCGCCGTATATTTTATACGGCGACTACGAAGCAATTTGGTGCTGAAGAAGCCAGGCGATCAGCAGGTCATGTTAGCTTTGGCGTTGGCATGAATTCCTATACATTTAAAGAATTTGGGTCTGAGCTGCTACGGTTATGGTTGACTGGTCCTCATGGTTTGTATAACGCTGCTCCACATGTGTCTTGCGTATAGAGGGTGAGTTTTTGATTTCTCTGTGCTGTTAAATTTTTAATATACTTTGTGGATCACTAGATAATTTTGCGTCTTATTGAAACAGCACTAGCCGCGTTTGGCTCGATGCAGTATCACTTCATGATCGAGTAAAGGTCTGCTTTATCGTCGGTCCACAGAATGCCTTTGGGGTGATTCGATTTCGACGTTTCCGTGGCGGCAGCGATTTTTGGGGCGCTAAAGAGTGAACGGTTGCGGGAAACTAACATCCACGTCGTGGAGTAAAGCCAGGCTTCGTCGACCGGTTCATCTGAAATGCACGCTATGCCTAAGCCGAATTCTTGCGCGAGGCGTTCGACGACGGGTTGCAGGTCGAGATAGCGGTTGGAAATGTGGATCGCGATGACCCCATCGGGTTTGAGGTGTTTTAAATAGATGCCGAAAGCCTCACGGGTGAGCAGGTGCACCGGAATCGCGTCGCTGCTGAAGGCGTCGAGCGCAAGCAGGTCCAGCGACTGCGGTTTCCCGAGGGCCAGTTCGCGTTCCATCATGAGTCGGGCGTCGCCCATGATCACATTGAGCTTCGCCGGGCAACGGGCCAGATAGGTGAACGATTCGCGGGCTAAGCGCTCGACGGCGGGGTTGATCTCGTAGATGCGGACATAATCGCCCGCAGCGCCATACGCGGCGAGAGAACCGGTGCCGAGACCGACGACGCCCAAGCGTTTGGGACCTTTTTCCGTGAGGTGCTGGATCGCGAGGCCCACGCCGCTAGTCGCGCCGTAGTAGGAAGTGATCGAGTTGGCGCGGTCGGGCGCCGTGAATTGCAGGCCGTGAGTCGTCGCACCGTGCATGAGCAGGTGGTAGTTTTCGGCGGGATTTTCGCGAGAGTAATTGAGGACTTTTAGCGTGCCGTAGAAATTGCGCGAGGAGCGCAGCACCGGCACCGGATCAGCGGCGCGGAGTTGCTTCGTGATCGTGTAGCCGAGTTGGACGGCGAGTAACACGACCGGAAGTGCGAGAATCGGGCGCCATATGGCGGCGAGTGTTCGTTGCCTAAAATCGATCATGCTCACGACGGCTACGGCGAGACCTGAGGCCAGTAGGGCCATATGGACGTCGAAAAATTTACGAAACTCAAAAGCGAGTCCGTCGCTGCCATCGCAGGTCGAAAATAGCGCGGGCAAGATCAGCGTCGTAAGCACGGCGCCGGCGATCGCGCCGAGGGCGAGTGCGCGACTGCGTTGACGGACACAGATGAGTGCGACAATGGTGCCGAGAACGATGAGGCTGAGCGGGAACTCGAGATAATCATTAAAAACCGCCGGAGCCACGACGGCGATCAGCAGGCCGCCTAGCGCGCCGCCGGCGGAGATGTAGAGAAAATACGACGTCAAACGCTGGGGCGCTGGTTTGAGCTGATACAGTTCGCCGTGGCAAATCATGCAGGCCACGAAGAGTGTGGCGTTGTAGATTACGATCTGAAGCTTCATCGGCGCGTCACTGCCGGCGTCGATTAAAACCACCACGCTCGCCAATCCTACGACTAGCAAAGCGGCAAAGACGCCGCGATGGTACCAACGCGCGTGGTCGAAGCAGATGACAAAACTCAGTAGATAAAGCGCAAGGGGTAGTACCCATAAAAATGGAATAACCGCGACCTCTTGGCTGAGTTTATTGGTGATCGCTAGCAGCAATACCGACGCAATCGCCGGCAAGGCAATCCAAAGGGTTTTCACACTCCAATGTGTCGGCGCGTCAACCGCTGCCGCGGGGTCTAAAACCGCCCCGCTCGCCGCGTCTTGCGGGTTTTGGCGCCACAAGCGAACCGCGCTCCATCCACAAAGCACCGCAAATAAGACGAGACCGATCGACCACAGCACCGCTTGCTCAATCCTGGTAAACTTAACTTCGAAAAACACCGGATAACTCAGCAGCGCCAGCAACGAACCCACATTGGAAAGCGCGTACAGTCGATAGGGTGAGACTCCGGGATGAATGACGCTAAACCAGCGCTGCATGAGCGGCCCGGTGGATGAGAGCACAAAGTAGGGCAGCCCGATCGTTACGCTGAGTAAGCACAGTATGCGCAGCGAAGGATCGCCGGCGAGTACCGGTTTCCACGTTTCCGATGGTGTTATCGGCAACAAGGCGAGCGAACCCAGTAAGAGAACAATGTGGAGCCCGATCTGACCGCGCGGTTTTAGATGTTTTGTGGAAAAATGAGCATAAGCATAACCGCCCAGCAGCAGCAGCTGAAAAAATAAAAGACATGTCGTCCACACGCCGGGACTCCCCCCAAACCATGGCAGGATGTATTTGCCGATCAGGGGTTGAACTTGGAACAACAGAAAAGCGCCGGTGAAAATAGAAAGGGCGAAGGGGAGCATGGGGAAATGTTGAGCATATCGCGGACAATGCGCGGATGCAGAAGGTGGGGTGATGGGCGAGACGATCCGCGCCAGAGGAAGATGCGGTCTCGCCTACTGCGTAGTGGAATCCTGTTTAAAATCCTAGGGAATTACGTTTTCTGTTAGGCATCACCTCAAATCCCATCTCCTCACCGAAAGCCGGATTACATCCGCGCAACCGCCACCGGGCGGGCTACGATTTTACGCGGCTCACGGCGCGTTCTCCGGCTTTGTCGCCTTTTGTCGCCGTCAACGCCTATGGCAACGCCTCGATTGATTTCTCGAATCCGGCGGCCGTGAAGGCATTGAATCAAGCGTTGTTGCGCGTGGATTACGGCTTTGAGGCGTGGGATGTTCCGCCTGGATATTTATGTCCGCCGATTCCCGGACGCGCCGATTATCTGCACCATGTGGCGGATTTGCTGAGCGGCGGCGATGAGCGTAAAATTTCACGCGGAGCGGCCACCGCGATTTTGGATATCGGCGTCGGCGCGAACTGCATTTACCCAATCCTCGGTAGTCGCGATTACGATTGGAGTTTTGTCGGCACGGAGACGGATCCGGTCGCCTTGCAGCATGCGCAAGGGTTCGTGCGCGCGGATGCGACGCTGGCCGTGCGCCTGAAGTTGCGGCGTCAACGTTCGGCGTTGGCGATGTTCCGTGGCGTGATTGAGTCGGGCGAGACGTTTGCCGCCTGCATCTGTAATCCGCCCTTTCATGCGTCGCCCGATGAGGCTGCGGCCGGTACGCGGCGCAAGATCCGCAATCTGGGTGGCCGCCGCGATGCGCCGCCGGTTTTGAATTTTGGCGGTAAAAACACCGAGCTGTGGTGCACGGGCGGGGAGTTGGCGTTTGTGCGGCGTTTGATCGCCGAGAGCGCGCAGCTGCCGGCATTGTGCCGCTGGTTTACGATCTTGGTTTCAAAAGGGGCGCATCTGCCTGCGATCAGCCGCGCCCTCGGTGAGGCTGGTGTGACGGAGTCGCGCGTGTTGCCGATGGCGCAGGGGCAAAAACAGAGCCGCATCGTAGCGTGGCGGTTTTGATGCGGCTGGTTTTTCGCTCCGGGATTGGCGTGTTACTCGCGCGAGTTCCAAAGCTGTGTTCCCAAGAACGGGGTTGTCTGATCGCGCCGGGCCCGTTCCGCTGCGCACCTGAAAACTAAATTGAGTAAATCCCCCCGTCGGCGCGCGGCCGTCTCGCGCTGGATTGAGCATCGAGCGTCGGCGATTCACGGGCGCGGTGTTTATGCGCGCGCAACCATTCCCGATGGGACGCGGGTGATCGAATACACCGGCGAACGCATCACCAAGGTGGAGGCGGAGCGGCGGGAAGCGTTGCGCTTGGCGCGCGGGCGGCGCGGCGGCGACGATTGTGTTTATATTTTCGAGCTCAACGCGCGTTACGATCTCGATGGCCGCACGCGGCGTAACGTCGCGCGTTTGATCAACCACTCGTGTGCGCCCAATTGTCGCGCCGATACTATCCGCGGTCATATCTGGATTATCGCGCGGCGGGAGATCGCCGCGGGCGAAGAGCTTACGTTTGATTACGGTTTCGCCTTCAAGGAATGGCGGCAACACCCGTGCCGCTGCGGCAGTGCGCGCTGCGCGGGATTTATCGTCAACGCCGGTCAGCGTTGGCTCTTGCGCCGCATTCCGCGGGCTGAACGCGCCGCCGCTCAGCGCGCGAGCCGAGGGCTTTAACGCCAGAGCGGGACTAGGTCTTCGGCGCGCACCCAACCGGTCTGACCCGAAGGGAAAGTGAGGTGGCGCCAGCCGAGAAATTTTTGGTCCACGGCGGCAAGGCTGCCGGCGGCGAGGGGCGTGGTTTTTTGGGTGGTATCGGCTTCGGTTGGAATCGAGCGAAGCGTGCCGGCGCGCCAAGCGATGGCGGCGCGGGCATCGGTGGCGGGGCCGTAGGTGAAGAGACTGGTTAAGGCGCCGGCGCTGACGATTAGGCTCACGATGATGGCCGCATAGGCGAGCCGACCTGGCCGCCGGCGTGCGCGCTCTGAACGCTGGGGTAGTTGGAAAAATGTTACAAGCAGGCCAGCCGTGCTGAGTAGGAAAATGCCCGCGGTGGCCAAGAGCGTGACTTGCCAGGCGGCGGGTGCTTGCAAGCGGGCGATTTTTTCTAGGGGCCCAGGCGCGAGGAAGGCGGCGAGCGCGGCAGGGACGTGGCCGGATTTTTCTGCGGCCAAATTGAATTGGGCGCGGATCGCTTCATGGGTCGGGGCTTGCACGAGGGCGGCTGAGGCGTGGGCGGCGGCTTCGTCCCAGCGATCTTGTTGGGCGAGCGCGAGGGAGAGATTATGATGCGCGAGCGCATCGGTGGGGTTCGCGGCCAGAATGACGCGGTAGGCTTTTTCGGCGCCGGGAAAATCGCCGCGACGGTAATCAGCCACGCCGTCTGCGGCTTGTAGCTGCGCCGGCGTGATGATTACGGCAAGGGCGAGCGCGGCGATGAAGGGGAAAAGGTTGCGTGGCAAAAACAGTCGGAATGGTGAGAAGCGCGGCAAGGGCAACGCCGCGAGCGCGGTGCGGGCACGCGCGGACCAATCGATGGCCAGGGAAATGTTTTCACCGTAGAGCGTGCGGTCGGCCTCGGCCCAGAGAGTTTTGAGCGCATTGCTCGCGGTCGAGGCGCGGTCGAGATCGGCCAGCGTGGGCGCGGCAACGGGCAGGCTCAGAAGCAGCGCGGTGTCGTGTTGCCAGGCGATGAGTTGAGCGCGTAGTTTAGTGGGATCGGCGAGGTTAAGCGCGGGGAGAAGTTTTTCCAGGCGCGCGTGCGCGGTGCGGCGCGGCGCGAGTGGATCGGTGTGGCGAGCGCGGCGGTAGGCGAGAATCACCCAGAACAGAAAAAATCCTGCGACGGCGCTCAGTAAGCTGGCGACGATGGTACGCGTAGACTGCGGCACGGTCGCGATGGCGGAACCGGTGACGGGTTCGCGCGGGAGGCCGAGTGGTAACGGAGCTGGGACAACTTTAGCTGGGGTGGGTGCGTCGGCCCGCGTGCTGTTTGAGGGATTGGGCGTGACGTTGAGATTGAGTCCGCCGCTAGCGGCGGGAGCGTTAGTCAGCTCGGTGATCGTGACGCTGGTCGCGGGGGATGTGAGAGTTTTGTAGGCGCCGGCCTTGGGGTCGAAGTAAGTGAAGGTGACGGGACCAAGCGTGTAAGTGCCGGCTTTGGTGGGGACGAGGACGACGTCTTCGGCGAGTGTGGCTTCGAAGAGTTTACCCTCGGCGGGGGTGCGTTTCGCTTGCGGTGAGACGACTTGAAAATTTTTGGAAACGGCGCGGGCGGGGAGGCCGGGGATGTCGGGCCAGTTGGCGGCACCGGAGAGCTCGAGCGTCCACGTGATCGGTTCGCCGACGGCGGCGGTAAGAGGGACGATTTTGGAGGCGAGCTTGAGGCTGCCGACTGCGCCGTTGTAACCGGCGGGGGCCACGGGGAGCGGTTTCACTTCAAGCACGGGGGCCGCGCTGGTGATGGAGAATTGCTGGTACTGGCGTTGTTGAAAAAAGCCGAAACCAGTAACGCCGACGGACAGGTTGATGAGTTGGCTTACGGCGTTGAGGCGGATGCTGCCAGGCGTGCGGGCTATAGCGCGGGTGCGGTAGGAAAGCCCGGTGCGGGGTTCGTTGCCGGCGCGGAAATCGAGGGGCTCGGGCCGGGACCAATCTTCGGAGACGAGCGGTTCGCCGTTCCATTCGATCTGCCCGCGGCCGAAATCGGGAAAGTAGCTGCGCGAGGCGTCGAGGCTGTAGGTCAGATTAAAAACTTCGCCGGCCCAGACGCTGTTGGGAGCGGCGGCGAGGCGGGAGTTGGCGGCGTTTTCCAGGGAGACGCCGGTGTTGCCGACGGTGGCGGCGCCGGGTTCGTAAGTCGCCACCGGCGTGCGGAGCTTGCCCTTGTCGGTCTCGACTTCGAAGGACGGGATGGTGACGCGTTGTTTTTTGGTGAGGCGGGCCGCGTAGGTAAACGTGACGGAATCCGAGCGCGTGAAATTGATGATAGAGGTGCTCGTGGACTGGCCGGCGAAATCGAGCGAGAGGCCGTCGATCTTGGGCAGGCGTGGGGTTTCCTTCGGCGAGCAGTCTTCGAAAATCAGGAGCAGTTCACTCGTCTGACCGACGGCAAGGGCGCCTTGTAACGGCTCCCAGCGGACGGTCTGCGCGTGGGCGGACGCGATGGCGCCGAGAGCGATCAGGACGAACTTGAGGAAGGAGGGGAGGCGGCGGGACATGCGGGTGGTCACCAGTTTTTACCTTTTTTGGCGGGAGCGGGCTGAGGCTCGCCCTGCATGAGTTTGAAGAGTTTGGCGGGAGAATCTTGATTGCGCAGCTGATCGAGTTTTTGGAGCGGCATTGCGAGGGAGGGATCGGCTGAGGCGTCAGCTGGTTTTTTGTCGGGATTGCCCCCGACTTGTTGGGTGTCGCCCTCGGGCGGTTGCGGCGGGGGCTGGTCTTTCATGTCGCCGAAGGCTTTCTGACCTTGCTTGCCGTCTTGCGGTTTGGTGTCGGACGAATCCTTGGCATCGTTTTTCTGGTCGTCGGAATTTTGTTGGTCTTGCTGCTTTTGCGAGGGATCGGATTTGTCGGAGGACTTGCTCTTGTCGTCTTTGTTTTGCTGCTGATTTTTATCCTGCGGCTGATTTTTGTCCTCCTGGTTTTGTTTATCCTGATCTTGTTTTTGATCGTCCTTTTTTTGATCGTCGTCGGGCTTTTTCAGCAAGGCGTTGAGTTCGTCGCGGAGCTTGGGCCAATCGGCAGCTTTGGCGTCTAGAGCGGCGCCGGCTTCGACAGCGGCGAGTGCGTCTTGGAGGGGGCCGGGAGCGACGGGTTGTTGTTCTGACTGGAGGCGTTGGCCCCAAGCGACGGTCTCGCGGGCGAGCTCGGCCCAGTCTTGGTCCGAATGCATGGGCGCGGCGGCGAGCCGGGTAATGGTTTGGGTGAGCGCGGCGGAGGGTGGGGGCGCAGTGGGCGCCGGGGTATCGCTTTCGGCGACGCCGCGGGCGGGAACTTTGGCGGCGGCAGCGCTGAGGTCGGCGGACACGAGGGATAACGTGAGGGCGATAAATAGCAGCGCAGCGGTGGCCGCGGCGACGGGCCCTCGCGCGGGCGTGCGGAGGGCGCGTGGTTTGGGGCGTACCGGGAACTCACGCCAGAAGCTGAGCACGAGACAAAACAACGCGGCGGCAAGCGGCCATTGGTAACGCTCGACGAGCCGGATAGAGTTTTTCTCGAGGAACTCACCTTTTTGTCCGGCTTCGACTGTGGCTTGAATGAGCGAGGCGAGATCGACCCAGGTCGAGGCATCGCGGTAAACGCCGCTGGTCATATCGGCGAGCTCGCGGAGCGTGTTGGGTTCGAGTTTGGAAAGGACGACGGCGCCGCGGTCGTCTTTGACGAAGCCGTTGGGACCATCGGGAATCATCGCGCCGGCGGCGGTGCCGATGCCGAGCGCGAGGACGCGGATGTTTTTCTTTTTTAATTCCTCGGCGGTGGTTTTCCACGTGTCGTCGGTGGCTTCACCGTCGGACAGGATGATGAGAAAACGATCGGCCGAGCCGCTTTGCTTGAAGGCGGCGAGCGCGGTCGTGACGAGGGCGCTGTAATTGGTGCCGCCTTCGGGTAGATAGTCGGGGCCGAGATTGGGCAGAAACTCGCGGAGAATCTCGTAATCGGCGCTGAGCGGCGATTGCAGAAACGCCGTGCCAGAGAACACGACGAGGCCGATGCGCTCGCCAGCGAGACGCTCGAGCAACGATTGAATAAGGAGCTTGGCGCGCTCGAGGCGCGACGGTTTGACGTCGGGCGCGAGCATCGAGCGCGAGAGATCGACGGCGAGGAGGATTTCCCGGGATTGATCGAAGACGGGCTCGTCGATGCGGCCGAATTGCGGGCGCGCGAGGGCGGCGACGGCGAGCGTGAGACCGAAAAATAACCACAGCCGCGGGCGGCCGCGAGCGGGCTTAGCGTCGGCGCGCTGGGCGTTAAAGGATGAGAGTTGCAGGGAATCGCCGCCGGCCTCGGCGCGGAGGATTTTGGGTTGGGCGAGAGCGCCGGCGCGACGCGCGCGGGTGAGTTCCCAAACGAGCACGGCGAGCGGGATGAAGAGCAACCAGAGCAGTTGGGGCGTCGCGAAGGTCATGCGGTGGAGCGCGCGGCGGCGGGGCGTGCGAGGAGGGCGGCGGCGAGGAGTAACGCGAGGCCGGGGATGGCGACCCACGGAAAAAGCTCCGTCGTGAGCAAGTAGCTCTTAGATTGAAACTCGATCTTCTGGGCGCGGTCGATCGCCTTGAACGCGGATTCGGCGGCGCCGGTATCGAAGGCACGAAAAAATTTCCCGCCCGTGTTTTCCGCGAGATCGCGCAGCGCGCCTTCATCGAGGTCGGACATCATCCGGCGGTAGCCGACTTTGTTGCCTTTGTCGTCGAAGACTGGAAACGGCACGATGCCGTCTTTGCCGGCGCCGATGGCGTAGATAGGGATGTTGCGTGATTTGGCGAGATCGGCGGCTTGCGTGGGGGAAAGCGCCCCGCGGTTATTGGCGCCGTCGGTCATGAGAATGACAAAGGCCCCTTGGCGTTTGCCGGCGGTTTCGCGTTTGGCTTGTTCGAGGCGGGTGAGCGCGACGCCGAGGCCGTCGCCGATCGCCGTGCCGTCTTCGATGAGGCCGATTTTCACGCGCTCCAATTGCGCGGCGAGCCAGTCGTGGTCGGTCGTGAGCGGAGCCATCGTGTAGGCGCGGCCAGAGAAGAGGACGATGCCGATGCGGTCGGAGGTACGCTTTTCAATAAACGCTTGGATGACGGGCTTGATCGCTTGCAGGCGGTTGATGCGTTCGCTGCCGCGTTCGTAATCTTCGGCGAGCATCGATGAGGAAAGATCGATGGCCAACATGATGTCGTAGCCTTCGGAGCGCACTTCGCGTTTGTCTTCGATGTGTTGCGGCCTCGTGAGGCCGGCGACGACTAGGATCAGGCCCGCGACGGCGAGACCTGTAGGCCAGCGTGACACCGATGCCAGCGAGGGCCGATGCCAAGCGGCCGCGAATGGCACGAGCAACACCGGCACGCGCCGACGTCCGCGCAGCCACAGGCTCAAGGGCAGGAGCGCCAGCGCGAGAAACCAAAGGGGATCGTGGAGCGTGTAATTAGGCATCGCTTCAACGGATCGAGCCGGCGCGCATGCGGGCGTGGAAAAAACGTACGAGCGCGTCGAGGCGGTTATCGTTCGTGCTCACGACGAGACGGCTGAGGACATCGGGAAAGAGCGCGGTCCACGTGGCTTCGCGGGTGTTGCGCCACTCGGTGTGCGCGGCGCGTTCGGCGGCGGAATTTTCAATTGTCACGAGTTGCCCCGCCGTCGGGTCGTACGCGGCGAACTGGCCTTGATCGGGCAAGGTGCGTTCCCACGGATCGTCGACGCGGAAGCCCATCATCTGATAACGTCGGCGCAACACCGCCCAGCCTTCCGGCTCGGGGCGCGGCGCGAAATCCCCGAGCCACAACATCACGCTGTGCTTCGGCGCGGCGCGGGATAACAAACGCCAGGGGATGCCCGAATCGGCGGCGGGGTCGGCGTTGAGCGCGGATAAATTCGGCGCCGGACACGCGAGCAAGCTCGCCGCTGCGTGCAGGATCGCGCCGCGGCCGCGCACCGGTTCGCGGAAAAGATAATCGCCTCCGGGTGTCGCGTGCACGAAGCCCACACGGTCGCGGTTCACCGCGCCGAGCAACATCACGAGTCCCGCCAACTCCAGCAACGCTTCGCGTTTTGATTGCGCGCTCGAGCCGAATTGGAGACTCGGCGTGTCCTCGAACACCACGAGTAAGGTGACCTCGCGTTCCTCGACGAATTTCTTGCGGTACGGCTCGCCGAGGCGCGCGGTGACGTTCCAATCGATGTCGCGCACGTCGTCGCCGAACGTGTATTTGACCACTTGGTCGAACTCCATGCCGCGGCCGCGGAAGGCCGAGCGGTATTCGCCGCTGAGCTGGTTTTCCACGGCGTGACGCACGCGCCACTCGAGTTGGCGGAGCAAAGCCAAGGGCGATGCGGGCGCATCGCCGGTGGACGTGGCGTAGACTGGAGGTTGATAAGCCAAAGCGACGAGCCGGGCGAAACTCAGGCTGCGGGAATCGGGGTCGTCGCGATGACTTGGGCGACGATTTTATCGGCGGTGATTTCTTTCGCCTCGGCCTCGTAGGTCAGGCCGATGCGGTGGCGCAGAACATCGGGGGCGATTTCTTGGACGAGCGCGGGCGAGACGAAATCGAGGCCGCGCAACCAAGCGAGGGCGCGGGCGGCTTGGTAAAGCGCGAGCGAGGCGCGGGGCGAAGCGCCGAAGGTGAGGAGACGTTGCGCCGCCGGGCCCTCGGTAAGCGCGCGCGTCGCGCGGACGAGCGCGAGGATGTAGTTGTGCACCGCTGGCGAGACGTGGATCTGGTCGACTTGCGCGCGCAGCTCGAGGAGTTCCTCCCCACTGGAGGCGGCAACAAGCGCGGGCTGTTTGGTGACCTGGCCCCAGCGCAACACCATCGTAGATTCCTCGGCCGCCGACGGGTAATCGACGATGAGCTTAAAGAGAAAACGATCCGTCTGGGCCTCGGGTAACGGGTACGTGCCTTCTTGCTCCACGGGATTTTGGGTGGCCATCACGAAGAACGGCTTCGGCAACGGATGCGTCTGGCCGCCGATGGTGACCTGGCGCTCCTGCATGGCTTCGAGCAACGCGGACTGGACCTTGGCGGGCGCGCGGTTGATTTCGTCGGCGAGGACGAGATTGGCGAAAATCGGGCCGCGGTGGGCGGTGAACTCGCCGTTCTTGGGCGAGAAAATCATCGTGCCGACGACGTCGCTCGGGAGGAGGTCGGGCGTGAACTGCACGCGCTCAAACTGGACGCCGAGGGCCGTGCCGAGGGATTTGATGAGCAGCGTCTTGGCGAGGCCGGGCATGCCTTCAAGTAAGACGTGGCCGTTGGCGAGGAGCGCGACGAGTAGGCGTTCGACGACGGCTTCCTGGCCGATGACGGCCTTGGCGATTTCGGTGCGGAGTTTCTGGGACCAAGCGGGACCGTTGAGCATGAGCGGTAGGGGACGTTGAAAAAAGAAAAAGGAAGCGGAGGATGAAAAGTACTTTAGCAGGACGGAGGCCGATTTGACTCGGTGCCCGGCAAAGAGTTTCCATTAGAAAACGTCCCGCCATGACCTTGCCATCCCAAATCTTGGAAAAACTGGCTGCCCTCGGGGTGCGTTTGGACGACGTCGAGGAGCGTTTTGTCCGCGGCGCGGGGCCCGGAGGGCAGAAAATTAACAAAACCAGCTCCACCGTCTGGCTGCGGCACGGGCCGACGGGCGTCGAAGTGCGGTGTCAGCGGGAACGTTCGCAAGGTGCGAACCGCGAAGTCGCTTGGGGCGAACTCGTGGCGAAGTTGCAGGCCCGCAAAACGCAGGCGCTCGCGGCGGTCGTCGATGCGCGCGAAGCAGAACGGCGGCGCACCCGGCAAAAATCGCGCCGTCAAAAAGTCCGGATGATTCAGTCGAAGAAGCACCGCGCCAAACATAAGGCGCGGCGCGGTCGCGTCGGCGGTGACGACTAAAATACGGCGGGCGCAGCTTTATTGGCCGGGGTGGTAAGTGCGCTCGGCGTTTTTCTCGATGTCGGCGCGATAAAACCAAGCGTCCTTAAAAGTGCCGGCGGCGTAGCGCGCGGCTTGGTCGTTGAAATGAGGCGACGCCGGGTCGCCACTCACGCCACCGGCGAGGAGGGTTTTGGCTTGGACGCGCGGGCCGAATTCGACGACGGCGACGAAGCTGTTGCCGCGGTTGCCGTAGATGCGCTTCGTCGTCTGCGGCGGGCCGGAAACGCCGAAGGCCGGCAGAGATCCCCAGTCGCTCGGCGCGAAGGCGATCGGCAGGCTCGGCGCGGCGTCGTCGAACTTGGGGTTGAGGTCGCCGGAAGGGCGTTGGAAACGGTTGATCTCGCCCCACGGCGTTTGCCACGTGCCAAAATCGCGGGTGAGCCGGCCGGTGACCTGCGCAAGGGCGTCGAGGCATTGCGGCGCAGTGAGCGAGGCGACGAGGTGATCGACGACGACGAGTTCGCGGTTTTTCGCTTCGCTGATAATGGTGCCGAAGGATTGCGCCCAGAGAATCGCGAGCGTGGTTGGAATGGAATCGACGGCGGCGCGATGGTCCCACGCACGCAACGCCGCGATCGGCGCAGCGAGGTCGGCGCGGCGTGGATCCGAAGTCGGTAGCGCATCGAAGGCGCGGAAGAGCACGGGCAGGAGCGTTGCAAACGCCGGGAGCGCGGGGTCGTAGGCAGCGGTGATGAGGCTATCGAGCGTGAAGGACTTCGCGCGCGAGAGCACGCGAACGGCGTTGAGCCCGCGGGCGTTTTCAGGGTTGGACCAAAGGTAAGCGGGATAATCGGCGAGCTTAGGGCTGGCGGGGCCGGCGGCGGAGAAGGGCCAGTTGTTGGTATTTTGAATCCAGCCGCTCGCAGGATTGAGCAGTTGGATCGTTTCCGTCACGGCGTGCAAGCCGCGCCACTCGGTCGCGGGGTCGCTGCCGTCGACGGGGAGTTTCCAGTTGAAACGCGGGTCGCGGCGCGGGGCGAAGTTGCCGTGGAAGTAGGCGATGTTGCCGTCGGCGTCGGCGTAAACGGTGTTGTTGGACGTGTTGGTGCGTAGCTCCATCACGCTGGTGAACTCGGCGTAGGTGCGCGCCTTGGTGCGTTGGTAAGATTGAGTGAGCGCGGGCACGGGGTCGTTCATCATTTTGACGGCGATCCATTGGTCCTCGGCGGCAGCGCGTACGATCGGGCCATGGTGGCTGAAATACGCCATGACTTCGCGCTCGGCGAGCGGCGAGCCGGCGGGCCCGGTGCGGTAGCGGAGCTTGATTTTTTTGGCGAGAAACGGGCGGATGGCGTTGCCGTAGCGGTAGGTGGGGCCGGCGGGTGATGGAAGAACGGTTTCGCGGTATTCGTCGATGACGTCGGCGCCGTTGGACGTGTGCATCCAGCCGAGTCTGTCGTTGAAACCCTGATACACGAAGAACTGGCCCCATGTGGCGGCACCGTAGGCGTTGAGGCCCTCGGCGCTCACGGCGTGCAGTTCAGGGCGAAAATAAAACGACGTGTGCGGGTTGATGAGCAACAGCGCGTGACCGGACGCGCTTTTGGCCGGGGCGATGGCGAAACCGTTGGAGCCTTGCGCCTCGGGGGGCGCGGGCGGAGAGGAGGCGTCGGAGCCGACGCGGTCGGGCGCGGCGAAAGCGAGCGCGGGGCGCGGACCGTAGAAGGCTTCAAGGTTTTTGAGCGAAACCGATTCAATGTCGCCGCCGATGCTGCCCTCGGTGAAGGCGAGGGCCATCCACGGCTCGAAATGTGTGATCAATTTCGGACGAACGCCGGGGTGCGTGTGAAGGTAGAAATTGAGGCCGTCGGCAAAGGCATCCATGAGCGCGCGGAGCCATGCGGGGCTGGTGGCGTAGTGGGCGCGGAGTTCGACGGGGTCGATGAAGAGCTTCATGCGCAAGTCGCGGTAGAGTTCTTTTTCACCCTCGATTTCGGCGAGGCGGCCGAGGGCGTTGACGTAGTTGAGTTCGATGCGGTTGAAGTCGTCTTCGGCTTGGGCGTAGAGCAGGCCGAAAACGGTGTTGGCATCGGTTTGGCCAAAAACGTGGGCGATGCCCCAAGTGTCGCGAATGACGGTGACCTTGCGCGCATGCTCTTGCCAGCGGGCGAGATCAGCAGGCGTCGGTGCGGCTACGGCGACGGGCTTTGCAACAGGCTCGGCAAAGGTGGCGTTGAGAAAAATGGCGGCAGCGCCAGACGTGAGCAGAAAACGAAATAGTGAAAAGTGCATGGCGCCGGGCGGGATAAATTTTAGACAATCGTGAGAGTGTCGCCGACACGCAGGACGCCGGATTTGGTCTCGTGAATGAGGTTTTGGCCGAAGTTGACCGACGTGGATTGAACTGAGTCGCGGCGATAAGTGGCGAGTGTTTGGAGCGGTTCGGGGCCGTCGAGCTGGCCGGTGGCTTGGTCGGTCGTTGTAACGGAGCAACGCGCGCAAGGGCCGCCGGCGCGAAAAATGATGTCGCCGAGGCGAAAACGGGGCCATGTGTCTTCGGCGTAGGCGGGTGAGTCGGCGATGATGAGGTTGGGGCGGAAGCGATCCATCGGCAGGGCCTCGGCGCCGCGGGCGATGAGGCGGTCGTTGAGATCGGCGAGCGAGGATTCGCCGATTACGAGCAGGGGATAAGCGTCGGCGAAGGTCACCGTGTCGCCGGGGTGAGCGTTGGCTTTAGGAATTGGGCGGTGGAAAGCGGGGCCGAGGCGGACGAGGCGACAACGCGTACCGAGAAAGGCCGTGAGCAACGCGGCTGGCGCCTCGCCGCAATCTTCCGCGAGCAGGTTTTCACTTTTCCACACGCTCACGCAGCGGGGCGGGGCGGCGGGATCGGAAGCGAGGGAAACGCGGAGCGAGGCTGATTGGGGCGGGGACAGAGTGAGGTGGGTCGCGTCGAGGGCGGTTGCGATGAGGGCCATCCGCGGCAGGGTGCGCTGAGTCAGAAAACGGCCGGTTTCGTCGATGACGAGAAACCGTCGGTCACCCACGAGGCCGTGGGCATCAAGTCGAGCGGAGGAAACCGAGCAACCGCCGAGAGATTTAACCGGGTAGAGAAAAAGGCCGCTGAGGCGCATGCAAGAAACTCAGCGCGCGCCGCGAAGTTTGGCAATCATGGGCTCCGGCGTGTGCAACCATCAGTGTTTTTCTAGCGGCATTATGTTATCTTAATGTGACTCATTCTCCGGTCTCTTGATTTAGCTAATAACTTAGCTAAGTAATTTTACTATGTCCATAATCCTCTGCGTTCTGCGCGCTGGGCTTGGGCTATAAATACATTTTATTGCAATTAAAATAGGCGGAGAAAGCCCACGCGTAGGTTGCGGGATGGCTTTTGTTCACCCGCGCTGCTCGTAGTCTTGAACAGGATGCTATTCTGCTGCTTATGGGCGCAGCGACTAGGTTTCTATCTTCGTGGAGAAGATTTTGGGCTCGAAATAAAACGGCGCAGACCTAGCGAAAGAACGGTTATGCGCTCACGGATTTCCGGCGGTATACGACGAGGTAACGGGGGGTGTCGGCGCGAGTGACGAATGCGTTAGGTGTCGTGCCGTCGAGGCCGTAGCAGATGCGGAGCAGGTCGCCTTTGGCTTGGTAAATGGCGGATATCACGCGACCGGTGTTGGGGCCTTCCAGTCCGCGCAATGTCAGGATCGGGTGCGCCTCGGCTGCGGCGGCATCGGCGGCGGCAACGTGGCCACGGTCCGCGATCTCTTCACCGAACCGCACGCTGTAATGCGTGGCGGAAATCTCGAGGGTGGTATTATCAACGACGAGGGGATGCGCGGGCTCGCCGGAGAGTTCCGCGCGGATCATTTTCCAAATACCGTGGAGCGGGGCGGGCGTCATGGACGGAGAAATTCGGGGGCGGTGAGCGTCTTCGGAATCTCGGAGACGGGGCGCGGCTCTGGAATTTTCTTTTCGCTGCCGGCACCGAGTTTTTCGAGTTTGCGGCCGGTCACGAGCACCTGACTTTCGGTTTGGTAAACGGTGCTGTTGAAGGCGGTGACGGCTTGGGTGAGACGTTGGCCGAGATCGTCGAGATTTTTGCCGACGGCGGCCACGCGTTCATGGAGTTCGAGGCCGAGTTTGCGGATTTCCTCGGTATTTTTGGAAAGGACTTCTTGTTTCCAACCGAAGGCGGCGGCTTTGAGCAGGGCGATGAGCGTGGCGGGGGAGGCGAGGATGACGCCCACCGCGGTACCGCGCTCAAAAAGATCGGGCTCATAGCGGAGGGCGGCGCTGTAAAACGCTTCGCCGGGAATAAAGAGCACCACGAACTCGGGCGAAGGCTGGATGTTTTTCCAGTAGGCTTTGTTGCCCAAGGCGTCGATGTGGCCGCGCACGACGCGGGCGTGTTCGGTGAATTTAGCTTTGCGGATCGTCTCGTCGCCGGCTTCGAGGGCTTCCAGGTAGGCTTGCATGGGCGCCTTGGCATCGACGGCGATGGATTTGCCGCCGGGGAGGCGGATGATCATGTCGGGGCGAACCTCGCCGACGGCGCTTTGTTGGATAAAGTCGACGTTTTCAAGCATGCCGGCGAGCTCGACGACGCGTTGCAGTTGGAGTTCGCCCCAACGGCCGGCGGTCGAGGTGGAACGCAACGAGCGGGAGAGTTTGGTGGTCTCTGATTGGAGCGAAGTCTGGGCGGTTGCGAGGCCTTTGAGTTGTTCGGTGAGCGTGCCGTAGGCGGTGGCGCGGGTCTTCTCGATTTCGGCGATCTTACCGTCGACTTTTTCGAGGGACTCGCGGAGCGGTTTTACTAGGGCGTCGATGGCAAGTTGGCGTTTCTCGAGGTCGCCGGCGGATTGAGTCTGGAGTTGGGCGAAGGATTGTTGGGCTTGCGCGAGAAAATCGGCGCGGTTGGCGCGGAGGGCGTCGGCGGAGAGGGCTTTGAATTCGGCGACGAGGCGCTCGTGGGCGGATTTCTCCGCGGTGAGCTCGGTGGCGTGCTGGGTGACGAGCGTCGAGAGTCGCTGCGTCTCGGTGCGTTGCGCGGTAAGTTCTTGGGCGAGCCGCGAGTTTTCGTCGGCGAGGGCGCGGGTGCGCTCAGTGAGCGTGGCGGCGCGGCCGCGCCAATAAAACCAGACGATCAGCGCGCTAAGTCCAGCGGCGAGGAGGGCGGTGAAAAAAAGCGACATGGAGAAAAATCAGACCAGAGCCTCGGGTCCGAACGCGCCGGGGAGCAAGCGATCAAGCGTGGTTTCGTGGCGCGCGTTGGACGTGCAGACGCTGATCACGAGAGCCGTCGGGCCGAATTCGTTGATGACTTGGCGGCAAGCGCCGCAGGGGCTCGTGGGCTGGGTGGTCGGCGTGAAAACGGCGACGGCAAGAATGCGGCGCTCACCGGCGGCGGCGGCGGTGAAAATCGCGGTGCGCTCGGCGCAATTGCACAGACCGTAGGAGGCATTCTCGACGTTACAGCCGGCGTAGATTTTGCCCGAGGCGGCGAGGACGGCGGCTCCCACGGGAAACTCGGAATACGGCGAATACGATTTTTTCGCGGCGGCGCGGGCGGCTTTTTCGAGCTGGCGGCAAACGCGGGCGGAAATGTTTTTAGCCATGGGGAAAAGTATCAGAGGCCGAGTTCGGTTTTGGTAGTGGCGAAGGCGTTGATGGCAAATTCGAGGTCGGCGCGCGAGTGGGCCGCGCTGACTTGGGTGCGGATGCGGGCGGCGCCTTGGGGTACGACCGGATAGAAAAATCCGACGACGTACACGCCTTTTTCGAGCATGCGCGCGGCAAATCGCTGCGAGAGCGCAGCGTCGCCGAGCATCACCGGAACGATCGGATGCGCGCCGGGTTTAAGCGTGAGGCCGGCGGCGGTGAGACCGGCGCGGAAGAACTTCGTGTTTTCTTCGAGACGGTCGCGCAAGGCCGTCGAAGTGCTGATGAGATCGAGGGCGGCGAGGGACGATGCGACGATGGCGGGCGCGAGCGAGTTGGAAAACAAGTATGGGCGCGAGCGTTGGCGGAGCAGGGCAATGATTTCTTTTTTGCCGCTAAGATAGCCGCCGCTCGCGCCGCCGAGGGCTTTGCCGAGCGTGCCGGAAATGAGGTCGATGCGGCCCATGACGCCGCAGTGCTCAGGCGTGCCGCGGCCGGTCTTGCCCATAAAGCCGACGGCATGGCTGTCGTCGACCATCACGAGGGCACCGTAGCGATCGGCAAGGTCGCAGATCTCGCGCAGGGGCGCGATGAAACCGTCCATCGAAAACACGCCGTCGGTCACGACGAGTTTGAAGCGAGCTTTGGCGGCATCGGCGGCTTGGAGTTGGGCCTCGAGATCGGCGAGGTTGCAATTTTTGTAGCGGAAACGCTGGGCCTTGCAGAGGCGGATGCCGTCGATGATCGAGGCATGGTTTAACTCATCGCTGATGACGGCGTCTTCGGCGGTGAGGAGCGTTTCAAAAGCGCCGCCGTTGGCGTCGAAACACGAGGAATAAAGAATCGTGTCTTCGACGCCGAGGAAGGCGCTGAGGCGTTGCTCGAGTTCGCGGTGGATTTCTTGCGTGCCGCAGATGAAACGCACCGAGGCGAGGCCGTAGCCCCAACGATCGAGCGCGGTGTGGGCGGCGGTGATGAGCGTAGGGTGATTGGCGAGACCGAGGTAGTTGTTGGCGCAGAAATTCAGGACCTCGCGACCGCCGGTGACGGCGACGTGCGCGGATTGGGCGGTGGCGATGAGGCGTTCGCGTTTAGTGAGACCGGCGGCGTCAATTTCGCTGAGGGTTTTTTCGAGGTGCGCGAGATAGGCGGGCGTCATGGGTCAGTCCCAGTTCAAGATGATTTTCCCGCTGCGGCCGGAGCGCATGAGATCGAAGCCTTTTTGGAAATCGGTGTAATGAAAACGGTGCGTGATGACCGGCGAGATATCGAGGCCACGTTGGATAAGTGACGTCATCTTGTACCACGTCTCATACATCTCGCGGCCGTAGATGCCGCGGATCGTGAGCATGTTGAAAACGACTTTGTTCCAATCCACGGCAGCGGCGCCGGGCATGATGCCGAGGAGGGCGATGCGCCCGCCGTGGGCCATGTTGTCGATCATGGTATTGAGCGCGACAGGATTGCCAGACATCTCGAGGCCAACGTCGAAACCTTCCTTCATGCCGATCTCGCGCTGGACGTCGGCTAGGTTTTCTTTGGAAACATCAACCGTGCGTGTGGCGCCCATGCGGGCGGCGAGGGCGAGGCGGTCGGGGTTAACGTCGGTAACGACGACTTTGCGCGCGCCTGCATGTTGGGCGATCGCGGTGGCCATGCAACCGATGGGTCCGGCGCCGGTGATGAGCACGTCTTCGCCGACAAGATCATACTGGAGCGCGGTGTGCGTGGCGTTGCCGAGTGGGTCGAAGCACGAAAGCACGTCGAGGGGAATAGCGGGATCGACGAGCACGGCGTTGGTCGCAGGGATGCAGAGGTATTCGGCGAATGCGCCGTCGCGGTTCACGCCCACGCCTTTGGTGTCTTTGCAAAGGTGGCGGCGACCCGCGAGGCAGTTGCGGCAGAGGCCGCAGACGATGTGGCCCTCGCCGTCGACCAGATCGCCGGGCGAAAATCCGATGACGTTGGCGCCGACGGCTTCGATGGTGCCGACGAATTCGTGGCCGACGACCATGGGCGGCTTGATGGTTTTTTCCGCCCACGCGTCCCAGTTGTAAATGTGAACATCGGTCCCGCAGATAGAGGTTTTTTTAACCTTGATGAGGACGTCGTTCACGCCGGGCTTGGGCACGGGGACTTCCGTGAGCGAGAGGCCGGGGCCGGCTTGGAGTTTGGCGATGGCGCGCATAGTGGAAGCGGGCATGAGATTTTTGATTGGCCCAAGTTTAGCGAAGGGCGCGGGCGGGAAACAATGGTGAACGCTCGCCCATGACACAGATTTATCGGGCGGTACGAAATTTCATTTCTAGGTAACGCACGAAAAGCGCGGCGCCTGCGGCGGTGCGATATGAGTTTGCCTCTGCGGCGGCGAGCGAGTGCGCTCGGCGTTCAGCCGATGATGAACCGATTTTATACCGATTTCGACGCAGAGACCTACGGCGCGGTTCGCAAGACCGATTACCGCAACGCGTTTCAAATCGACCGCGACCGCATCATTCACGCGCACGCATTTCGGAAACTGCAGTCGAAGACGCAGGTGTTTCTATCGGGTGAATACGATTTTTACCGCACGCGGCTCACGCACTCGATGGAAGTCGCGCAGATCGGGCGCTCGATTTGTCACTATTTGCGGACCCAGGGCGGGCCGTTAGCCGATGATTTTTTTATCGACGGCGATTTGGTCGAGGCGGTGTGTCTCGCGCACGATCTTGGGCATCCGCCGTTTGGGCATTCGGGCGAACGGACGCTGCAGGAGCTGATGTTGCCTTGGGGAGGTTTTGAGGGGAACGCGCAGACGCTGCACCTGCTCACGGAGACGATGTTTCAAAACGAATCTGGCGTGCGCGGCATGCAGGCGACGCGGGCGCTGCTCGACGGCGTGTTGAAGTACAAAAAATTGTTCGCGGAATTTCCTGCGCCGCCGGCGAATCATTTTCTCTATGATCCCCAAGGCGCGGTGCGGACGTTTGTTTTTGGCGCGGCGACGATTCCCGCGGAGTTGCACGCCGAGGAAAAGCTGAACGCGTTTAAAAGCGTCGAGTGTCAGATCATGGATTGGGCGGACGATGCGGCGTATTCGCTTAACGATATCGTGGACGGCGTGAAGGCGGGCTTTTTGACGATCGAGCGCATCGAGGCCTGGGCGGCCGGCGAGGCGCTTGATGCGGAGCGACAGAGCTGGCTCGACGCGTTATTCGCGGCGATTCGGGCGGACCGATTGGAGAATGTGTTTTCGGCCAAGATCGGGGTGTTCATCACGGCTTGTCGGCTGCGGGAGCGAAAAAACTTCATGAGCGCGGCGACGAATCGTTACCGTTTCGAACTCGTGGTGGCACCGGCGGCGGGGCGCGAGGCGATGTTTTATAAAAAGATGGCCAACGACATCATCTTCGAGAGTCCGCAACTCCAGCAGATGGAGCACAAGGCGCGGAAGGTGATGTTTGAGCTCTGGGATTCAGCGTGGAAAAACTACGTCGAGCGCTCGGGCCGCATCATTCATATACTGCCGCCGCGAGTCGGTAAATTGATCGCCGCAGAAACGACCGAAGCTGGGAAGGCGCGCCAAATCTGCGATTGGTTGGCGGGCCTTACGGACGGAATGATCGTGCGGACTTACCAGCGGCTCTTTGATCCGGAACTCGGGTCGATCCGGGATTTGAGCTGAGTTTTTTCAGGCCGAGAGATGGCCTTCGTGCACGGCCCGGGCGACCATGGCTTGAGCGTAGGCCCAGAGATCGGCGCTGCCTTCGGCGATGTGGGCGTTGCGGGCGAGGACGCGGTCGGAGGTGATGCCGTGTTTTTTCCACGCGGCGCCTTCGGTCGAGCAATTCAGCAACATCGGGTGAAAGCGGTCCACGGCGGCGGCGAATTTGGCCTCGGGGGTTTGGCGGGCGTCAAACTCATCCCAGAGCGCGCGGAACTCGGCGGATTGACCAGGTGGCAAGAGTCCAAAAATGCGGTCGGCGGCGAGGCACTCGCGCGCGTGTTGGTCAGCCATGTTTTTCGTGTCGTAGGCAAACGTGTCGCCGGCGTCGATTTCGACGAGGTCGTGGATGATCACCATTTTGAGCGCGCGGAGCACGTCGAGGTGCGGGACGTTGGCGTGCTCGGCGAGGGTCATCACCAGCAGGCAAAGGCCCCAGGAATGTTCGGCGTCATTTTC
This sequence comes from Opitutia bacterium, assembly GCA_947449835.1. Taxonomy (GTDB): domain Bacteria; phylum Verrucomicrobiota; class Verrucomicrobiia; order Opitutales; family Opitutaceae; genus Tous-C4FEB. Next base: position 63,091 of record CANFSZ010000001.1, read on the forward strand.
GGCGCGACCGCTGACGGTGTTTACCGTCTGCCGGAAAATATTTTTGAGCTGATCGACCTCGACGATGAAGGCGATCTGGCGCGAGAGACGTTCGAGCGGAGTGGCGCTCACGGTTTCAAGTAAGGCGCGAGGACTTGGGTCCAGATTGCGTAGCCGGCTGGCTGCATGTGGAGTTGATCGGCGATAAAAAGTTCGGGGCGGGTTTTGCCCGCGGCGTCGAGCATCGGCGTGGCAACATCCACAAACGTGCGGCGTGGATCTTGGGCGCAGGCAGCGGCGATGAGTTGGTTGGCGAGCAGGACCTTGTCGCGGATTTTGGCGCGAGAAGGACTTTCTTTCACGGCGAGGAAGATGATCTTCGCCTTAGGGAGCGCGGGGTGGATTTTGTCGCAAAACGCCTTGAAATCGGCGAGCAAGGCTTCGGCGGATTTGCCGGCTTGGAGATCGTTTTCTCCCGCGTAAACGACGACGAGACGCGGCGCGTAGGGGATGACGATGCGGTCCGCGTAAAACACGCTGTCAGAAAGCTCCGAGCCGCCGAAGCCACGGTTGATCGTGGTGATGCCAGGAAAATCGGCGGCGAGGCTCGTCCATTTACGAATCGAAGAACTGCCGACGAAGACTACGGCATCGCGGGCGGGAGCTTTGATCGCGTCGGCTTGGGTGTACTTATTGATTTCGGACGCCCATTTTTCGGGCGCGGCAAAAAGACTGGCGCCCAAAAGCAGCGCGGCGGTGATTGCGGTACGAAGCGGTAGTCCGGGTGAACGAAGAGAGCGCATGAATTTCAGCAAACACGCCGAATCGTCTTCGGCAATACGCGAGCGCGAGAGTTTTTTCACGCGCAGGGTTGCGCGCCTGCTTTATTCGGCTGAAACATGCTGCTATGTCTTCGCTACACGATTCCCTTCGCATCGGTGCATTAACGCTGCCGAACCGTATCATCATGGCCCCGCTCACGCGTTGCCGCGCTTCCGCCGGTCGCGTGCCGAATCCCATGATGGCGAAATACTACGCCCAACGTGCGTCTGCGGGTTTGATCCTGAGCGAGGCGACCGCCGTCGATCCGATGGGGGTTGGTTATCCCGACACGCCGGGCATCTGGTCGCACGAGCAAGTCGCGGGTTGGAAAACAATCACCGCGGCCGTCCACGCCGCCGGTGGGCGAATTTTTCTGCAACTTTGGCATGTGGGTCGGATTTCCGATCCGGTTTATCTAGGCGGCGCGTTGCCAGTGGCGCCCAGCGCGATCGCGGCAGCGGGCCATGTGAGTCTGATCCGGCCGGAGAAATCCTTTGTGACGCCGCGCGCCCTAGAGCGCGCGGAGTTGCCCGGAGTCGTGGCGGCGTTTCGCCTTGGAGCGGAGAACGCGCAACGCGCGGGCTTTGATGGCGTCGAAATCCACGGCGCGAACGGTTACTTGCTGGATCAATTTCTGCAGGATTCCTCCAATCTACGCACGGATGAGTATGGCGGCTCGATCGAAAATCGCGCGCGGCTGCCGCTGGAAGTTACTGATGCCGTCGTCAGCGTGTGGGGCGCCGATCGCGTGGGCTACCATTTGGCTCCGCGGGGCGATGCGCACGGCGTCGGTGATTCCAACCTCGCGGCCACGTTTGGTTACCTCGCGACGCAATTGGGTAAACGTAAACTAGCGTTTTTGTGCGCGCGCGAAGGTTTGGCTGAACCGCGCCTAGGGTCGACCTTGAAACAAAATTTTGGCGGCGTGTTCATCGCCAACCAAGGTTTCACGGCGGCGGACGCCTCGGCGGAGATCGCCGCAGGGCGCGCGGATGCCGTGGCTTGGGGCAAGGCCTTTATCGCGAACCCAGATTTGCCTCGGCGGCTGCTAGAGGGCGCCCCCTTAAATGTGCCCGTGCCGGAGTCGTTTTATGGCGGCGATGAGCGGGGTTATACGGATTATCCGGCGCTCGCTTCCTGATTTTTTTACACTCTCAATCTTCCAGAAACTATGTCTTCCAAGATCGCTCTCATTACCGGTGCCAATAAGGGCATCGGTCTCGAAACGGCCCGTCAGCTCGGTCGTCAGGGTATTTTTATTCTGATCGGTGCGCGCGACGCGCAGCGTGGTGCCGGCGCGGTGGCCTTGTTGAAATCCGAAGGGATTGATGCGCGCGTGGTGCCCTTGATCGTCACCGATGAAGCCTCGATCCGCACCGCTGCGGCGTGGGTCGAAAAAGAATTCGGCCGACTGGATATCCTCGTGAACAACGCGGGCGTGCTCGACTACGCTACGGAGACGGGGCCGGCGACCGTCACGCAGGCTTCTTTGCGCGCGACCTTCGACACGAATTTCTTCGGGCTCGTCGCTGTGACGCAGGCATTTTTGCCGTTGCTGAAAAAATCACCCGCAGGGCGCATCGTGAATCTTTCCTCGATTCTAGGCTCAATCACGGAACACGCCGATGTGAACTCACCGATTTATCCGGCGCGGCTGCTCGGTTACGACGCATCGAAAGCGGCGGTAAATATGTTTACGGTGGAACTAGCGCAGGAGTTGAAGGGTACGCCGCTCAAGGTGAATTCGGCGCATCCCGGTTGGGTTAAAACCGATATGGGTGGCGCCGGTGCGCCGATGGAAATTGTGGACGGCGCGAAGACCAGTGTCGCCCTAGCGACGTTGCCGCCCGACGGCCCAAGCGGCGGCTATTTTCATCTCGGCGTGCACATGCGCTGGTGATGGCGGCGTACGCTTTTTAACACATGAGCTTCTCCACGCCTGCGCCGGCTCCTCGCTTCCATTACGCTTGGGTCGTCGCGGGCGTGACGTTTCTGACGTTGCTGGCGGCGGCCGGGGCGCGTTCCGCGCCGGGCGTGATGCTGTTGCCGCTCGGTAATGAATTTCAATGGAGCCGCGCGACGGTGTCGTCGGTGGTGGCGATCAACATTTTTATTTTTGGCCTGATCGGGCCGTTTGCGGCGGCGCTTTATGTGAGGCTCGGGTTGCGGCGGACGATGATGCTGGGGATGGCGTTGCTCGCTCTGGGGTACGGTTCGACGGTGTTTTTGCGCACATACGCGCAATTCGTGATTTTGTGGGGCTTGGTCGTCGGCGCGGGTTCTGGGATGGCGGCAACGGTGCTCGGCGCGGCCGTGGCGAATCGCTGGTTCACGAAACATCGCGGGCTGGTGATGGGAATGTTGACGGCGAGTACGGCGACCGGACAGCTCGTGTTTTTACCGTGGTTTGCATCGCTCGTGACGACATCGGGATGGCGGAGTGCGCCGCTGGTCGTGACGTTCGTGGCGCTCGGGATGATTCCGGTGATTTGGTTTTTTATGCGCGACGAGCCGCGCGATCTCGGGCTGCGGCCCTACGGAGAAACGGGCGCGCCGGATGCGGCCAAACGGGCGGTCGGAAATCCCGCTAAGCTGGCGATCACTACCTTGCTGGAAGCAGCGCGGACGCGCGATTTTTGGTTATTGGCGGGATCGTTTTTTGTGTGTGGCGCGAGCACCAACGGCTTGATCGGGACGCACCTGATTTCGGCGGCGTTTGACTGCGGGATTCCCGAAGTGCGGGCGGCGGGGTTGTTGGCGATGATGGGGCTTTTCGACCTCGCGGGGACTACGCTCTCGGGCTGGCTTTCGGATCGCTTTAACAACCGCGTGTTGCTCTTCGGTTACTACGGGTTGCGCGGGTTGTCGTTGTTGTTTTTGCCCACGGCGCTGCTCGGGCCGGTGGCGGGCTTGGGCGTGTTCGCTGTTTTTTACGGACTGGATTGGATCGCGACGGTGCCGCCAACGGTGCGGCTGACGGGCGATGTTTTCGGGCGCGAACGTGCGAGCATCGTCTTCGGCTGGATCGTGGCGGCGCATCAAGTCGGCGCGGCGTGCGCGGCTTACGGCGCGGGCGCGGTGCGGACGGCATTGGGGAGTTACGCGTGGGCGTTTACCGGCGCGGGCTTGCTCTGCGTGATCGCGGCCATGGGCGTGTTGTCCATCGGACGCGGGGTGAAGCCGGCGCTAACAACGGCGGCGGCTTGAGCAGCGAGCGCGGGCACAGGCGCGGCTCACGGGGAAATTATTTCTTCGCTACTACGGGCAGCAACGGCTCGACGACGAGGCCTTCGGTGAGGGTGTCGTTGGGATTGGCTGCGACGCGGACGCCATCGGCAAGACCGGAAACGATCTCGATTTGGGTGCCGAAATCGCGGCCAATTTTTACTTTTTGAAAACGGATCGTTTGCGCAGCATCGACGGTGGCGACTTGGGGGCCGTCGGCGCGGATAATGACGGCGTTGGACGGGAGGACGATGGCGGGTTCGGCGGGTTTGAGGCGGAAACGAATTTGGACGAACATGCCAGGGAGGAGTTCGCCTTTGGCGTTGGGCAGTTGGATCTCGGTGGTGAGCGTGCGAGTGACCGGATCGAGGGCGCCGGCGACGCGTACGACGGAGGCGTTAAAAGTCCGGCCGGGGAATTCGTTGATGAGGACTTCGACTTCGAGGCCGGGGCGGATGGAGCGGAGGTAAGATTGAGGGACGCTGGCGAAGACGCGCAGCGGAGTGACGGCGGCCATTCGGAAGAGTTCACGGCGGCTGGAGTCGGTGGTGATCAACGCGCCGATCTCGGCGCCGCGGAAAGTGATGACGCCGGCGAAAGGGGCGACGATCGTCTGGAGGGATTTGAGTTGAGTGAGGCGGGCGACGTTCGCTTCGGCGGCTTGGACATCGGCGGCGCGGGCGACGGCGGCGGCATTTTTTTCGTCGGCTTCTTGTTTGGAGACGGCGTTGCGTGCGGCGAGTTCGGTCCAGCGGGCGGCGGTGGCACGGGTGAGTTCGGCGTTGGCCTTGGCTTGGGCGAGGGCGGCGCGGGATTGGTTGAGCTCTTGATCGAGCTCAGGGCCGTCGATGAGAGCGAGGGTTTGGCCGCCGGTGACTTGGTCGCCGAGATCGACGAACCATTTTGCCAAGTAGCCGCCGGTACGAGCGTAGATGGAAGCTTCTTGGAAGGCTTGGAGGCTGGCAGGGAGCACGAGTTCGACCGCGGCGCCGGAGCGGGCGGCGAGGACGACGTTGACCGGCGGCGGAGCCTTGCTGATGGGCGTGGAGGCGACGCTGTGCGAGGTGATCGCTAGAAAGCAAAGGGAGCGGAGGGCGGACTTCATGGCGGGAAATTATTTGGACTGAGTGGAATCGGCGGTGGCTTCCTCGAGGAGTTCTTCCTCGGGCGTGTGGGGCCCTCGCTTGCGGAGGGTGGCGTACACGACGGGTACGAGGAATAAAGTGGCGAGTGTGGCGAAAAGGAGACCGCCGATGACGGCTCGGCCGAGCGGGGAATTTTGTTCGCCGCCTTCGCCTAGGCCGAGCGACATCGGTAACATGCCGATGATCATCGCTAGGGCGGTCATGAGCACGGGCCGCAGACGCGTGTGGCCTGCCTCGAGGGCGGCGGCGCGAGCATCCCGACCCTCGTGGCGGACATCGTTGGCGAAGGTGACGAGCAAGATAGAATTAGCCGTGGCGACACCGACGCCCATGATGGCGCCCATGAGTGACGGGACGCTGAGGCTGGTGCGCGTTAGAAAGAGAATCCAGATGATGCCGCAGAGCGCGCCAGGCAGCGCCATGATGATGATAAAAGGGTCGAGCCAGCTCTGGAAATTTACGACCATGAGTAGGTAGACGAGTATGATAGCACCGAGGACGCCGAGGCCGAGGCCGAGGAAAGAAGCGTCCATGCTTTGGGCTTGGCCGCGCATCGTGATGAAGCTGCCGCGCGGAAGTTTCTTTTCGAATTCGGGGAGGAGTTTTTTCACGGCGTCGGCAACGGAGCCGAGGTCGCTGTGATCGACGTTGGCGAAGACATCGAAGACCGGTTGGACGTTGTGGTGACTGACGACGGATTGCGTCGTGGTGCGCTCGAAGGTGGCGACGTTGCCAAAAATCTGGGGTGGCGCGCCGCGGCTCGTTGGTAACGGCGTAGCGAGGATGGCCTCAATGGAATCGAGTTTCGCGGGCGGGGTTTGCGTGGCGACGACGTATTGCACGCCGTTTTGCGGGCTCAGCCAGAAATTGGGCGCGGACTGGGCGGAGCCGGAGAGCGAGATGAGGACGTTGGAGGCGATGTCACGCTGAGTGAGGCCGAGTTGTTGGGCGCGGGAGCGGTCGACGTTGAAGCGCAGGGCGGGGGCGTTGGTGACTTGTTGGACGTGAACATCGACGGCGCCGGGGATACGGGCGATGCGGGCGGAGAGCTCGAGGGCTAGGGCGTAGTTGGTTTTGACGTCGCGGCCGGCGATCTGGACATCGATGGGCGCGGCGAGACCAAAGTTGAGAATTTGGCCCACGATGTCGGAAGGTTGGGTGAAGAAGACGCAGTCGGGGAATTCACGGTTGAGGCGTTGGCGCAGGGTGCGGACGTAGTCCCAAGTCGGGCCATGTTTTTCGGGGTTGAGCGCGACGAGGATTTCGCCGTCGGCGGCGCCGATGGTGGCGGAGTCACTGAAGGCGAGATTCACTCCGCCAGTGGGCAGGCCGATGTTGTCGAGGATCGTGACGAGTTCATCGGCGGGAATGACTTCGCGGATGACGTTTTCTACTTGGTTAAAAATGCGCTCCGTCTCCTCGATACGCATGCCAGAGGGAGCACGCACGTGAAGGCGGAATTGGCCGGCGTCGACAAGCGGGAAGAAATCGCGTCCGAGCAACGGCACGAGTGCTGCGCTCGCGAGGACGCAGACGAGGGAGATGGTGGCGGTGGCTTTGCGGTGATCTAGGCACCACGTAAGACCGCGGGTGTAGCGGGCGCGGAAGCGTTCGAAGTGGCGGTTGAAGCGGACGTGGATGCGCCAGAAAATATCGCCGTGGGGCGTGGGTTCACCGGGACTGGCGTCGTGGAGAATCGGTTGGTCGCGGAGTAGAAAGTGAACGAAAGTCGGGACTACGGTACGGGAAAGAAAATAGGATGCGAGCATCGCGAAGATGACGGCCATCGCGAGCGGGCCGAAGAGGTACTTGGCGGTGCCTTCGAGGAAGAAAATCGGGATAAAGACGATGCAGATGCAAAGCGTGGAGACAAAGGCGGGCATCGCGATCTGCTCGGCGCCGTCGAGGATAGATTGTAGGAGAGATTTTTTTAGGCCGAGGTTACGATCGATGTTTTCAATGGTGACCGTGGCGTCATCGACGAGGATGCCGACGGCGAGGGCGAGACCGCCGAGGGTCATGGCGTTGATTGTCTGACCGAAGGCAGCAAGGCAGAGAATGGAGCAGAAAATCGAGAGTGGAATCGAAAGGGCGACGACGAGGGTGTTGCGCCAAGTGCCGAGGAATAGCAAAATCATCGCGGCGGTGAGTGTGGCGGCGAGGGCGCCTTCGAAGAGCACGCCGTTGAGGGCAGCGCGGACGAAGACGGATTGATCGAAGAGCGGGCGGAGTTCGAGTTCGGGCGGGACGACGGCCTTGACGCGGGGGAGTACGGCTTTGACGCGTTCGATGATGTCGAGCGTGGAGGCGCCACCGTTTTTCAAGATAGTGAGGAGGGAGCCGCGGGTGCCGTCTTGGCGGACGATGCTGGCTTGGGTGGCGAAACCGTCGCGGACTTGGGCGACGTCGCGAATGTAGATCGTAGTGCCATTAACGATACGGATAGGAAGATTGCCGAGGCCCTCGATCGTGTCGGGGCTGCTGTTGAGGAACACGCCGTACTCGCGGTCGCCGATTTTAGCGGTACCGGAGGGAAGAGTTAGGTTTTGCGCGTTGATGGCGTTGCTGACGTCGGTGGCGGTGAGGCCTTTGGCGAGGAGGGCGGCGGGGTCGAGATCGACTTGGATCTGGCGGACCTTGCCGCCGAGCGGCAGGGGGACGGAGGCACCTTGGACGGTGGCGAGTTGGAGACGGACGGAGTTGAGGCCGATGTCGTAGAGGGCTTGTTCGGAGAGGGTTTTGCTGCCGAGGCCGAGTTGGAGGATGGGGACGTTGGAAGCACTGTAGCGGATGACGAGGGGCGGCGTTGTGCCAGGCGGCATGATGCGCGTGATCGTCTGGCTGATGGCGGTGATTTGGGCGACGGCTGCGTCGACACTTGCGCCGGGTTGGAAGAAAACTTTGATGACCCCGACGCCGGCGAGGGACTGCGACTCGATGTGTTCGATGTCGTTTACGGTGGTCGTGAGAGCGCGCTCGCTGAGCGTAATGATGCGCTTCTCCATTTCGTCGGGCGTGAGGCCGTTGTAGGACCACAGTACGCTGACGACGGGGATGTCGATGGACGGAAAAATGTCCTTCGCCATGCGCCGAGCCGTGAGGAGGCCGAGAATAACGATCAGCAGGGCCATCACGGTAAACGTGTAGGGCCGACGAAGGGCGAGACGTACAATCCACATAGCTTAAAAAGAAGTCAGGCAACGGCTGGTCCGCTCGCCAACGAACATCGGGATTCGTAGGTCAATGCGGCGGTCCTAGCCGGTGAATTACTACCGGGCAGTCGCAGTCTCCGCAGCTGAAGCCGCTGCAGCCTCTAGCTCGGCGACGGGCTTGGGCGTGAGGTGTTTGGTGAAGCGTTCCATGAACAGGTAGAACACGGGCGTGATATAAAGCGTGAGGATCTGCGACACAAGTAAGCCGCCAACCACGGCGAGCCCAAGACTGCGGCGGGCATCGGCGCCCGCGCCCCAACCGAGGGCGATGGGCATCGTGCCAGCGATGGCCGCGAGGGTCGTCATCATGATCGGACGAAAGCGCACGATGCACGCTTCAAAGATCGCAGCCTCGGCCGTTTTGCCGTGGTTGCGCTGGGCGTCTAGGGCGAAATCGATCATCATGATGGCGTTCTTTTTCACGATGCCGATGAGCATGATGAGACCGACGTAGCCATACATGTTCAGTTCTTGGCCGAAGAGTAACAAAGTCACGAGCGCGCCAAAGGTCGCAGCGGGCAAACCGGAGAGAATCGTAACCGGGTGCACGAAATCTTCGTAAAGAATGCCGAGAACCAAATAAATCACGAGCACGGCGATGAGCAACGTGAGCCCGAGGCCCTGCAAGGAACTCGTGAAGGCGGCGGCGGTGCCTTGAAATGTGCCGCTGACGGTGGCGGGCAGCATCTCGCGGGCGATTTTTTCAATCTGTTCGGTCGCCTCGCTGAGAGCGAGTTCGGGCTTGAGGTTGAAGCTGATGGTGACGGCGGGAACTTGGCCGAGGTGCGCGACGGTGAGTGGGCCGACGGAGGGACGGAGTTTGGCGACGCTTTCGAGCGGGATGAGTTTGCCCTCGCGGTTGCGCAGATAAAGCAGTGAGAGCGACGCAGGATCGCGCAGATATTTCTCGGCGAGCTCCAAGATCACCGCGTATTGATTCGTAGAAGTGTAGATGGTGGAAACCTGACGGGCGCCGAAAGCGCTATAGAGCGTGTCCTCGACTTGCTGGGCGTTCAGGCCGAGCGACGAGGCTTTGTCGCGGTCGATGTCGATGATCAGCTGCGGGCTGGTGATCTGGAGATCTGAGCTTACGTCGATCACTCCGGGAATCTCGCGCACACGTTCGACGAGGGGCGGTGTTACTCGGTAGAGCTCCTGTAGATCGGTGCCGTAAAGGGTGTATTGATAAACTGAAGAGGAGCCACGGGAGCCGAGGCGGATGCTCGGGGGCACCGTCGGAAACACCCGCACGCCGGGAATGCCGGCGGTTTCCATGCGCAACATTTGGGAGACTTGGTTGGCGCTAGGGCGTTTACCATCGATCAACGAGACATACATGCGGCTGGTATTGCTGGTGCCGCCGCTGCGCCCCATTGTGCCGAGGAAAACGATGCAGTCTTTGACGTAAGGGTTGCGCCGGATGGTGGCGGTGACCGTGCGTTGATAAGCGACCATCGCGTCGAATGAGGTGTCTTGCGCGGCCTCGACCATGACTTGGATGCGGCCGGTGTCTTCGGTGGGAATGAAGCCCTTGGGGGTGATTACGAGCAGCCATAGGGTGAGCCCGATGGTGGCGAAGGCGACCGCCAGGATCGCTTTGCGCCAGTGCAGCGAGAGCCTCAAGGTGCGCTCATAGAGATTCACGCTGCTTTGGAACAGGCGCTCGGTTAAAACATAGAAACGGCCGTGAGTGGCGTGGTGATTGATCGGCTTGAGAAACCGGCTGCACAACATCGGGGTCAGCGTTAGCGAGACAAAACCCGAAACGAGGATCGCAGCGGAAATCGTCACGGCGAATTCGTGGAGTAAGCGCCCAAGCACGCCGCCCATAAACAGCACGGGGATAAAGACCGCGACCAGCGAGATCGTCATCGATAAAATGGTGAAACCGATTTCGCGGGAGCCGCGCAAGGAAGCGGCCATGACGGTTTCGCCTTTCTCGATGTGGCGGACGATATTTTCGAGCATCACGATCGCATCATCGACGACGAAGCCGACCGACAGGGTGAGCGCGAGCAACGAGATGTTATCGATGCTGAAATCGAAGAAATACATCACCGCAAACGTGCCGAGTACGGCGATGGGCATCGCGATGCTCGGGATGATGGTGGCCGAGAGCGAACGCAGGAACAGGAAGATCACGAGCACGACCAGAATGATGGCGAGCACGAGGGTGAATTTCACATCCTGCACGGATTCGCGGATGGCGATTGAGCGGTCCACGACCGTGTCGAGCTCGATGGTGGCGGGTAGTTGCGCGCGGAAGGCAGGGAGCAGGGATTTAATGCCGTCGACGACCTTGATGGTGTTGGTGCCGGGTTGGCGTTGAATCGAGAGAATGATGGAGCGCGTCTCCTTGGTGCCGGCGGCAAACGCGGGGTCTTCGACGCCCTCTTTGAAACGGTAGTCGAACCAGCTGAAAGATTTTTCGTTTTCAACGCTGTCGGTGACTTTCGCCACGTCGGACAAACGCACGGGAGCGCCGTTGCGATACGTGACCATGACGTTGCCGAAGCCGCTGGCGCTCTTGAGTTGGCCTGTGGCGATAAGGGTGGTGGCCTTGGTGGCGCCGTCGATCACGCCGGCGGGGAGGTTGACGTTGTTGGTATCCAGCGCGGAGCGGACTTCGTCGATGCCGATGCCGCGGGAGGCGAGCGCGCGGGGGTCGAGGCGCACGCGTACGGCGTATTTTTGGGCGCCGAAGACGTTAACTTGGGCGACGCCATCGACGGTGGAAATGCGTTGGGCGAGGACGGTCTCGGCGAACTCGTTGACCTCGGAGAGGGCGAGGGTTTTCGACGAGAGCGCGATCAGCATGACCGAATCGTCGTTGGGGTTGGATTTACGAAACGACGGCGGATTGGGCATATCGCGCGGGAGCCGGCGTTGGACGGCGGCGATGGCTGATTGCACATCTTGGGCGGCGCCGTCGATGTTGCGATCGAGGCTGAACTGCATCGTGATCGAGGTGCCACCGAGCGAGCTGCTGGAGGACATCGATTCGATGCCGGCGATACTGGAGAATTGTTGTTCGAGTGGGGTGGCGACGGAAGCGGCCATCGTTTCCGGGCTCGCGCCGGGAAGACTGGCGGAGACGGAGATGGTCGGGAAATCGACGTTGGGTAGATCGCTGACGGGGAGGCGCTGGTAGGCCATCCATCCAAAAAGAGTGATGGCGGCAGTGACGAGGGTCGTCATCACCGGGCGGCGGATAAACTGTTCGGGGATATTCATGGCGCCGGTGGGTTACTTGGACGTGTCGGAGCCTGTTTTCTTACTTTTGGCTTTATCGCCGCCGGCTTTGGTGCGCTTGCCATCCGCGGCGCCGCTGGCGCCTTCGGCGGTTTTAATCTCAACGGGTTTGCCGGGGATCACGCGGAGTTGGCCGTCGACGACGACCGTCTCGCCTTCGCTGAGGCCCTTGGCGATGACGGCGAGGGGACCGGCGAGACGCTCGACAATGACGGGGCGCAGTTCGGCGGTTTTATCGGCGAGGATGACGTAAACGTGTTGGCCGGCCTGCGAAGTTTGGAGGGCGCTGCTGGCGACGGTGAGGGCTTCGGGGGCGGCGAGGGTGACCGTGACCGTGGCGAATTGGCCGGGCCAGAGACGGTGTTGGGGGTTGGGGAAGGCGGCTTTGAGTTTGAGGGTTCCGGTCGAAGGATCGACGGTGTTGTCCATGAAGATGAGTTCGCCTTCCTCGGCTTGTTCGTCGGTGCCGGGGGGGATCACTTTGACCTTGATGGCGCCGGATGCGCGGTAGCGCACGAGGGCGCCGAAGTATTGTTGGGGGACGCTGAAGGTGACGTTGATGGGACTGAGTTGGTGGACGGAGACGAGTTGGCCACCGGCCTCGTTGACGCGGACTAGATCGCCTTCGTGGACCGGGATGTTGCCGGTGCGGCCCGTGAGCGGGGAGCGGATGGTGCAGTAATCGAGTTGGAGGCGGGCGTTGGCGGCGGCGGCTTCGCTGGCGAGTTGCTGGGATTGGAGCGCGCGGGCGGAGTCGGAGATGGCTTGGAACTGTTCTTGGGAGACGAGAGCGCTCTCGCTAAGGGCGCGGTAGCGGTCGACTTGAGCTAGGGCGGTGCCGAGTTGGACCTTAATGCGTTGGAGGTCGGCTTCGGCGGAGCGTAGGCTGTTTTGGAAGGGGCGGGGATCGATTTCGAAGAGAATGTCGCCCTGTTTGACGTCTTTGCCTTCGGTGAAATTGATTTTTATGAGCGTGCCGGTGACCTGGGAGCGCACGGAGGCGGTGCGACTGGGTTCGACGGCGCCGACGGCCTCGAGGTTGAGTGGGACGACCTTGCGTTCGACCTTGCCTGCGATCACGGGGGCAGCGCTACCGGCTCCGCGGCCGCCTCGGCCGGTGGCTTTATCGGCGCAGCCGCTCAGGCCGATCGCGAGAACTATGCTGATAATGCTGAGCAGCCGGACGTACGATGGGGACAAAGAAATCTGGGGCAGCATGGGATGAAAAAGAGATTAAAGTCTTAAATGTGAGTCCGCTTGGGGGTTAATTCTTAAAGACGTAGGATTGAGTAAAGGGATTCGAGGTCAATTCATGGGCAAGATACGTGCCGCGGTCACGCCTGTAACGGCCATCTTATTAATAACCTTTTCCTTGCTTGGCCGAGGCAGGGGGATTTCCCTCGTGGGACCTCTGTCCATATGAAAGTCCTCGTTGCTGATAAGATCTCACCTAAGGGAGTCGCCTTTCTGCGTACGCAGCCCGGCCTTGAAGTCATAGAGGCTTACGGCTCCTCGCCGGAAAAAATCCTCGAGCTGGTGAAGGACGTGCACGCCATCGCCGTACGCTCCGAGACCAAGATCACCGCCGCCGTATTTGCCGCGGCCCCCTTGCTCAAAGTCGTGGGCCGCGCCGGCGTCGGCGTGGACAACGTCGATGTCGATGCCGCCACCGAACGCGGCGTGATCGTCATGAACACCCCCTCGGGCAACACCGTGGCGACCGCCGAGCTCACGTTTACCCACATCCTCTGCGGCGCGCGGCCCGTGCCTCAAGCCGCCGCCTCCATGAAAGCCGGCCAATGGGATCGGAAAAGTTTCTCCGGCATCGAGCTCTTTAAAAAAACCCTCGGAATCGTCGGCCTGGGCCGCATCGGCGGCGAAGTTGCCAAGCGCGCCCAAGCCTTCGGCATGCGCGTACTCGCCTACGACCCGTACCTCGCCCCCAGTCGCGCCAAGGCCATGCAGATCGAGGGCGTCTCGCTGGACGAACTCCTCGCCCAATCCGATTACATCACCGTCCACATGCCGCTGACGGAAGACACTCACTACATGATCGACGAAGCGGCGTTCGCCAAGGCCAAGAAAGGCCTGCGCATCTTCAACTGCGCGCGCGGTGGTATTATTAAAGAAAGCGCGCTCATCGCCGCGCTGAAATCTGGCCAAGTCGCCGCCGCCGGTCTCGACGTCTTTGAAGAAGAGCCGCTCGCCAAAGACAGCGAGCTGCGCACCTTGCCCAACGTCACGCTCACGCCCCACCTCGGCGCTTCCACCGCCGAAGCGCAAGACGCCGTCGGCGTCGAAGTCGCCGAGCAGATCGCCGATGTCCTCCTCAACGGCGCCGTGCGCAACGCCGTCAATCTCCCCTCCGTCGACGCCGCCACCGCCAAGATCCTCGGGCCTTACCTCGATCTCGGCGCCAAACTCGGCACGCTGGTCCAACAACTCGCTCCGGCCGCCGTCGCCAAATTACGCATCACCTATTTCGGCAAAATCGTCGACCTCGACGCCAACGCCATCACGCGCTCCATCCAGCGCGGCTACCTCACGCGCATCAGCGGCGAGGGCGTCAACGTCGTCAATGCCCCGATCATGCTCGAACGCCTCGGCTTGCGCAGCGAGATCATCAAATCCTCCGACGATTCCGATTACACGGAGTTGATCCTCGTCGAAGCCGTCGCCGCCGATGGTTCCGCGCGCAGCGCCGCGGGCACGCTCATCACCAAGGCCAACAGCCCGCGCATCGTCGCCGTCAACGGTCGCGAGGTCGAAGCCCTCGCCGCTGGCAAACTGCTCATCATCGAAAATCAAGACGCACCCGGCATGATCGGTTACGTCGGTACGCTCCTCGGCAAAGACAAGGTCAACATCGCCAACATGTCCCTCAGTCGCCAACAGGCCGGCGAGACCGCGCTCATGGTGATTAACCTCGATAGCGAACCCAGCGCCGCGGCCCGCGCCGAATTGAAGGCGCATCCCGCGATCAAGCTCGCGAAATTCGTCCAACTTTAATCCCGTCTAACCCCCAGCGTTGCTCCCGCCTCTTCCCGTGTTCACAGCCCTCATCTTCACCGCTCTCGTCGGCTACCTATTAGGCGCGTTGCCTTTTGGTTATCTGGTCGCGCGCGCCAAGGGCGTGAACATCTTTGAGGTCGGCAGCAAAAATCCCGGTGCCACCAACGTGCGCCGCGTGCTCGGTCCTGGCCCGGGTAATCTGGTCTTCGCGCTCGATGCCGCCAAAGGCGCTTTGGCTGCGGCGTGGGCTTTCGGCTCCAGCAGCAAGCTCACGATCGATCTCTCGGCCCCGTTTTCGTTGCTCAACGGCACCTACGCGGGCGCCGATTGGGTTAATCTGGGGATGGCCGGTCTGGTGGGCGCTATGCTCGGTCACAGTTTTTCCTGCTTCACGGGTTTCCGCGGGGGCAAAGGCGTCGCCACCGCCGCCGGAGGTTGTCTCGTGCTCATGCCTTTGGGCGCGCTCGTCGCCGTTGTAGTGTGGGTCGCGACGTTTTATGCCAGCCGCTACGTCTCGCTCGCGTCGATCCTCTCGGCGGTGGCGCTGCCGATCACGGTGTTTTTTCAGGGCCAGCCGAAACCGCTTCTCGTGTTTTCTAGCCTCGCCTCGCTCTTTGTGATCGTGCGGCACCGCGCCAACATCACGCGTCTCATTAACGGCACGGAAAATCGTTTTGTGAAAAAACCTGCCGACGCGCCATGAGCTCGCCCCTGACTATCACAATCGGTATCTGTGGCTTCGGCACCGTGGGCCAAGGCGTCTGGAAACACCTTGAGCGCTCGCGTGCGCTGCTCGAGACCCGGCTCGGCGCCAAGCTCGTGCTCGCACGCGCTTCCGCCCGCGATCTCAAGAAAAAGCGCCCGGTTAAAATCGCCGCCGCCAAGCTCACCGACGATCCGCTCGCCATCGCGACCGATCCCAAGATCGACATCGTCTGCGAACTCATGGGCGGCACCGGCCTCGCTCGCCAAGTGACGCTCGCCGCCCTTACGCGCGGCAAAATCGTCGTCTCCGCCAACAAAGCCCTCATCTGCGCCCACGGCGCCGAGATTTTTGCGACGGCGCGTAAGCACGGCGGGCATTTCTTTTTTGAAGCCAGCGTCGCCGGCGGCATCCCGCTCATCAAAGCCCTGCGCGAAGGCCTCGTCGCCAACCGTTTCACCCGCATTTACGGCATCCTTAACGGCACGTGTAACTACATCCTCACGCAGATGGAGGAGCGCGACGCGCCCTACGCCGATGTCCTCGCCGATGCCAAACGCCTCGGCTACGCCGAAGCCGATGAATCCCTCGACGTCGATGGTTGGGACACCGCCCACAAAGCCTCGGTCCTCGCTTGGCTCGCCCACGGCATGTGGATCAAGCCCGACCGCATGCTCGTCGAAGGCATCAGCCGCATCACGCCAGCCGATTTCAAGACCGCTGCCACCCTCGGCTACGGGATCAAGCTGCTCGCGGTTATCACCCGTGATTTCACGACCAACGAAATCAGTGTCCGCGTGCAACCCACGCTGCTGCCCGAGGGCAACGTCCTCGCCAACGTCAGCGGCGTCTTCAACGCGATCTCCGTCACGGGCGACATCGTCGGCACCACGCTTTATATCGGCCGCGGCGCGGGCCAAGACGCTACCGCCAGCGCCGTCATCAGCGACATCGCCGATGCGGTCGCGCTGCTGCGTCACGGCAAAGGCGCGCACCACATGGGCGACGACGCGCCCGCCCCGTGCGCCGATTGCCGCCTCGCTCCGCCCGAGCGTATTCGCAGCCGCTACTACGTTCGTCTCTCGGTAAAAGACCAACCCGGCGTCCTCGCTCGCGTCGCCTCCGTGATGGCCAAACACCACGTCAGCATCGCCAGCGTGATTCAAAATCCCTCCGACCGCATCGGCGCCGCCTCGCTTGTACTTACGACGCACGAGAGCGACGAACGCGCCATCGGCGCCACCCTCAAACACCTCGCCGGTTTGAGCAGCGTGCTCGAACCACCCGTGCTGCTCCGCATCGGCGATTTCAACGACTGATTTTTTCAAACCAGACCATGGCCCGTATCGTCCAAAAATATGGCGGCACCTCCGTCGGTGACGTCGAACGCATTAAAAAAGTCGCCGAGCGCATCAAAGGCACCCGAGACGAAGGCAACGAGGTCGTCGTCGTCGTATCCGCTCGCGCTGGCGTGACCAACGAGCTCATCGCTCGCGCCAAAGCCGTCTGCCCCGATCCCAGCGAGCGCGAACTCGACCAACTCCTCGCCATCGGCGAACAAGAAACCATCGCCCTCGTCGCCATGGCCCTTCAAGGCATCGGCGCCGACGCCGTCAGCTACACCGGCGCCCAAGCCGGCATCTTTACCGACAAGGTTCACACCAAGGCGAAGATCCAAGGCATCAATCCGAAGCCCATGGAGAAAGAGCTCAAAGCCGGCCGCATTATCATCGTCGCCGGCTTTCAAGGCGCGGATGACGAAGGCCGCATCACGACCCTCGGTCGCGGTGGTTCCGATCTCACCGCCATCGCACTCGCCGCCGCCCTCAAGGCCGACAAATGCGAAATCTACACCGATGTTGATGGCGTCTACACCGCCGATCCTCGCGTGGTGAAAAACGCCAAAAAAATCCCCGAGATCAGCTACGACGAGATGCTCGAACTCGCCTCGTCCGGCTCCAAGGTCATGCAGTCGCGCTCCGTCGAATTCGCGGCGAAGTACGACGTCGTTTTTGAAGTCCGCTCCTCCTTTAACCACAATCCAGGAACCATCGTGAAAAAAGAAGTCGCCTACATGGAAAAAGTCGTCGTGCGCGGTGTCGCCGTCGATAAAGACCAGGCCAAGGTCATCGTCAGTAATATCGTCGATAAGCCCGGCTCGGCCGCGAAGGTCTTCCGAGCCCTCGCTGACGCCTCCGTACTCGTCGACATGATCGTACAAAACGTCGGCCGCCACGGTGTGGCCAACCTCACCTTCACCGTACCCCAGACCGACACGCGCAAGGCCGTCAAAGCTCTCGAGCCCGTCCTCGCCGCGATCGGCGGCGGCCAAGTCGCCGTCCACGAACACATCGCCAAACTCTCGGTCGTCGGCGTCGGCATGAAGACGCACAGCGGTGTCGCCGCGACGCTCTTCCAGTCGCTCGCCGAAGCCGGCATCAACATCGAGCTCATCAGCACCTCGGAGATTAAAATTTCCGTCGTGATAGATCTCGACCGTGTCGAAGAAGCCGCTCGCGTCGCCCACGCCGCGTTTCACCTCGATCAAGTTTGAGGCGGAGCGGGTGAACTCAAACCCGCCGCCTTAACTTGGCCTTTTTTCGGGCGATCACGTTCCGCGCCCTTTTCCCCATGCGCTACCTTTCCACCCGTGGATTGACCGAGCCCGTCGGTTTTTCCGATGCCGTCGCCATCGGTTTGGCGCCTGACGGTGGGTTGTATTTGCCGGAGACGCTCCCGCAATTTTCTGCGGCTGACCTCCGCCGCTTTGAGACGCTCGGCTACGCCGAGCTTTGTTTCGAATTTTTGCGGCGTTTTGCGACGGATATTCCGCCGGAGACACTGCGTGAGTTGGTCGCGCAGTCTTACACGACGTTTTCCGATCCGGGCATCGCCCCGCTGAAGGAACTCTCAAAAAATCTCTACGTCCTCGAGCTGTTTCACGGCCCGACGCTGGCGTTTAAAGATTTCGCGCTGCAACTCCTCGGTAATCTCTACGGGCACCAGTGCAGCTTGCGCCGCGAATCGATCAACGTCCTCGGCGCCACTTCCGGCGACACGGGCGCGGCGGCGATCCACGGGCTACTCGGGAAGCCGGGGACGGCGATTTTTATTCTCTATCCCGACGGACGCGTGTCGCCGCTTCAGGAGCGCCAGATGGCGTGCACCGGCGCGGCAAATGTCTTCGCGCTCGCCGTTGATGGCTCGTTTGACGACGCGCAGACGTCATTGAAAGAAATTTTCGGCGACCAAAAATTCCGCCAACAACACCGCCTCTCGGCGGTAAATTCGGTCAACATCGCCCGGGTGTTGGCGCAGTCGGTTTATTATTTGTACGCCTTTTTGCGGCTGCCAGCGGCGACGCGCGCCGAGACGGAGTTCGTGGTGCCGACGGGCAATTTCGGCAACGTGCTCGCGGGTTGGCTACTCCAAAAAATGGGCGTGCCGCTGCGCAGCTTCAAGGTCGCGACCAATCAGAATGATATTCTCTACCGTCTGTTCACGACGGGCGAATACCGCGTCTCAGCCGTCGCGCCGAGTCTGGCTCCCTCGATGGATATTCAAGTATCGAGCAACTTTGAGCGTTTCTTGTACCTGAGCGTGGGTGGTGACGCGGCGAAGGTACGAGACGTGATGCAGACGTTTAAGTCGACCGGCGGGTACCAATTTGAAAATTTCGCACGCGACACGCTGAGCGCGTCGCGCTGCACAGATGCGCAGATTCCGGGGATCATCCGCTCGGTTTACGAACGCTTTGGCTACATCGTCGATCCGCACACGGCCTGTGGTTTCGCGGAATTGGCGCAGGATCGCCCGAGCGTGGTCCTGGCGACGGCGAGTCCGGCCAAGTTTCCCGACACGATTGTTTCCGCCATCGGTATCGAACCCAAGGACCCAAGCTTGGAGGCGCTGAAGTCGCGGCCGGTGCAGAAATATTTACTGAAGACCGACGCGACCTCGATCCGTGGTTTTATCGAGCAACACGCGGTCTGATTCTCTGCAGGTGGCGGTCGGGCGAGGAATTATTTTAACGTCATCACGTACTCGCCTTCCTGCGTTTCATCGGGAGGAGCGATTTGATAGCGTCGCACGATCTCAAGGTAAACGCGCGCGCAGAGCGATGCACTCGAGCCCATCCCAGCGCATAGCCGCACGACCAATCCGTCGGCTTTGACCCCATCGTTGCCGGCGGCCGGATCGACGAATAAAATATCCCAAGCGACCACGGCCGGTTTGCCTAGGGCGACCGCTTGCATGAACTAGCCGTGAATTTTGCGATCCTAGGGCTAGCGGCCCACTTCCTTGACGCTGTGATCGTCGATACCGACTATCATTTACGCGATCATCGGGCGGCGGTTGGAAATGCGCGCGCAATCGGGTGACTTGGTCTTGCTTGAAGTTTTCGAGATGCTGAAACTACGATGTCTGGCCCAACGCGAAGGTGAGACCGATGCAAAGTGCCGTGGGTAATAGGTGGTCTTTAATCGATTCCAGCCAGCGCGGGTTCATGCGAGCCTGAGCGTTTCCGTCTGCGATAGTTGGCTGAACTAGAAAACCCATCGCATCGGCGTCGGCTCGGCGGTAACAATTTGGCCGATTCGGTCCTAGTCTTAAACGGTATCGCGCGGCTTCGAGCTGGCGGTTTTGGTGGTTAGCTTGAGCGTAGGGCTGCGCTGAAGATGCCGTATAAAAGCTCCCTTGCCTCGGTGGGCGGAAGCGACAACTTTCTCCTATCGCATGAGTACCGCGGTCAAAATCTACGACACGACGTTGCGTGATGGCACGCAAGGTGAGGGCATTAGCTTTTCTGTGGCCGACAAGCTGCGCATTGCCGAGCGGTTGGACCAATTTGGCGTCGACTACATCGAGGGCGGATTTCCTGGCTCGAATCCGCGCGACATCACTTTTTTCGCCGAGGCGAAACACCTCAAGCTGAAGCACGCGCGGCTGGCGGCCTTTGGTTCTACCCGTCGCGCCGGAGCGAAGGCGGACGAAGATCCTCAACTGCGCACGCTGCTTGATAGCGGCATGCCGGTGATGACGATCGTGGGTAAAACGTGGACGCTTCACGTCACGGAAATCCTGCGGACGACTCTCGAAGAAAATCTCGCGATGATCGAAGATTCCACGCGCTACCTGGTCGCGCTGGGTCGCGAGGTGGTTTACGACGCCGAGCATTTTTTCGACGGTTACAAGGCCGATCCTGAGTACGCGATCCGCACCTTGGCGGCGGCGTTGCGCGGCGGCGCGAGCAACCTCACGCTCTGTGACACTAACGGCGGGACGCTCGTGGATGATTTTAAGGGCATCGTCGCGCACGCGGTGCGGGAATTTGGCGGCGAGAAAATCGGCGTGCATTGTCACAATGACAGCGGCTTGGGCGTCGCGCTCACCCTCGCGGGCGTGTCCGCAGGCTCGCGCCTCGTCCAAGGTACCGCCAACGGCTACGGCGAACGCGTCGGAAACGCCAATCTTACCACGGTCCTCGCGAATTTATTTTTAAAGATGGATTGCACGGCGCATTGCGCGACAAATTTGGCGCAACTGCGCGATCTCTCGCTGTTTTTCGACGAGCTCGCGAATCTGCGACCGGACCCGAAGGCGCCGTTTGTCGGTCAATCGGCGTTTGCTCATAAGGGTGGCTTGCACGCCAACGCAGCGCAAAAGGTCGCGCGTAGTTACGAGCACATCGACCCCGCGCTCGTGGGTAATCGCACCCGTGTACTCGTCTCGGACATGGCGGGTCGCAGCAGTCTCGCGCTTAAGGCCAAAGAACTCGGCCTCGAGCTGGATGAAAAACGTCCCGAGATGAAGGCGTTGATCGAGCAACTCAAAGAGCGCGAGTTCCGCGGCTACGAATACGAAGCGGCCGATGCCTCGTTTCGTCTCTTGGTCGGTGCCGCGCTTGGGCAACGGAAAACATTTTTTGAAGTCGAGACGTATCGCGTGATCATCGAGCGTCACGGCGACGATCTCTGGGCGGAGGCTACGGTCAAAATCCGCGTTGGTGGCGAATCGGTGCACACCGTGGCCGAATGTACGGGCCCGGTCGGGGCGCTCGATAAGGCGCTGCGGCTGGCGCTCGAAAAGACCTATCCGCAGCTGCGGGAATTGGTGTTGCGCGATTACAAAGTGCGCATCCTCGAGAGCGGCGCGGGTACTAATTCGCGCACCCGGGTTTTGATCGAAAGCGGCGACGGTCGCACGGTCTGGGGCACCGTTGGCGTGAGTGATAATATCATCGACGCCAGTTGGGAAGCATTGCGGGACGCGGTGGACTACAAGTTGTCTTTGGGCTAAACAGCGCCGCGGCGCGGCTGGTTTACCCTCGGGCGTTGCGCTTGTAGAGGCTGGACGATCCGCTGCAACGCTGCGCGATCCAGCAAGCGACTGCAAAATACAATGCGTAGTGCGCGCCAAAAAGTTCAACGCCGAGGAGCGTGCAGGCGATGGGAGTCTTGGTCGCGCCTGCAAATACGGCGATGAGTCCTAAGCCCGCCAATAAATCCACAGGCGCTCCTAGAAATAGCGCCAGCATGTGACCAAGCGTAGCGCCGATGAAAAAAAGCGGCGTCACTTCGCCGCCCTTAAAACCACTCGCGACGGTTACGACGGTGAAAATCAATTTCCAAGCCCAACTCCAAGTGCTGGCTCCACCCGCTTCGAAGGCGGAAAGTAAGGTGACGGCCGCCGGATCGTTTGAACTTACCCCGAGGCCAAGAAAATCCCGTGTGCCCGCGATATAAACGAGCGCGATCACGATTAGGCCTCCGATCATGGGACGCAGCGGCGCGTATCCCACTAACCGTTTAAAAGCGTCACTCAACCGATGACTGAGTGCGGTGAACGCTCGACTCGCGCAGCCAAAAACTACCGCGGCGACCATGACTTTGATCCCCAACAGTGGCTCGATAAAATCGCTCAGGTTCGTGCCGCTGCTGCTGCTGATTTCAAAAATGGCATGCTGAATCCCCCAAGCTGAGCATGTGAGGTGCCCGACCCAACTCGCCACCAGCAGCGGCAGTAACATCCGGTACTGCGTGCGATCCTTTACGATCACCTCCAGGGCGAAGACCGCGCCGGCCAGCGGCGTGCCAAAAACAGAGCCGAAACCGGCCGCTACGCCAGCCATCAGCACGACGCGAAGCGTATCCGGCGGCATTTGAAAGCGGCGCCCCAAAACACTCGCGATGCTTCCGCCCATTTGCACCGCGGTGCCTTCTCGCCCTGCGGATCCACCGCAGAGGTGGGTGATCAGCGTGCCGACGAGCACCAAGGGAGCGAGTCGGGCTGGTACGCCACCGCCGGGGGCATGGATTTGTTCGATAATTAAGGTGGTCCCGCCTTCGGCTTTTTGGCCGATGCGGTGATAAATCCAACCGAGCGCAAAGCCCGCCGCCGGGAGAAACCAGAGCAACCATGGGAAGGCTCCCCGGGTTTCGGTCGCGCGATCCAGCGACCATAAAAACAGCGCGCTCGCGGTGCCTGCCAGCAAGCCGACAGGAATCGCCCAAAGGCACCACTCGGCCAGCGCTACTCGCGGCGGCGTAGGGCTTGAGTCGGACTTGGGTGGCTGGGTCATGGAGCGCGGGATGATCGGGTTAGGAATCGCGCTGCCTAGTGAGAGTCAACCCACGGGTGGTCGCGGCGACCGAGGGCAGGATTAGGCCTTGGAAAAGAGATCGCGCTTTTGTTTTGGAAAAAGTCTCCCACGGTGCATATTTCACGTCTTTTCATCCTTGTGAGCGCACCTGAAGATTCTCCTTACGAACAGCCGAACCCCGAGCCGGCGCCCGATCCACGTGAAAAACCCATGGGTTTTTTTGATCATCTTGAGGAGATGCGTTGGACGCTCATTAAATGCGCGGCGACATTTTTGATTTTCGCTTCTTTGATCGGTGTTTTTCTGAAGGAGTTTAATGACGTCCTGCTTTGGCCGTTGAATTCAGTCACCGCGGATTACCCGGATCTCAAATTGGAGCTCGGCACGACGACGATCATGGAGGGTTTCAATGTCGTGATTCAGATGTGCTTGATGGGCGGTCTCATTCTTTCGATGCCTTTCTTCCTGTTTTTTATCGGGCAATTTGTGGCGCCGGCGCTGACGGAAAAAGAATTAAAGGGCGTTTTGCCGATGTGTGTTTCGGCCACGATTCTTTTTATTATCGGCGCGAGTTTTGCTTTTTTCTTCCTGATGCCCAGCACGGTGCGGGTGTCGCTCGAGTTGAATCAATTTTTCGGGTACGCCACGCGGTGGACGCCGGGGGCTTATTATAGTTTGTTGACGTGGTTTGTGCTCGGAGTGGGCGCATCGTTTGAATTCCCGCTCGTGATCGTGCTGCTGGTTTGGCTCGGCTTGATGACGACGGCTTTTCTCAAGAAATACCGCCGGCACGCGATCGTGATCATCTTTATTATCGCTGCCGTGGTGACGCCCACGCCGGATCCCTTTGTTCAGACGATGTTCGCGCTCCCACTTTATGTCCTATTCGAAATTGCGATCTTTGCCTCTTCGCGGGTGGAAAAGCGCAAGAACGGTTTCCGCTTGGGTAAGATCTGAGGCGCTGGGTGGCAGGCCGGTCCGAGTTTGAGTTCGGGCCGGCGGCATGTAGCCGCGCTTAAATGCAATATTCGATCACGGCGGCTTCGGCGGCGGCGGAGTTAGGGGCGGCGGCCAGCAAGGTCTGAGCAACGCGCAGGGCTTGGCCGCGTAGTTCGGGTACGGCGATGGTTTCCCAAAGCGTACCTCGGAGCAGGGGGCCGAGTGCGAGCAGGTGCGGCGAAGGTTGGTCGTCTTTTTGCATCACCGTAAAATCAGCGGCGATTTTGAGACCCATGTCGGAGGCATCGGCTTGAGCGAGACCGCTCTTAAGCAAAGCGCGCAACAAGGGCGAACGCGTGGCGCTGAAGCGGGTCTGCGGGCCGGTGCCGTTGATGACGAGATCGGCGGTGAGGCTCGACGGGGTTCCGTCGGAGGATTGGAGGTCGACGGAGATTTTCAGGCCAGCAGCCCGGAGGCCGGTGATGCTGGCGGCGGTGATCGCGACGCGTCCGCCAGCTACGGCGGCGGTGATGTTTTGATGGATCGAGGGGGCGATGCGGTGGCGGATGACGTTCCAGCGCGCTGAGTATCGAGTGATGAATTCCTGGCGCTCCTGATCAGAAAATCCCTGCCAGATGCGTTGGGTGTGGGGCCGGAGTTTATCCACGATGATGGCCGGATTGGCGCCGCTGCGGCGGAGACGTTCGCAGTGCTTTTCCATCAGTGCGACCAACTCGGCGAGCCCCAGACTCGCTAGATCGACGTCGGGCGGAGGGAAATCCGGGACATCAACGCCTTTGAAATGAGACTGAGGTAAAAGTCCGTGGCGGGAAACCGCGTGGATGGGGCCGCGCCAATCCAGCGCGAGTAAGGTGAGAATCGCATCGACGGTGGTCAGGCCGGTGCCGAGGAGCACGATGGTCCCGCCGGCGGCGGGGAGTTTCGTTTCCCATTCGATCCAAGGATTGGCGCACCAAGCGGGGTGATCGCTGAGTGCTGTGGCTCCGGGGAGATCGGCCGGAGGTTCATTACCTGTGGCCAGGACGACACGATCCGCTAGCAGGGTCGTGCCGTCGGCGAGGAGGAGTCGGGCACCTTGGGTTTCGGGGATCAGGTCTACGACTTCGCCTGATATGTTTTTAATTTCTACGTTCGAGCGTGAGTTTAGTGGGCCGGAATAATGCCACGCGAGGCTACGCAAATAGTCGCCGTAAACGCGTCGCGGCATGAACGTCTCGCGTAATTCGGCCTCGGGTATGTTGGCGTACTCGGTGCGCGTGAGCAGCCAATCGACAAAATGGCTGGGGTATTCGGGGAGCGCCGACATATTGCGAGCGGCGACGTTGAGTAAATGTTCAGCGCGACGCGTACTGTACGCGATGCCGCGTCCGGCCGGGTAAGCGCAATTGATCAGGCTGACCCGGAGCGGCGCGGTGCTCAAACGGGCTAGATTTATCGCCGTTAGGGTGCCGCTAAAGCCACCACCGATGATGGCAACGTGTTGGACGTGAGACCGGATCATGGGTTGAAATTCAAAAAAGCCGTGTCGATCGCTTCAGGGTAGGGGCGGACATAAAAAAAGCGCGTTGAAGATCAACGCGCTGAAAGTCAGGAGCCGCGAAGGTGGCGAGTTTATTTCTTCTTGGCCGCGAGTTGGGCCTTCAGCACGACGCGGAACATCTGGATCGCGAGCCAAAATACGCCCGACATGCAGGCCGAGGTCAGGCCGCCCCACAGCAGCACCATTTGGGGATCACGCGAGGGGACATGCGAGGCCACCAGCGAGTAGATGAAGAGAAAAAAGCCGATCACGAGCACGGCATCGACGACGAGGCTGAATGGCGTGGTGAGTTTTCCGAGAGGCGTAGACATGGGAAAATGAGAGATTGAGAAGATGGGCTTTGTCCACGGAAATTTTCTTGGTTTCTCAGGTGCGCACATTTTGTTCAGCTTGCGCCCGGCGGATCTGTTCTTATCCTTTGCCTTAATGGCTACTGAAGACTCCGCCGCTCAACGTAGTCGATCCGTGGTGGAGCAGCTCCGGCGCTCGGATATTTTCAAGGATTATGAGCAGGCCTTTCGGGAGACCACGGGCTTACCGATTAACCTACGTCCGATTGAGGCGTTTGATTTGCCGCATCATAAAGATCCGAAGCAGGCGCCGTTTTGTGCGTTGCTGGCTCAGAGCAACAAATCGTGCGCGGCTTGCCTGCAATTGCAGAAAAAAGTAGAGGTCGAGGCGAAGCTGGAACCGAAAACGCTCAAGTGCTTTGCGGGCCTGTGTGATTCTGCGGTTCCGGTGCGCGTGGGCGAAAACCTCGTCGCCTTTTTACAAACGGGGCAAATTTTGTTGCATCAGCCCTCCAAGACCGAATTCGCCAAGACAACGCGGCAACTCGTCAAATGGGGGTCTGAAGTGGATCTTAAACGATTGGAAGAGGCGTATTTTCAGACGCGCGTAGTTTCGAAAAAACAATACGAGTCTATCCTGCGGTTGCTCACGATTTTCGCGCAGCATCTCGCCTCGGTGAGCAACCAGCTCAGCGTGCGGCAAAGCACGAGCGAGGCTCCCGCTGTGACGCGGGCTCGGATTTATATTGCCGAGCACCAAACGGAAGAAATCGCCCTCAAAGACGTGGCCGGGGCGGTAAACATGAGTGCATTTTATTTCTGTAAAACTTTCAAAAAGGCCACGGGCATGACGTTTACCGATTATCTGGCCCGAGTTCGGGTGGAGAAAGTGAAAAACCTGCTGCTCAATCCGCACAAACGCGTGAGCGAGGCTGCTTATGAAGCCGGATTTCAATCGTTGTCGCAGTTCAACCGAGTTTTCCTGCGCATTGCCGGAGAATCTCCCTCAGTTTACCGCGATCACGTGCATAACACGTCGAGGTCTTAACGAGGTTTAAGCGAGCGCTGCTGCCTTCGCTGTGCTCAGCGCGGCTTCACGATATTGGCAGACTGAGCAAAAAGCCTCGACCTCGGTCCGCGCTAACGTGCGAACGACGTTTAATAATTCAGCCACCGCTTGATCTCGCGCCACAGCCTCGAGTTTGGGCATGGCGACTTGGGTAAACACCAGTGCTTCGAGCCATGCTTGTTCGCCCGCGATAAAAAAATATAGATAGGGATTGCGGCCGCAGGGACAATCTGGACGTGCGCTGTTGGCCTGCGCCACTGCGAGGGTCTTGCGGTTGAGCGTTAGTTCCAGCGCTTGGATGATCGACTCAAAGGTCCAATCCAACAAGTGAATCAACGTGTCGGGATGGGCCAGAGCAGTGTTCGCGCGCTCAATATGCAGAAGCGCGGTCCACCGGGCGCAGATTTGCGTCCGTCGACTAAGCAGTGCTTGAACCAATTCTCCCTGCATTACGAGAGACTAGCAATTTGGTCGAATACTGACTCCGCGCGCGTTGCCAAAAATTAGGCGTTCTTTGTCTCGGTAAAATCAATCTCGGACAAAATATGCATAGTCTCAGCCAAAGCCTGCACAGACTGATTGCGTTCAGGTGGTTATATTTAAAGCCACACCAACCGCCAACCTATGAAAATCAACGCCTCTCACGCCATCGCCTCAGCCGAACCGACCGAAGGTCAAATTCAACATCAGGCTTATATGCTCTGGCAGGCGGGCGGATGCCAAGAGGGCCGAGAGCTCGATGACTGGCTGCATGCGCGCGAGCTGCTGCGCCACCGTCAAGGGCACGCCAATCAGAAGCCGCAGGCACGTGCGCCGAAGCGTGCGGCTCAATAACCCAGAGAAAATTCACCTAGGTGATGCCGCTCATGTCTGTCGTGCCACTCACGCTTACGATCAGTCTTTGTTTGGTTTTCACGTTCCTGATTTTTTTCCTACGGGAACATGCCCGCAGCGGCATCAGCAGCGCTGAGCGCGATTCGTTGCTGCCCTTGGCGGAAGAGACTCCGCACCTGACGGAGTCGAAGCATTCAACGTCCGAGTCAGACCACGACCATGATGCGGCTTTAACGACCGATGCCGCCGACTGCGGATGTCGTAGCGGTCGTCACGCCCCGTGCGCGGGGTGTCGCAAGCGTCCAGCTGATCGCAGCTGAATTTCATCCAACCGATTAATTTTTTCGCCATGTCTGACCAAAAAATAACCATCGAATTCAACGACAAGGTCGTCCGCCAATTCCTTCTCGCCTCCGTGATTTGGGGCGCCGTGGGCATGGTGGTCGGCACGCTTATCGCTGCCCAGCTCAATTACTGGCAGGTGAATTTTAATCTGCCCTGGCTCACGTTTGGCCGACTGCGTCCGCTGCACACCAACGCCGTGATTTTTGCTTTTGTGGGCAACATGATGTTCGCCGGCATTTATTATTCGACGCAGCGCCTTGTGAAGGCGCGACTGGCGAGTGATTTTCTTTCACAGCTCCATTTCTGGGGTTGGCAGCTTATCATCGTGGCGGCGGCGATCACGCTCCCGTTGGGATTCTCGCGCGGCAAGGAATACGCGGAGCTCATCTGGCCGATCGACATCGCCGTCACTCTGATTTGGGTGGTGTTTGCCGTTAACTTTTTTTGGACGCTGGCGAAGCGCCGGGAGCCGAGCCTTTACGTGGCGATATGGTTTTACATCGCGACGATCATCACGGTGGCGATGCTCTACATCGTTAATCACCTCTCGATTCCGACGAGTTTACTTCACAGTTATCCGGTCTTCGGTGGGGTCCAGGATGCGCTCGTCCAATGGTGGTACGGGCACAACGCCGTCGCGTTTTTCCTTACTACGCCTATTCTGGGTGTGATGTATTATTTTCTGCCGAAAGCGGCAGAGCGTCCGGTATATTCGTATCGTTTGTCGGTCATTCATTTTTGGTCGCTCGTATTTGTTTATATTTGGGCTGGTCCGCATCATTTGTTGAACAGCGCTTTGCCCGGCTGGCTGCAGAACCTCGGCATGACGTTTTCGCTGATGCTCTGGGCTCCATCGTGGGGCGGCATGCTCAACGGGCTTCTCACCCTCCGCGGCGCCTGGGACAAACTGCGGACGGATCCCGTACTCAAGTTTTTCGCCGCAGCCGTCACGTTTTACGGCATGTGTACTTTTGAAGGGCCGTTGCTTTCGATCAAATCGGTCAACGCCCTTGGTCATTACACCGATTGGATCATCGGACATGTCCACGGCGGCACGCTCGGCTGGAATGGATTCATGGCGGCCGGTATGATTTATTGGCTGCTCCCCCGGCTATGGAGCCGGCCGTTGCATTCGGTATCGCTCGCCAATCTGCACTTCTGGCTCGGGACGGTCGGTATTCTCCTCTACGTCGGCGCGATGTGGACGAGCGGGATTACCCAAGGCGTCATGCTCAACGCCACGACCGAAAATGGCACGCTCTTGGCCTATCCAAATTTTCTCGATACGCTTAACACGATACGTCCGATGATGTTGATGCGCGTGATCGGGGGTTCGCTGTATCTCGTGGGTTGGTTTCTGCTCATTTATAATCTTTGGAAAACCATCGCCACAGCTCAGCCCGTCAATGGCACCATCGAAGTGTTCGCCGACGAAGGTGTCATCGCCCACGAAGACAAAATCACGCTCCTCGGTACGTTTCTTAATCCGCCGGTGGCCTTCTCGATCTTCGGCGTGGGCTTCTCCTGCGCGTGGATGTTTGGCGGCGATATTTTGAGCATCGCAGGAATGTTCGGCTTGTTACTCTGCGTCGTGTTGGCCTACGCGCACTTCGAGTCGCGCGGTAAAAAATGGGCCACGTGGTATGATCGTCTCCTGGTTAACTCCGCGCCTTTTACGATTCTCGTCGTCATTGCGGTCGCGGTCGGCGGACTGGTGCAAATCATCCCGACCGTGCTGGTGAATCGCGCGGCCAACCTCGAAGATCGCCGCCAGCTGCCTTACACGCCGCTCGAACTCGCCGGGCGCGATATTTTTGTGAGCGAAGGCTGTTATAATTGTCACTCGCAGATGATCCGCACGCTCGTGCCCGATGTGCTCCGCTATGGTGATTACTCGCGCCTCGGTGAATCCATTTACGATCACCCATTTCAATGGGGTTCCAAACGCACCGGTCCAGATCTGGCCCGCGTTGGCTCGAAATATCCCAACATCTGGCACCTGCGCCACATGGAAGATCCTCGCGCCATTTCCGTCGGATCCAACATGCCCAACTATCCTTGGCTGTTCACCAGCCCCACAGATGTAGCGGCACTCCCCGGGAAAATCGTCGTGCAACGCCAGCTGGGCGTGCCTTATCCCGCGTGGACTGATGCGCAGATCACGGCCGACGTTAACCAACAAGCCAGAGCCATCGTGGAAGATCTGAAAACGGCCGGCGGAATGATCGCGCCCGACAAGCAGATCGTCGCCCTCATCGCCTATCTCCAGAAGCTCGGGAAATACGAGACCGTGGCCCCGCCATCCCGTGCCGCGCGTTAAACCGCTCATACTTCAACACGCACTCAACCGAGATTTTTCTCTATGTTCCGCCGCCTCATTTTTGACGACTCTGCCACCTTGTTTACCCTCGTGGCGTTCATCACGGCTGTGTCCATTTTCGCCTCCATCAGTTGGCGCGCCTTGCGCATGAAACGCGCCCAACTCGCCCATTTCGAAAATCTGCCCTTCACCACGCCCACTCCTCCTGCTCGCCATGACACCGATCCCACCGCCTGAAGACGAGACTCTCCGTCACCATTCCTTCGACGGCATCCAGGAATTCGACAAACGCCTCCCCAACTGGTGGCTGATGACCCTCTACGGCGCGATCCTCTTCTGGGTTGGATATTGGGCTTATTTTCAATGGTTTCACGTCGGTCTCGACGGCCCCCAAGCAGTGACGCGCGAGATGACCAAAATCGAGGCCGCGCGACTTGCCGCCGCACCCACCACGGACAACGCAAGCCTTTGGAAAATGAGTCGGAATCCCGTCATTGTTGAGGCTGGCCGCACTACGTTTAACACGCTGTGCGCGAGTTGCCACACAGAGAAACTGACCGGAGCCATCGGCCCCAATCTCGTGGACCATCTCTGGATTCACGGTGGCACGCCCACGGAAATTTACGCGACTTTGGAAAAAGGTGTGCTCGCCAAAGGCATGCCCGCGTGGGTTCCCGTGATTGGCGCCAAAAAATCCGCGGAAGCTGTCGCCTACATTTTGAGTTTTCACCAAGAAGGTGAACCCATCGAGGTGCAAGCCGCGTGGATTCCCCAAGCCCCGAAATAATTAATGTCGCTGCCTCCGCTCCCACCCAATCGCGATTCTGTCACCACGATCCGCGATGATGGCTCCAGGGCTTTTTTGTATCCGGCCGACGCGCATGGACGATTTGCGCGCGCGCGGCAGTGGTCGGCGGCGTTTCTAATCGTTTTTTACCTCTCGTTGCCCTGGATCAAAATCAACGGCTACCCGGCAGTTTTTCTCGATTTAAACGAGCGCCATTTCCACCTCTTTGGTCTCACCTTTGCGGCGCAAGATTTGTGGCTGATTTTTTTCCTGATCACGGGCCTCGGCTATTCGCTGTTTTTCATCACGGCTTTGTTCGGGCGCATCTGGTGTGGTTGGGCGTGCCCGCACACCGTGTTTCTGGATCACGTTTATCGCCGGATTGAGCGCTGGATCGACGGCGACGCGGTGCAACGCCGCGCCTTGAGGGAAGCGCCTTTGAACGCCGCCAAATTTTTCAAACGACTTCTGAAACACACGCTCTACGTGCTGGTTTCAGCGGTGATCACTCACTTGTTTTTCGCCTATTTTGTGTCGTTGCCCACGGTCTGGGCGATGATGAAAGAAGCGCCGGCGGAGCATTGGGCGGCGTTTGGTTTCATGGCGGTGTACACGGGCGGACTCTATTTCAATTTCGCGTGGTTTCGGGAGCAGCTTTGCATCGTCATTTGTCCTTACGGGCGCATGCAATCGGCGCTGATCGACAGTCATTCTTTAGTGGTCGGCTACGATGCGCAACGCGGCGAGCCGCGCGGTAAGCCGGGCACGCCAGACGCGGGTGATTGCGTTTCTTGCAATCGTTGCGTGCACGTTTGCCCGACGGGGATCGATATCCGGCAAGGCCTCCAAATGGAGTGCATCGGTTGCACTGCTTGTATCGATGCGTGCGACGCCGTTATGACCAAACTCAAACGTCCTGCCGGTCTCATTCGCTATGATTCGCAGGCGGCGTTTGCTGGTAACATCACGCGTTGGTTGCGCCCGCGTACATTTCTTTACGGCGCGCTCCTGGCGGCGGGCGCGGGTGTCGCGCTTTGGGCTATTTCTACGATCCGGCCGGCCAATCTCGGCCTCACGCGCATGACGGGCGCGCCCTACATCGTGAGCGAGGATTTTGTGCGCAACCAGTTCCTCGTGCGCATCGTCAACAAACGCAACCAAGCCGTGCGCTACGTCTTGCATTTAAATCGAGCGCCGGCCGGTCTACAGCAGACGGGCCTCACGACGGTCTTTGCGGTACCCGCGCTTTCGGAAACGGTGCAACCTTTGGTACTCCAGTTGCCTAAAAAAAATTACCACGGCCCTTTTATTTTTGAAATACAAGTGGAGGATGAAGCCGCGCGGTTTCATCTCGAGCGCAACGTGGAGTTTCTAGGTCCTGACGCCAAACTCTCCTTCGAAGAAAAAGACGGAAAACGTGAGCACTAAGATCCAAACTCCATCTGATTCGAAAAATACTCGGCTGATCTGGATCGTGGTCGCGATCTTTGTGCTGCAGATCGCCGTCTGGGTTGGCTGGATCACATTCGCCGCGCAGCACAAGGTCGCCGAGGTGCCGCTCGCCACGGCGCGTTGAGCGTATGGAATTCGCCGCCATCAATTCGCCATCCGCGGCACTCGTGGCCGGATTAGTGACCAGTCTCCACTGTGCTGGCATGTGCGGACCCTTGGCCTGCTCGCTCATGCCCGTGCGCGGCGATCGCGCCGACGCCCAGACCGTGAGCACCGTCTATCATGTTGCGCGACTCACGAGCTATGCGTTGCTCGGAGCCTTGGCCGGCGGTCTCGGCCGCGTGCCGCTCACGTGGATCTCAGAGTCTGCCCTGCGCTGGTTGCCCTGGATTACGGTGGTGTTTTTCATCGCGCTGGCGTTGCGTTGGGATCGCTTCATACCGCGAATTCCTAGACTGGGGCGCTGGATTTTGCGTTTGCAAGGCTGGCTGCGGACACGTCCGCGGACTCAAGCCGCCGCGGCGCTCGGATTCGCGACACCTTTGCTGCCCTGTGGCCCCCTTTACTTCCTAATCGCCCTAGCGACCTTGTCGGGCTCGGCGTTACGCGGGTTGGAGTTCATGATCGCGTTTGGGCTCGGAACCGTGCCGTTGCTGTGGCTCGCGCAAGGTCAGTTTCAATGGGTGCGCGCTAAATTATCGCCGCTCTGGCTGGCGCGCACGCGCACCGTGCTCGCGTTGACGGCGGCGGCGGTCGTGGCTTGGCGGCTGCGGGCCACGCTCGGTTTCGCCGGCCCCGATCCCTCGTCGTTGATCTGTTTTTGAAGATGAATGTGGCACTAAGCTCCGAGCCGATCACCCCGCCAGTAGCTGCCGCCCCCGTGGTCGCGGCGGCGCGAGGCAAGCCGATGTGCCGACATTGTGGCGCGACGTTGATTGACGCGCGAATGATGGAGTCGGGCTTCTGCTGCGCGGGTTGCAGTTACGTCTTTCGTCTCGTGCACGAACAAGGTTTGTCAGGTTATTATCGCATCAAGGATCAGATTACGGTGCCCGCGGATGCGGCGGTGTTTCAGGCCCGGGATTACGCTTGGTTGGAAGCGGCGCAACGCGCGGCGGAGTTGGTGGCGACGGAATCGCGCCGTCCGCCCGAGCTGGTTTTGGATTTGCAAGGCGTGTCGTGTGCGGGGTGCGTGTGGTTGATCGAGCGTTTGTTCGCTCAGCAGGCCGGCGCGCGCGATATCGTGGCCAACGCGCAACTCGGGACGGTGCGCTGGCGTTGGATCATAGGAGCGTTCGATGGCGTGGCTTTGGCGCGGATGTTGCAGGCGTTTGGGTATTTGGTGGGGCCGTTGGGTGAGGCGCGGGCGGAGCCGGAAAGTCGCGGGCTGGCGAAACGCATTGGCTTGTGCACGGCCTTCGCAATGAACGTGATGTTGTTCACGGTTCCGGTTTATTTTGGAATGGAACCGTCGTTCGAATATGCGCGCTTGTTTGGGTTGTTGTCGCTGGTGTTTGCGTCGCTGAGTTTTTTGGTGGGGGGAATTTATTTTCTCTCGCGAGCCGTGCGGGCATTGCGCGTCAGGGCGATGCACATTGATTTGCCGATCGGGCTCGGGATCGTGGGGGCTTATGTGGGCTCGCTCTATGGGTGGTTTGCAGGCGAAGCGCGTTTTGTGTACTTTGATTTTGTGAGCGGGTTTATCCTGCTGATGCTGATCGGGCGTTGGGCGCAAGTCGTGGCGGTGGAGCGAAACCAACGGCGTTTGCTGGCGTTGCAGTCGAAGCCGCCGCGGGTGTTGACGGAGGACGCGGGTGAGGTCGCGCCGGAGGCGTTGCGCGTTGGGCAGGTTTACTTGTTGCACGCGGGTCAGACGAATCCGGTCGAAGCGCAACTTGGCGCGGACGGTGCGAGCGTTTCGCTGGCCTCGATCAATGGCGAGGCGGAGCCGCGAGTGTTAGCGCCGGGGGCGCGGGTGGCGGCGGGCGCGGTCAACCTCGGCCTGAGGCCGCTGCGGCTCACCGCGAGGCAGACGTGGCGGGAATCGTTGCTCGCGCAGTTGTTGCAGACGCCCGAGCGGGCCGGGGCGCGTGATCGCTGGATTGAAAAAATTGTGCGCGGCTACATCGGTGGAATTCTCGGGATCGCGCTGTTGGCGGGCGTGGGTTGGTGGTGGGGGACAGGGGATGCGTTGCGCACGTGGGCGGTGGTGACGGCGGTGCTCGTGGTGTCGTGTCCGTGTGCGGTGGCGTTGGCCTTTCCGCTGGCGGATGAGATGGCGACGGTAGCGTTGCGCCGGCGCGGCGTGTTTGTGCGCGAGGAAGCGCTATGGACAAAGCTCGGGCGTGTGCGGCAGATCGTGTTTGATAAAACGGGGACGCTGACGCTGGAGACGCCGGTGTTGAAAAATCCCGAGGCTTTGCGGGGGCTGGAGCCTTCGGCGCGGGCTGCGTTGTACGCGTTGGTGCGCGATAATCCGCATCCGGTGAGTCAGGCCCTTTTGGAGAATCTTTTAGCGACGGGAACTCCCGACGTGTTGGTGGGAGAGGTGACGGAAGTCGTCGGTTGCGGAGTAGAGACTGGTGAGTGGTCGTTGGGCCGCGCGGGCTGGCGCGGGGCGCCACGGTGGGAGGGCGCGACGGTGTTGGCGCGGGCAGGCGCGGTGGTGGCGGAATTTGTTTTTGCGGATACGGTGCGGGCCGACGCCCGCGCAGAAGTAGCGGCGTTGCGGCGGCGCGGGTTGGTGGTGCAAATTTTGAGCGGAGATCGGCGGGAGAAAGTGGCCGCGTTGGTCGAAGAGTTGGGGCTGCCCGCGAGTTGTGGTTTGGGGGAACTCTCGCCGCAGGCAAAGGCGGCGTGGTTCATCGGAGACAGGGCCACGGATGCGCTGATGCTCGGTGATGGAGCGAATGACAGCTTGGCGTTTGATCGCGCGTGGTGTCGTGGGACGCCGGTGATTCACCGCGGGTTGCTCGAGCAGAAGGCAGATTTTTATTATCTCGGCCGCGGGATTGGCGGCATCCGAGCGCTCTTCGAAGTGGATACGGTGCGCCGACGGACGCAGAGCGTGATACTGGTGTTTTCTGTTTTTTATAACGTACTCGCCGTCGGTCTAGCTGTGGCGGGAAAAATGAATCCGCTGATCGCGGCGATTTTGATGCCGGTCAATTCGCTGGCGACGCTCGCGATCGTGACGGGTGGGATGCGTCGCGTGTTTCGTCCGGCGCGCTAGAGAGTTTTGGGGATTTCGGCGGTTAGGTTTTCAGGGGCGCCGGCCGTGACGAGGATGTTGTCTTCGATGCGCACGCCGCCGAGCTGCTGGTAAGAATCCACGAGCGGCCAGTTGACGCAGTCGTGGTAGGTCGCGCGGCGCACCGGGTCTTGGAGGAGCGGCGGGATAAAATAGAGGCCGGGCTCAATGGTGACGACGTAGCCGGGCTGGAGCGGCAGATCCATGCGCAACGTGCGGAGCGAAGGCCGGGGATTTTTGGTGCGACCGGGGAGGAGGCCGCTGGCATCGCGCACGCCGAGGCCGACCATGTGCCCGAGGCCGTGGGGAAAAAAAAGCGTGTGGGCCTCTTGTTCGACGAGCGAAGTCGGCGAGCCGCGCATGACACCCATGGCGACGAGGCCCGCGACCATTTCGACGGCGCAGGCGAGGTGAATGTGGGTCCACTCGGCGCCAGCGATGCAGCGGCTGATCGCGCGTTCTTGGGCGTGAAGGACGATTTGATAGAGGTCGCGTTGAAAGGGGTCCGGCTGACCGACGACGTAGGTGCGGGTGACATCGGCGGTGTAGCGACCGATCGCGGCCCCGGCGTCCACGAGGACAAAATCACCGCTGCGTGTCCGGCGGGCCGAGGGCGAAAAATGGAGGACGGCGGAGTTGGAACCGGTCCCGACGATGCTGCCATAGCCGGGACGCGTTCCACCGGCGCGGAAAAATTCGGCTTCGAGTTCGATTTGAATCGCCCGTTCTGTGGTGTCGGGGCGGATCATACGTGAGAGCTGCGCATAGCCGGAAGCGGTGGCGGAACAGGCGGCGCGCAACAGCTCGAGCTCATGGTCGTCTTTGGGGCGGCGGGCGTGATGAAAGTGTTCGCGGATGCGGGTGTTGAGCGCGGCATCAAGCGGGATATCGGGCCGTGGCGCGCCGAGTTGGGCGACGGGTCGACCGGCGCGGGCGGCGAGCCACGATGCGAAATCGGCGAGCGGAAGACCGGGGAGTTGAGCGCTGCCTTCCCAAACGCGTTCGGCTTCAGTCACGGCTGGGACGAAAGAAAGCCATTCGCCGTCGCGGGGATCGTACGCGACGACGCCGTCGGGGCATTCGAGTTCGGTGAGATAAAAATATTCAGCGTGGCTTTGGAAGGGATAGGTTTGGTCGCTGTTTTCGGGGAGCGGAATGGGGCGGCCAGCGCCGACGACGAGTAGGGCATCATCCAGAGGCAGGCTGGCGGCGACACGCAGACGGCGAGGGGAAAGGAAATCGCTCATGAGGTGCGACGTTGGTATTTTAGCGCTTCGGCGGCAAGGCTGGGGCGGGCTTAGGCTCTTAAAGTGAGCTGGCTTTTTGGGACGCGTTTGTTCAGGGTGTACGCGCTATGCAAAAAATTACCTCCAAAAAGTTAATCACCCTCGCCAGCGCTCTCGCAGTGCTCGCTACCTTCGCTGCTCCGGCCCTCCGCGCCGAAGAGGCGCCCAAGAAGAAAGAACCCTCCAAGAAGCAGCTCGAAATGTGGGACAAGAACCACGACGGTAAGCTCGACGACGAAGAGATGGCTGCCATGCGCGCCGCCAAGAAAAAGAAAGACGGCGGCGAAGCTAAAAAAGAAGAGAAGGCTCCAGAAAAGAAGTAAGCGCTTCGCTCACTTTTAATCGTTTGATTTTAAAGCCCCGGCGCGAGTCGGGGCTTTTTCGTGGCCGGTGGCGACGAAGCTTTACTTTTTTTCGACGAAGCCGCCGCTCCAATGCAGTTTGGTGCGGACGACAGCGAAGTGTTCGTAATCGAGGCTCTGGGCTAGGGGAAGTTTGAGCGGGGAAATTGTGATCTCGATAGGAGAATCGGCGCAGGAGATGAGGTTGCGTTGGCCGTCCATGGCGACCAACAGCGTGGAATCGACGTTGCGGCTGCGCACGCGGAGGCGAACGTCATCGCGGAAGATGATGGAACGGTTACTGAGCGTGTGCGGACAGATGGGCGTCATGGCGATCACGCCGGCATCGGGCATGATGAGCGGGCCGCCGGCGGAGAGGTTGTAGGCGGTGGAGCCGGTGGGCGTAGAAAAAATCAGACCGTCGCAGGTGTATTCGGTGACGAGTTGGTCGTTGGCGTAGACTTCGAGGCGAGCGAGGCGCGAGTTGAATGGGTCTTTGATGAGGACGTCGTTGAGCGCGATGTCGTGGTGATTTTTTCCGGTGGTGCAGGAAAGCAGCGAGCGGTGGGCGATTTTGAATTGGCCGCGCAGGAGTGAGGTAAATTGGGTGCGGGCTTCTTCAGCGGAAAAGGTGGTGAGAAAACCGAGGCTCCCTCGGTTGATACCGATGATGGGGACTTGGGCGCGGGCGGCTTCGTGGGCGACGCCGAGAAGGGTGCCATCGCCACCGATTACGCAGCAAGCATCGTAGCCTTTGAGCCAGCCGCGCGGGATGGCGCGGCGCGCGGTTTGTTGGGTGGCGAGGCCAGCGGCTTTGGCGAGGGCGATGAGTTCGCGCGCGAGCTCGGGAGCGCCGGATTTATCGGCGTTGGTGACGAAGGCGAGCGAGCGGAGGGCTTTCATGCGCAGAATTGAAGCTTACACGACGATGAAGCCGGGGCGAAACTTTTTTACGTAGTGCGGCGGAGACCGAGGAGGAACTCGCGGTTGCCATCGGTACCCGTGATGGGGGAATCGATGGTGCCGAGCAGCGTGGCGCCGCGCAGCAGGCCGAGGGCGAACGCGCGGATATCGTCGAGGACGGCTTGCTGCACCGCGGGGTCTCGAATGATGCCGCGGCCTTTGTCGACTTCGGCTTTGCCGGCTTCGAATTGAGGTTTCACGAGAGCGACCAGCACGCCGCCGGGGCGCACAAACGGCCAGATGGCCGGGAGTACAACTTTGAGGGATATGAAGGAGAGATCGGTGACGACGGCGTCGAACTCATCACGCGGGAGATCGCCGACGGTGAGATGACGGGCATTGATTTTCTCGAAATTGGTGACGCGCGGATCAGCGAGGAGTTTGGCGTGCAATTGGGCGCGGCCGACATCGACGCAGATGACATCCGCGGCGCCGGCTTGCAGGGCGCAATCGGTGAAGCCGCCAGTGGAGGCGCCGACGTCAAGGACGTGCGCGCCGGTGAGATCGAGGGCGAACGCGGCGAGGGCGGCGGAAAGTTTTTCGCCGCCGCGGCTGACGAAGCGCGGGGGTTGCTCCACGGTGAGTTCGCAATCGGCGGGGAAATCGCGGCCGGGTTTGTCGAGACGCTCGGTGCCGCTACGGACGCGGCCGGCCATGACGAGGGCTTTGGCTTGAGCGCGGGACGCGGCGAGACCGCGCGCAACGAGAAGTTCGTCGAGGCGGATTTTTTTAGACGGAGCGGACATGCGGGGGCTCAGGCTCCGATGGCGGAGAGAAAGGCGCGAGCGAGAATCGTATGTCCGGTGGCGTTGGGGTGAATGCGGTCCCAAGCGAGAGACATCGGATGCGTGTGAACGAGGACGGCGTCGAAAGCGGCTTGGGTGTCGACGCAGCGGGCGTCGTGGCGGGCGGCGATTTTTTTAACGATCGCGCCGTATTCGTCCATGCGGCGGCGCATGGGGTCGTCGCGGTTGGGCTCGATGAAGTAGGGCGTCATCAGGATGAGGCCGCGGACTTTGGGGCGAGTTTGGCGGACTAGACGGGCGAGAGTGCGTTCATAGAGATCGGGCGGGACGTGGGCTTCGGGGACGAGTGGTTGGTCGAATTGGCGCCAGACGTCGTTGATGCCAATCATGACGGAGAGCCAGTCAGGTTTGGTAGCGACAACGTCGTTGTCCCAGCGGTCCGCGAGGTCGCGTACGGTGTGCCCGGAAACGCCGCGGTTGATGACGCGGATGGCGCTCGCGGGATGGACCGCGCCGAAATGGCTGGCGAGGTGCTCGACGTAGCCACGCCCAAGGCCGGTGTTGAGATTCCAAGGCGTGGGGTTGCCGGTGGGATCGCGGCCGCAGTCGGTGATGGAGTCACCGATAAAAAGAAGAGTGGAACGGTCGGGGATCAGCATAGGAATCAGGCGTGAAGTTTTTGGCGGGCAGGGGACCAGCAGGTGGTGCGACCGCCGATCTCGGCGCGGGCTAGCGGTTTTTGGGTTTTGGGACAGTGACCGCCTTTTTCCCAGCGGTGGTTGAAGAGCCAGGTGTCGGGGATCGCGATGTTGAGATCGGGCGGAAGTTCGTCGCCGCGACCGGCGATAGTGTTGAGAGCGAGGCGGGCGACGGCGCGGCATTCGCGCCAGAGTTTTTTTACCTCAGTGGGGCGGAGGGTGCCGGCGGGTTGCGCGGGGTGGATGGCGGCGCGCCAGAGGATTTCGTCGGCCATCCAGTTGCCAACGCCGGGGAAGCGTTCCTGCATGAGCAAGACGGCTTTTATCGGGGCACGGGCGCGACGTTGCAGAAACGCCGCAACGACCTTGGCGCTGAAGGCGGTGGAAAGTAGCGCCGGGGCGATCTGCGTCCACCAGGTTGGGGCGGTGGCACCGAGGTGAAATTGGATGCGGCCGAACATGCGGGGATCGGAAAAAACCAGAGCGTGCGCGGCGGTGTAGAGAATGAGGTGATCGTGTTTGCGCGGCGTATGCGTGGGGGCGAAGACGCTCAGCTCGCCGGTCATGCCAAGGTGGATACCGAGCCAGGCGTCGATGGCTGGAGCGGTCTTGGTGGCGGGGCGTTGGAAACGAAAAAGAATTTGTTTCGCGGCAGCGGCGGAGGTACTGTAATCAGCTTGAGTGAGCGCGGCGCGAAGGGAGGTGGCGGGCGCGGTGCGGAAAAGTTTTTTGGCGTCGTGGGTGTGGACGCGGAGAATCAGCGGGGAGCGCAGCGCGGCTTGGTGCCAGCGTTTGCGGAAAAATTCGGCTTCAGCGAGTTCGGGCATCGGGAGCTGCAGGACGAAAGGGTGACGACGAACGAGGTGAACTTTGGAGGAATTTTACGCTGCAAAATTAACTGAGCGTGGCGACGAAAGCGGCGAGGTCGGCGTGGATTTCGACGCCGGGGAGCGCGTGTTGACGCCAGGTTTCCGCTGTGTGTTCGCCGGTGCAAATCGCGATCGAACGGATACCGGCGTTGAGGCCGGCTTGGGCGTCGCTCGAGCGATCGCCGATCATGGCGCAGTGGGCGGGATCGAGGTGGTGCGCCGCGATCATTTCCTGAATGAAGCGTGGAGAAGGTTTGCGGTAGAGCGAAGGTTGGTCGGGCGCTTCGGGGGCGATGCAAAGCTCGGTGAAGAGCGGAGAGGCGAGGGCGAGCAGCGTCTCCATGCGGGCGTTGACTAGGAGGACGTCGTCGAGCGTGTAAAGACCGCGCCCGATGCCGGACTGATTGGTGAAAAGAAACAGTTTGTAGCCCAGTTGGCGGGCGCGCTGGAGCGCGGCGCGGACACCGGGAATGAGTTCCACGCCGGCGGGGTCAGCGAGGTAGTGTTTGTCGACGATGATCGTGCCGTCGCGGTCGAGAAAAAGGGCTTTGGACATGAGGCGCGGTGGCGATCAGTGGCCGCGGACGTAGGCTTTGAGCTCGGCGGGGGTGACCGTGGCAGTGCCGAGTTTGCCGACGACGACACCAGCGGCAGCGTTGGCGAAGTGGGCGGCGGTTTCGAGTTTAGCGCCGGCGGCGAGCGCGAGGACGAGGGCCGCGAGGGCGGTGTCACCCGCGCCGGAGACGTCGTAGACTTCGCGGGCGGCGGTGGGGATCGTTTTGAGAATTTTGCCGCCAGTGCTCAGTAACATGCCGTCTTCACCGAGAGTGATGACGAGATGTTTGGTGGCAAATTTCTCGTGGAGTCGGGCGCAGACGGCGGCGGCGGGAAAGGGCTCGTGCGGCGCAGGGTGCATGCCGGCCAACTCGAGGGCTTCGCGTTTGTTGGGCGTAATGAGATCGAGTCCGTGAAACGCGAGCGCGTGGCGGGGTTTGGGGTCGAGGGCGATGAATTTGCCGGCGCCGCGAGCGAGACTTGTAATCCGGGCGACAAGGGCGTCCGAGAGGATGCCTTTGGCGTAGTCTGAGAAAATGACGGCATCGTGGCGGTCTATGGCGGTGCGAAGGAGTTTTTCGGCTTCGTCGGCAGTGACCTCGTAGGCGGAGGGCGGGGCCTCGCGATCGAGGCGGCAGAGTTGTTGGCGTTGGACGACGACGCGTGTTTTGACGATCGTCTGGGCCTTGCCGGGGGTGGAGAGGGTGGCGATTTTTTTCTCAGCGAGCGTGGCCTTGAGGGCTCGACCGGCTTCGTCGTCGCCGAAGTAGCCGACGACGGTAGATTGGGCGCCGAGGGAAGCGAGGTTGAGCGCGACGTTGGCGGCGCCGCCGGCGGTGGCGGTTTCACGTTGGATGTCCACGACGGGGACGGGAGCCTCGGGAGAAATGCGGGTGGCGTCGCCCCAGAAATAGCGGTCGAGCATGACATCGCCGATGACGAGGATGCGAAGGGCGGAGATTTTTTTAAGCAGCGAGGGGAGGTTTTTCATCGGAGCAGGCGATCAGCGGAGTTCCCAAGTGTAGGGGGATTTGGAAAGGAGGTTATGGCCGGTCGCGGTGACTTGGACAACGTCTTCAATGCGGCAGGCGCCGAGGCCGGGATAATACAAGCCCGGTTCGATCGTGACGACGGTGCCGCGGCGCAGAATGTGGTCGTAGCGTGAGCTCACACCAGGGGATTCGTGGACGGCGAGGCCGAGTCCGTGGCCGGTGCCGTGGAAGAAACCGGAAGAGCCTTGGGGCGTGTGGCGCGTTTCGTAGCGACGAGCGGCGAAGGTCGCGACGACGGCTTCGTGGACCGCGCGACCGGTGACGCCGGCCCGGACGGTTTTAAGCGCGGCAAGTTGCGCGGCGCGGACGGCGGCGACGAGGGCGCGTTGCGCATCGGAGGCATGGCCGCGGAGGAACGTGCGCGTCATGTCGCCGTGGTAGCCGCTGGCAGAGACGCGCGGGAAGACATCAACGATGATTAATTCGTGCGGCCGGAGCGGGCCGGAGCCGCGCTCGTGCGGATCGCAGGCTTGGTCACCGCCGGCGGCGATGGTGTTGGCGGAAACGGCGCCCGCGGCGAGGCAGGCGGACTCGATGGCGAATTTCAGCCGTTCACTCGTGAGCGGTTTGCCTTGGTAAATGAGGGCGCGGCCGCGGATCTTGCTGGCGCGGAGCACGGTCGCGGCGGCGGCGAT
Organism: Opitutia bacterium; assembly: GCA_947449835.1. Taxonomy (GTDB): domain Bacteria; phylum Verrucomicrobiota; class Verrucomicrobiia; order Opitutales; family Opitutaceae; genus Tous-C4FEB. The sequence continues at coordinate 106,036 of CANFSZ010000001.1, forward strand.
GCCCAAGGCGCTGCAACGGTTACCCTCGCGCAGCGCGGCGATCTCGACGGGGGTTTTGATTTCGCGGGCGGGAAAGAGCGGGCCGTTGGCCACGGTGAGATCGAGGCCGAGCTCGAAAAGTTTTTCGTAAACGCCGGCCGGAAAATCTTCGGGAACGGTGAACGAAAGTTGGCGCAGCTCGCGGGCGAGGATGAAGATGACCTCGGCGGCGCCGGGCTTGCGTTGGGGCCAGATCTCGCGGGCCTTGGCGAGGTAGGTCTCGAGCGGAAGAACGCGATCAAAGGCGGAGTCGCGGCGCACGCGGCCAAACTCCAACGCGCTGACGACGGCATATTTTTTACCGTGCGCGGCGAGGGCCACAAATGGATCAGGCACGGAGACGCGGCCGAAGTAGAGCGCATCTGCGCTACGCTCTGTGTCGGCGTAGAGCAAGGGCGGCGGGGCGGGCGGGAGCGGCGAAGGAGGCACGGCGAGAGAGGAGTTGAATAACGGTTCGGGCACGATTAGCCACGGAGCTGATGAAGAACGCAAATCCGGTTTCATGCACGTTTAAGGTAGCGGCGGTCGCTTCGGCGCTGCTGTTTTCGGCGTGTGGCCAAGCGGAATCGGCTGCCGGAAAATCCCTCGTCGTCCAAGAACCGAAGTCCGTCGCGGACTGGTTTACGATTAACCTCGGCGGAAAAACGCTGCGGATGCAGTTGGCGGTGCGGCCTAAGGAGCTCGAGCGTGGTTTGATGGAGCGCCGCGATCTCGGAACCGATGACGCCATGGTGTTTGTTTTTGAGCGGCCGCAACCGATGAGTTTCTGGATGCGCAACACGCCGACGCCGCTTGATATCGCGTATTTTAGCCCGGAGGGGGCGCTGGTGGAATATTACCCCGCGTATCCTTTTGACGAAAAATCGCTGCCGTCGCGCAGCCAGCGGTTGCAGTTTGTCGTCGAGACCAACCAAGGCTGGTTTCGCGCAAATGGGATCAAGCCCGGTGCGCGTTTAGATTTGAAGGCACTAGGCGCGGCGCTGACTGCGCGGGGTTTTGATCCGCGGAAATTCGGGATCGAGTTCTAAGCCACGCCTCAGCGCGACTCGAGCCAGACGTGCTTGTAGGGGTGATGGTCGAGCACCGTTGAATTCCAGCCGCGCACGGACGGCTGGAGCAGAAACACATGGGTGTAGTGAAAAATGGGAATGATCGGAGCGGCGTCCAGGAGGATGCGTTCGGCCTGATTAAATAGAGCGTTGCGCATGGTCGCGTCGCTCGTGCGTGCGGCGGCGAAGAGCGCGGCATCGTAGGCGGAGTCGGCCCAACCCGTGTAGTTGTTGCCGCTGGCGGTGGTAAAGATGGAGAGAAACGAAGTAGGGTCGGCGTAATCGGCGGTCCAGACTGAGCGAAGCATTTGGAAATCGCCTGCGCGGCGAGCCGAGAGCGTGCTCTTGAGTTCTTGGTTGGTGAGGCGGACTTCTAGACCTAGTTCGCGGCGCCACATTTCCTGTACGGCTTCGGCGATGGTGCGGTGGATTTCAGAAGTGTTGAACAACAGGTCGAGCGGAGGAAGTCCGCGGCCACCGGGATAACCAGCTTCGGCCAGCAGCGCGGCGGCGGCGCCGGGCGCCGGTGCGGGCTGCGCGTCGAGGGGCGACGCGAGCAAAGCGGGCGGGACGAGGCGGGTGGCGGGCAATTGGCCACCGCGGAGAATTTTTTCGACGATGGCGGTGCGATCGAGAGCGAGGCTCAGAGCGCGGCGGATGCGTGGATCGGTGAGCGGGGGCCGGTTGACGTTGAGGCGGAAAAAATAAGTACCCAGCAACGGATTGATGCGGAGAAGTTCGGGCGAGGTCTTGCGGTAGCTGTCGATTTTTCCAGGCGGGACGGTTTCCGTAAGGTGGAGCTGGCCGGCGCGGAAGGCGCGTTCCTCGGTGTCGATCGATTCGATGGCGTGGAAGTGGATGGCGTTGAGGCGAACCTGGGCGGCGTCCCAATACGTGGGCGATTTTTCAGCGATGATGACTTGGCCGGCGCGCCATGCTTTGAGGTTAAACGGTCCGTTGCCGACGAACGAGCCAGGTCGGGCCCAAGGGTTGCCGCGCGCCGTGGCGGAGCCGCTTTTTTCGATGGCGGGTAAATACACTGGGAAGAAAGCGGTGTGGTTGAGTAAGGCGAGGAAGTGCGGCGCGGGATGCTCGAGCGTGACGACGAAGGTCCTCGCATCGGGCGCGGATAGGCCGACGGCGGACCACGGTGCGGTGGATTTGTGGAAGGCCTCGGCGCCTTGGATGATATAGAGCAGATTCGCGGAATCGGCGCCGAGCGCGGGCGTCAACATGCGGCGCCATGAGGCGACGAAATCTTCGGCGGTGACGGGAGCGCCGTTGGACCAACGGGCGTCGGCGCGCAGGCGGAATGTGTAGGTGCGGCCGTCGGGCGAGTTCGTCCAAGACTGGGCGACGCCCGGCACGGGGTGTAAATCAACGGGGTCTTCGGCGACGAGGCCCTCAAGCAGGGCGGAGAGGACGTTGTAGTCGGCCGCCTGCGTGGCGAGATGCGGATCTAGGTCGGCGAGGTCGTTGCCGATGCCGCGATGGAGCGTCTGGGTGGTGTTGCCCGCGACGACCGGAGTTTCGCGGGGCGTGCACGCGGTGAGACCAAAGGCGAGAAACAACAAAACTGAAAAGGTCGGGAAACCGAGAAGCGCGCGGTGGCGCGAAAAAAAGGCGGACATGAGTTGGCGGCGGCGAAACGGCGGATCTGCGTTTTACGATTTTTTTTCGATCAGGCACACGGCGTGAGCGGCGATGGCGAGGCCGCGGCCGAGATCGCCGACTCCTTCGTTTGTGGTGGCTTTAAGGCCGATGCAATCGATGGGAAGTCCGGTGGAGGCGGAGAGGGCCGATTTCATCGCGGCGAGATGGGGCGCGATTTTGGGTTTCTCGGCGATGAGGGAGGCGTCGATGTTGACGAGGGTGTAATGACGGGCGGCGAGTTCGCCGACGACTCGTCGCAGCAGGAGTTGCGAGTCGATGTTTTTGAAAGAGGCGTCGGTGTTTGGGAAAAAGTGGCCGATATCGGGAAGGGCCGCGGCGCCTAGGAGTGCGTCGCAAATGGCGTGGGTGAGGCAGTCGGCATCGCTGTGGCCGTCGAGGCCGTAGTCGGTGGCGAAGCGGACGCCGCCGAGAATGAGCGGGCGGCCGGGGACGAGGCGGTGGATGTCGTAGCCGTGGCCGATGCGGAGGTTCATGCAGTAGTGCCGGAAGTATTACGCGGAAGCCGGGGCAGCTTCGGAAGTGCGTGCGAGCAAGAATTCGAGGTAGGCGAGATCGCCGGGCGTGGTGAGTTTCGGGTTGGGCGAGGTGTTTTCGAGCAGGGCGATCGGGTGATCGAGGGCTTCGACGGCTTGGGCGTCGTCGGTGATGCGGAGTTTTTTCTTGGCGACGCGGGCATAGGCGCGGTCGAGGAGGTCGCGGGAGAAAACTTGGGGCGTTTCCATCGCCCAGAGGCGTTCGCGCTCGAGGGTACGCAGACGGGCATCACTGCGGTGTTTTTTGATCGTGTCGGTGACGCGGTGGGCGAGCACCACAGCGTGTTCGCGGACCACGATCTTGTGGAGAGCGACGAGTTGCTCGGGGCTCACGAGCGGTCGGGCGCAGTCGTGGATGAAGACGTAGGCGATGTCCGGCGGGAGCGCCGCGAGGGCGGCGGCGACGGAGTCTTGGCGCTCGACGCCGCCTTTGACGAGGACGCACGGCGTGGGCGTGTGCGCCGAGAGCGTGAGCATCTGGCGTTGGTCGCGGTAAACGACGACATAGAAATCGGCGACGCCGCTCGCGGCAAAGGCGGCTGCGGAATGCGCGAAGACTGGGCGACCGGCCAACGGGGCGAGGATTTTATCGGCGACCGCGCCGGCCATGCGCGTGCTGCTGCCGGCGGCGAGGAGGATGGCGGCGGTACGTGGCATGGTAGATGTCGTGGGGTTGAAGGCGGGGGTTTAGTTGCCTGCGAGCTCGGTGAGGATGGCGCGGGCGGCAGCGACAGGATCGGGGGCTTTGAAAATCGGGCGGCCGACGACGATGTGGCTGGCGCCCGCGCGGGCGGCTTCAGCGGGCGTCATGATGCGGGATTGGTCGCCGGCATCGGCGCCGCGCGGACGAATGCCGGGCGTGACGAGGGCGATGTCGGCGGGAAGCGCGGCGCGCAGCGGGGCGAGTTCGAGCGGCGAGCAAACGAGGCCGCGCAGACCGGAATCGATGGCGAGGCGGCCGAGACGTACGACTTGATCGGCGGGAGCGGCACTGACGCCGGTTTCGGCCAAGCCGGGGGCATCCATGGAAGTAAGAACGGTGACGCCGAGCAGCAGCAGGTTGGGGGCGTGTTGTTGTTGGGCTTTGAGGGCCCATTGCATCATCTCGCGGCCGCCGCAGGTGTGGAGCGTGAGCATCTTAATCGGAAGTGGGGCGACGGATTCGACGGCCTTGGCGACGGTGTTGGGGATGTCGTGGAGCTTGAGGTCGAGGAAAACATCGAAGCCGAGATCGGCGATTTCGCGGACGCAGTCGGGGCCGCAGGCGGTGAACATCTCGAGGCCGACTTTGACCCAGCGAACCGTGCCTTGGAGTTGGCGCAGGGCAGGGGCGACGGTGCGTGGAGATTGAGCGTCGAGGACGAGGATGAGTTCGGTGGCCATCGGTGTTGAAGAGGCACTAAGGCGCAGTCTGCGGCACAAATCAAAAACCAAAAATGCGGCTCGCGGGCTGGCCGGCGGGCGGTGTTGGATGGGGGCGTGAGTGCACTTGAGATTTTTGCCCCTGCGAAGTTGAACCTGTTTCTTGCCATCACGGGACGGCGGGCGGACGGGTTTCATGAGTTGGTGTCGGTCGCGACGACCTTGGCGTTTGGCGATACCTTGCGGGCGGAGGTGATACTGGGGGCGGCTGGGGCGGAGCGTTTTACGTTGGCGTGCGATGATCCGGCGGTGCCCGTGGATGAGACTAATCTGGTCTTGAAGGCCGCGCAGGCGTTTGCGGCGGCGAGCGGTTGGCGAGGTGGGGCAAAATTTTTTCTGCAGAAACGCGTGCCGATGGGCGCGGGTCTGGGCGGCGGGAGCAGCGATGCGGTGGCGGCGTTGAGGGCTATGAGGGCGCTTTCGGGCGTGCGGTTGGGCGACGAAAAACTCGCCGAGATTGCGGCAGGTTTGGGCTCGGATTGCCCCTTGTTTTTGAATGAAGGGCCGATGGTGATGCGCGGTCGTGGGGAGCGGATCGCGGCGTTGCCGGCGGCGGCGAGCGCGCGCTTGCGGGGGCGGCGGGTGTTGGTGTTGAAGCCGGCGTTTGGAATCGCGACGGCTTGGGCTTACGCGCGGATGGCGAGTGAAGCGCCGGGGAGTTATTTGGCTTTGCCCGAGGCGGAGGCGAACGTGGCGGCTTGGTGCGCTGATAGCGCGTTGCCGGCGGAGGCGTTGCTTTTTAATAATATGGAGCGGGCGGCGTTTGAGAAATTTGTGGCGTTGCCGGCGCTGTTGGGAGAATTGCGCAAAAAGTTTGGGTTGGCGCCGCGGATGAGCGGCAGCGGGAGCGCGTGTTTTGCGTTTTTGGCGGAGGATGCGCCGGTCGCTGCGATTATTGAAATGGTGCGCGCGGCGTGGGGGCCGACGGGTTTCGTGGTCGAGACGCGGATCGCGTGAATCAGCATTGACCCAGGCTATCGAGCAAAGCGTTATCCTCGGCACCGTCGTTGTTATCCCCTTACCGGCGACGCATTCGCATGTCATCGGACTCTAGGCATCAGCAAGAAATCGTCGTGCAAGGCATCTCCGCCTCGCAGGGCATCGCCTATGGCACGGTGTTTGTGTATTTGCAGAGCGATGTGGAGGTGCCGAGTTATCAGGTGGACTTGGAAAAACGCATCGAGGAGGTCGCGCGTTTCGATCAGGCCTTGCTCACGACGCGGCAGCAGATCGCGAAAATACAGGACGAGGTGGAGAAAAATCTGGGCAAAGCCGAGGCGTTGATTTTCGACGCGCATTTGCTGGTGCTCGAAGATCAGGCGTTGATCGGGGAGACGATCCGGGAATTTGAAAAGTCGGGGCGGAATATTGAAACGTGTTTTAACAACGTCGCCTCGCGCTACATCCAGGCGTTTTCCGAGATTGATGACGAATACCTGCGGGAACGCGCTGGAGACATTCGTGATGTCGCGCAGCGGGTGTTGCAAAATCTCCTCGGGCAGGCGGAAAACAGTCTGAGTAAGCTCGCGGAAAAACGCATCGTCGTGGCGAACGATCTCTCGCCTTCTGACTCGGCGAGCATCGATCGCAGTGCGGCGCTCGGCATCGTGATGGACTCGGGCAGCAAGACCAGCCACGCGGTGATCGTCGCGCGTTCCATGAAGGTGCCGGCCGTCGTGGGGGTGCGCGATCTCACCAAGCGAGTGAAGACCGGCGATTGGGTCCTCATCGATGGCTACGATGGCCTCGTGATCGTCAACCCCTCGGAGCAGACGTTGTTCCGCTACGGTAAAATTCAGTCGCAGAAGAAAACGTTTGAACACCGCTTGCTTGAAGCCAATCGCCAACCGGCGGTGACGCTCGACGGTGTGAGCATCAGCCTGCAGGCGAACCTCGAAAAAGTGGAAGAGATCGCGCTCGCGAGGGAATATTTTGCGCAAGGCGTTGGGTTGTTTCGCACTGAATATCTTTATCTGAATTCGGCGCGTATTCCCACTGAGCAGGAGCAATTCGTCGCCTATAAAGCCCTCGCCGAAGGCATGGCGCCACTGCCCGTGGTGATTCGCACGCTAGACCTCGGCGGAGATAAACCGCTGGCGGGAAATCCCGATCTGTTTCCTAAAGAAGACAACCCATTCATGGGCTTTCGGGCGATTCGGTTTTGCCTGGAGCACACGGCGATTTTTAAAGATCAGCTCCGCGCGATTTTGATGGCGAGTGCGCACGGTCGAGTGCGCCTGATGTATCCGATGATCAGCGGCGCGGATGAATTAGCCCGGGCCAATGTCATTCTCGAGGAATGTAAGCTCGAATTGCGGGCGCGCGGACAAGCTTTTGATGCCGATATGGACGTCGGCGCGATGATCGAGATCCCGAGCGCCGCTGTGACCACGGACTTGTTGGCACGGAGCTGCGATTTCTTCAGCATCGGGACCAACGATTTGATCCAGTACCTGCTGGCGATCGACCGCGGCAATGATCGTATCGCGCACCTTTACGAACCGACGCATCCAGCGGTGATTCGCACCTTGAAACACGTGGTCGACGAGGCGCATCGCGCGAAAGTCCCCGTCAGCGTCTGCGGTGAAATGGCCGGCGATCCGGTGTTGGTGCCGTTGCTGCTCGGACTTGGCGTGGATGCGTTGAGTATGACGCCGCCGTTATTACCGGCGGTGAAATATTTGCTCCGGGCGATGACGATGGCGGATGCGCGTGAGCTGGCGGCGGAGGCTTTGACGTTGTCTTCGGCGCAAGAAATTTATGCTAAGTGCGAGGCGTTCTGTCGTGCTCGAGTGAAATTGGATTGAGCACTAAGCGCTTAGGCTACGGCGAGTCGCGTGCCGCCTTTTCGCTAGCATGGGATTCATTCCCCAGGGACCACCGGCTGCACCTAAAGGCGAGTCGGACCTAAACCCCGTAGGGAATGCGAATGTCCGGCTCTGAGGCAGGAAAATCCTTAGTGTTTCTTGTCACCAACAAACAGCCTTGGCTCCGCGCCGTCGCCCACACAACGGCGTCGGGCAGCCGAATCCGGAATTCTTTTCGGATCTTAACGGCTTCGCTCGCGACCTCTATCGAAAGCTGATGAATGGTGAAACTATTCAAGAAGCCTTGGCAGGCTTTCGCTTCCTCTGGTGAATCTGCTCCCGCCATTATCTCCATCCACGAGACGATACTCATCTCTCGCTTCGGATACCGATCCAACTCCAACTTTGCCGTGTTTAAACCCTGAAGATAATCAATCAGCACATCGCTATCGATGATCGCCCTCATCGGGCACCCCATTCAGTACGAAGCCGGTCAACGTGTTTGCGGCTGTCGAGGCGCTTGTGCTTCCACAGTCCGAATCCAATCTCCTTCTGCGCTACAGCACTTTCGCTCGTCAAACGGTCGACGGCGCGGCGGACGGCTTCGGCGCGCGAAATGTCTTGGTCCGCACACAAGCGAGCGAGGGATCGCACCTGCTCCTCGGTTAGGTCGACGATTGTTCGCATTAATGATAACTGATAACGTCATCATGATAACGTCAAGCTAGATACTGCTGAATTGCCGCGCGAAAGTCCCCGTCAGCGTGTCTGGTCAATGGCCGGCGATCTGGTGTTGGTGTCTTTGCTGCTCGAGCTCGGCGTGGAGGCGTTGATGTTGTCTTCCACTCAGGAGATTTATGTGAAGGGCGAGACTTTCTTTGGTGCGTGAGTGAAATTAGATCGAAAACCATGCGCGCTAGTGAAGTAGGTTTTCAATCTGCATCATGGGCCTTATCTCGAGCCGCTCAACGTGGTCAGCGAAATGTCGGCGGCGTGTTGCGGGGTGGGGCGCTTTGGCGGTTATTTTGGCGCAATCCGCTCGTAGCCTCTCGGGCCGGTCGGGGTCGGGGCGCGGTAGCGTGCTCGGATTAGGGTAAGCGCTGTTTCTTGAAAGGTGAGCCCGCGTTCGAAGATCGCGGACTCGCGTTGGAGTTGCTGCTGTAAGGCGGCCACGTTGGTGGCTTGCACGTCGATGTCCGCGCGAGCGGCTGCGGCGGCGGCGATGCCGGCGGCGTGACCTAGAATCATATATTGGGGTTCCATCCGGAGGCTCGAATAGGCGATGTGGCTGGCTGAAAAACAGACGGGGACCAAGAGATTGGTGCTTTCTTTTATTCGGGGCACGAGAATGCGAAAAGGGATCTGATACGGCTGCACGGGTACTTGGACGTCGCCTTCGTTTTCGACGAAGCCTTGGTCGTTGATGAAGCGTTGGACGTTGTGCGAATCGGAGTTGTAGCTGCCCATGCCGATGGCGTCGTCTTTGGTACGATCAGTCTGGAGATCTTTTTGGGTCGCAACGAAAACGCCGATCATACGGCGACCTTCTCGGATATAGAGTTGGTCGGGCCAGTGGTCGTTGTGGGGAAATTCATCTTTGGCTAGACCGTACTGGTTCATCTCGGCTTGGAGTGGGGCGGGCACCCGCGGATCGGTTGCTAAGAAATAATAAAAACCTTGTTGGTAACCGGCGTGATCGGCCCAGATGCGCTCGCGTTCGGCGTAGGATCCCTCGGGATAACCGTAGCTGCCACCAATATAGTCGGTGGAAAAGGCACCGCGGTTATTGAGGTCAACTTTACCGTTGGGGATGACGCGCAGCAGGCTGATTTCATTGAGTTGTAACGGGCGCCCTAAATAAGAGGTCATCGCCTTCAGGTAGCGGGCGAGTAGGGCGTAACGCTTAGGGTCATAACCGGCCGGTTTAGCCCACGGGAGGCGGTTGGCCGGATCTTGCGTGGCGATGACGCGGAAGTTGTACGCTTGAATCCGGCGATCGCCGGATCCGGGTTGACCGCGCGGGGTCGTCGAAATCTCGGGATAAACGCGACCGGTCTCGTCGCGCGCGGTCAGGTCGATCGAGAATTGGTGGCTCGGCGTGAAGGTGCGGACGCCGGCCAAGGACTCGCCATACTGCTCCGAGCTCTCGCGGCCGTAGGTATAACTCACGCCGGCTTGGGCCATGAGGTCGCCTTCGTAGGAGGCATCGGCAAAGACTCGGCCTTTGATGGTGGCGCCGTTTTCCATCACGATTTCCGTGATGCGCGAACCGGTTTTGTGTACGCCGGTTTTCTCCTGCAAGCGATGGTGCTCCAGCAAAGTCACGCCGGCTTCCTGTAACATCGACCGGAAAAGTGCGGCCGCTACTTTGGGCTCTGGCATCCAGGCGATTTCTTGCTGGTGACGTTCGAGCCCGTAAGCGCGTCCCGCTCGATAATAGAACTCCAACGCGAGACCCCCGATGACTTCGCGTTTACCCACGTCGGTGCCGGAAAGTCCGCCCGCGACCATGCCGCCGATTTGCGCGCGCGGCTCGATTAAGGCGGTGCGTGCGCCGTTGCGAGCGGCGGCTATCGCCGTCATTACCCCGCCCGCGGTGCCGCCGTAGACGACCACATCAAAGTCGGCCGCGGCACGCAGGGTGAGGAGTGAGCAGGTCAACACCAGTAGCCTTGAAAAAAGGAGTGAGGATGGAAGTGTTCTCATCGTAGTCGTGGCCATCCTTCAAACATGCGGGCAATTTGGGTTTAGGTAAGGTCTTTTCTCGTGATCTAACGGTGAGCTAGGCTGAACGCGTTTTTGATCGCTACAAAGAAAAGCCCAACAACTTGTAAGTTGTTGGGCTAAAGTGGCTGCCCGGGTAGGGGTCGAACCTACGACCAAGTGATTAACAGTCACCTGCTCTGCCACTGAGCTACCAGGCATCATTTCCAAGCGTGATTCGCACCACGATTGGGAGGTCTGGAAAACATAAGTGCCCACGGTCTTGTCAATGCTCCTTTTGCGTTCGCTGCAGAAAAAATCCATGGGTTGTTAACTTTTGATTGCTTTCGCCCGGGCCAGTTCTATGCATTCAACCCTTTTCCAATACGCCTGCCCCCGATTACCGGGGTCTCAGGGGGACCAAATTCATGAAAACTCAGCTCACACTCAACGTCACTCCGCGCACCCAGACCGGTCGCAGTGCCTCCCGTCGCGTTCGTAAAGCGAATGCCATTCCTGCAATCCTCTACGGAAAGCACACCAGCCCCGAGAAGCTCTCGGTGGACACCCCGGAGTTCGTCCGCCTTCTCAAGGTCGTTTCTGGTCGCGCCGTGCTCATTCAGCTCCAACAAGCTGGCAAAGCCGAAAAGGCCCTTTCCTTCCTCCAAGAGATTCAGCGTGATCCGATCACCGACAAATATCTCCACCTCGACCTTCAAGAAGTGAAGGCTAATGAGTTGTTCGAAATCCGCGTTCCCGTCGTGACCGCCGGTGAATCCTTTGGTGTTAAAAATCAAAACGGCGTGCTTGAGATGAACGCCCACTTGCTGCGCGTCCGCTGCTTGCCGAAAGATCTGCCTGAGGTGATCAACGTCGACGTCACCGAGCTCAAGGTCGGCGAGACCATCAAAGTCTCCGAACTCAAGGCCATCGCTGGCGTCGAGTTTTTGGACACCAAGGGTCAACCCATCGTTTCGTGCGTCGAACCCGTCGCCGAAATCGTGCAGGAAGTCGCGGCCGCCGCCACGCCTGCCGAAGGTGCTGCTGCTCCCGCGGCCGGTGCTGCCGCTCCCGCCGCTGGTGCTGCTGCGCCCGCCGCTGGCGATGCCAAAGCCGCTGCTCCTGCCGCCAAGGCCGGCGCTGCTCCCGCCGCCGCCAAGCCCGCTGCGCCCGCCAAGAAGTAAGCGTTTTCCGATCGCCCGCGCGTCGCTCTCGTGGCGCCGCGCACGGCGAATGTTCTTTGAGTCATGTCCATCTCGCTCGTCGCCGGCCTGGGAAATCCAGGTCGCGACTATGCGAATACCCGCCACAATCTAGGTTGGGTTGTTATAGAAGCCCTTGCTTTAAAACACGGGCTCACGTGGCAAACCAAACCTAGCTTCGAAGCCGAAATCGCCCGCTGGGATTTCGCGCCTGGCTGTACCCGCTGGTTGGTGAAGCCACTTACGTTCATGAACGAAAGTGGCCGATCCGTCGCCGCCGTAGCCCGTTTTTACAAACTGGCCGCGCCTGAAATCGTCGCCATCTACGACGATCTCAACATCGAAGTCGGACTCGTGAAAGTAGCCGAAAACGGCGGGGCAGGGGGCCACAACGGAGTCGCTAGCTTGCTCGAAAAACTAGGCCCTGATTTCTTACGCTTCCGCGTGGGAATCGGCCCTAAAGAACCCGCGGCCATGGACCTCAAGGACTTCGTCCTCGGAAAATTTACGACAGATCAAAGTATTCTCATTCAACAAAAACTCACCCATTACATCGAAGGCTTGGAATTGCTGCTGACTCGCGGCGCTTCCTTCGCCATGAATCAACTCAACCGCCGAGAACCCAATCCATGAACCCGTCCAAACGCAATTACCGCGCCACCTTCATCATCGACA
>CANFSZ010000002.1 GCA_947449835.1 Opitutia bacterium
GAGACTCGGATTGACAGCGTTAGTCATTATCCGCTCAACTATCCCGTTCAGGCCCTCACTCACGCAACCATGAATTCCGCCGAAGTATCCGCGCTCATCGCCAAAAACCCGACGCTTAAGGCGTCCAAAGCCAAGTTGGAGGCCATGGAAGCGGACGCCTACGTGGTCCACCGCAGCTGGGGTTTTGGCCAAATCAAGCGTTACGACGATGCCGCCCAAAAGCTCGTCATCGATTTCAAAGACAAGAAGGGCCACTCCATGGACCCTGCGTTCTGCATCAGCACGATGGAAGTCTTGCCCGCCAAGCACCTCCTCGTTCGCAAAGAAACTGACACGCAGAAAATCAACGAGCTCATCGCGGATAATCCCGCCCAACTCTTGATCGAGACTCTCCAAGCTTACCCGAACAACGCCGCCACCGCCATCGAAATCGAGATCGTCCTTGCGCAGGTGCTCGGCGAAGAGAAATTCAAAAAATGGTGGGCGGCCGCCAAGAAACTCATCGCCAAAGACGCCCGCATCCAAGTACCCGTCAAGAAGACCGAGTGCTACCTCATCCGCGAGACGCCCGTCTCCGCCGAAGACGAACTCGTTGAACAATTCAACGGCACCCGCTCCGCCCGTCGCCGCATCCTCCTCGCCGAGGAACTCGTCGACGGTTCCGACAAAGCCACGTCCCAAAAAGACCTCGCCTCCGTCCTCGCCGGCCTCGCCACCTCCGTCCAAGAGAGCAACCAGCTCGACGCCGCCGAACGTCTCTACGGCGCCGCCATCCGCGACGATCTTGCCAGACTCGTCGGCTCCGAGACCGCCTACGAACCTTCCCAGGCCAGCCTCATCGCCAACCAACGTGACCTCCCCGAGATCGCGGAAAAAATCCCCGTTCACTTCCAGAGCCGTTTCCTTGAGCTTATCCTCGCCACGCACCCGATCGAGACCCGCGATATCGTTTTCGGCCTCCTCAAGGTCTCCCAAGGCAAGTTCACCACCGAGTGCATCAACTTCCTCGTCGAGCAAGGCTACTCCGATGACCTCGCTGCCACCCTCACCCGCTGGCAGACCGAGCAAAATCTCCGCGCCCCCGTCCTCCTTTGGATCGTCAAGAACCGTCACTCGAAGAAATTCGCCAAGCTGCTCAACGATCTCATCACCCCGCGCCTCCTGAGCGCCGTCTTCTTCGCTATCGACTACGAAGCGCTCCAAGCCGCCAGCGCGCGCCGCATCCCGCTCGCCGATATCCTCTCCGAAGACACCGACCTCATCGCCGACCTTCTATCTACTGCCGATCCCGAGACCGCCCGCGATCTCGCGAACACGCTGATGCTGAACCAAGGCTTCGAGGAACTCACCAAAAAGTCCCTCCTCGCCCGCTTCATCAAAATCTTCCCCAAGATTCAGTCCCTCGTCGCCGCCGATGCCGAGAGCAAGGAAGAGCAACTCCTGGTCTCCCGCGCCTCCTACGAAGCCAAGCGCGCCGAATACGAATCCATCGTCTCCAAAGAGATTCCGGAAAACTCCAAAGCCATCGCCACCGCCCGAGAACACGGCGACCTTAAGGAAAACTCCGAATACAAGATGGCCAAGCAGGACCAGCAAGTCCTCATGGGCAAAAAGACCCTCCTCGAAAAAGACCTCGGCCGCGCCCGCATCACCGATTTCAAGGAAGCCTCCACCGAGCAGGTCAGCGTCGGTAGCGTTGTCACGGTCCGCGCCGCCAGCGGCCAGACCACCTACACGCTCCTCGGCGTCTGGGACGGCAACCCCGACAAGAATATCCTCTCCTACAAGACCCCGATGGGCGCCGCACTCCTCGGCAAGAAAGTCGGAGACACCGTCAAAGTGAAGACCGGTACCTCCGAAGACAGCTACGCGATCGTCACCATCGCACGCTACGTCGACTCGCTATAAGTCTTAAGTCCTCCTTCCCCCAAACCCGACCCCTTCACCGGCGGTCGGGTTTTTTATGCCCCGCCTACGCCATTGCCACGCAGCATCGTTTCTCCACCTTCCCTCCTTGTGAACGCTTCGTGGGACATCCTCAAAACCCTTTCCGACCCCACCCGCCTGCGCCTGCTCGCCCTCGTGCTCCACGAGGAACTCTCCGTCGCCGAGCTCCAGGAGATCCTCGGCATGGGCCAGTCGCGCATCTCTTCCCAGCTCGCCCTACTCCGCCAAGCCGGCCTCGTCTCCGACCGCCGCGAGGGCAAAAAAGCGTTTTACTCCCTTCGCGCCAGCCTCAGCCCCGCTTCCCTCAACTTGCTGCGAGCCGCCGTCGCCTCGGTCGCGACGCTCCCCGAGCTCACCGACGACCGCACCAACCTCGAGCGCATCCTCCAAAAGCGCCGCCGCACGCAGGAACAGTATTTTAACCTCATCGCTGGCCGGCTCGGGAAAAACTATTGCCCCGGCCGCTCGTGGGAAGCCATCGGTCACCTCGCCCTGCGCCTCACCCCGGCGATCACCATCGCCGACCTCGGCGCCGGCGAAGGTCTCGTCTCGCAACTCCTCGCCCAGCGCGCCGCCCAGGTCTGGTGTATTGATAATTCTCCGCGCATGGTCGAAGTCGGCACCGAGCTCGCCGCCAAAAACGGCCTCGCCAACCTCGCCTACAAACTCGGCGACATCGAACACGTCCCGTTGGCCGATGCTTCCGTGGACCTCGCGATCCTGAGTCAAGCGCTCCACCACGCCCAACACCCGCAACGCGCCGTCGCCGAAGCCTACCGCATCCTCAAACCCGGTGGCCAAGTCCTGATCCTCGACCTCGCCGAGCACACGTTTGAAAAAGCGCGCGATCTCTACGCCGACGTCTGGCTCGGCTTCAAAGAGAGCGCGTTGCACGGCTTCCTGAAGACCGCCGGTTTCCACCAAGTCGAAGTCGCCACCGTCGCCGTCGAAACCACCGAGCCGTTTTTCGAAACGCTGCTCGCGAGCGGCGTGAAAAACTAAGGTTTTCGCAGCCTTGATTATTCAATGCCCGAAGATGGCCGACTAAATCTAGCCTAGCTCTTGCCCTAGCTGTTTTCGCCACAACTCGTTTTCGCGATCACCCTCGATTTTATGCCCGCTCTTTTGCGCCCCCTTTTCGTCGTGTGTTGCTGCGTCTTGGTTTCTCTCGCCCGTGCGGCGGCGCCGGCGGGGGAGCCGATAAAAATCGGTTTCTTCATGTCGATCACGGGGCGCGACGCTTCCTTTGGCGAAGCGGCGCTGCGCGGGGCGCGGCTCGCCATCGACGATCTCAACGCCGCGGGCGGCATCCTCGGCCGACCCGTTGAACTTGTCGTCGAGGACAACCGTTCCCTCGCCGGGGAATCCGCCACGGCCGCCAAGAAACTCATCGGTCGCGACAAGGTCATCGCGCTAGTCGGCGAATGCGCTTCATCCCGCACCCTCGAAGCTGCACCCGTCGCTCAACTCGCGGGCGTCCCGCTCGTCACACCCGCGTCCACCAATCCCCGCGTGACCGCCGTCGGCGATAGCATCTTCCGCGTGTGTTTTGCCGATCCCTTCCAAGGCGCGGTGCTCGCGACGTACGCCTGGAAAACCCTCGGCCTGCGCCGCGCGGCGCTCCTCATCGACGCCTCGGCCAGTTACTCCGTCGGGCTCGCGGAGGTCTTTGCCAAAACCTTCACCGCGCTGGGCGGCGAGGTCGTCGCCTCGCAAAAGTACGCCGGCGGCGACAAAGATTTCCGCGCCCAACTCACCGCGATCCGCGCGACCCGCGCCGATGCGATCTTTCTCCCCGGCTACTACGTCGAAGCCGGACTCGCCGCCCAACAATCCCGCGAACTCGGCCTCCACGCGACACTGCTCGGCGGCGATGGTTTCGAAGCGCCGCAACTCCTGGAGATCGGCGGGCCGGCACTCGAAGGCACGGTGTATTCCACGCATTACTCCGCCGAAAGCGCCGCGCCCGCCTCGCGCCGCTTCGTCACCGCTTACACCGCCCGCCACGGCTCCGCGCCCGTCGGACTCGCCGCGCTCACTTACGATGCGGTCAATCTCATCGCCGACGCCGCTCGCCGCGCGGGTTCGACCGAGCGTAGCGCGTTGAAACAAGCGCTCGCGGCGACGCGGGATTTTCCCGGCGTGACGGGCCGCACCACGCTCGACGAAAACCGCGACGCGCTGAAAGACGCCGCCATCATCGCCGTGCGCGGCGGCCGTTGCGTATTTGTCGAATCCATCCGCCCGTAACGCGCGAACGTTGCGCGGGGAAAGCTGGCGGTTTAAAAACCCCTTGGCGTCGCCGCCGGATTCCTCGACGCTTACTGCTCGTCATGGCCTTGCCCGATCTCCTCCCGATCACGCCCTTCACCCGCCCCGTGCGCGGCGAGGTCGTCGTGCCCGGCTCCAAAAGTCTCACCAACCGCGCGCTTTTGCTCGCGGCGCTCAGCGATCGCCCGGTCACGCTTACCGGTGCGCTGTTCAGTGAAGACACGCGCCTCATGGCTGAAGCGTTGCGCCAGCTCGGCTTGAGCGTCACCGCCGACGAAACCGCCCTCACCGTGCGCGTCGCCGATCAAGCGCAGGCCTTCGCCGCCACGACCGCGCCCGTGGAATTGTTTGTTGGCCTCGCCGGCACCGCGGCCCGGTTTCTCACGGCGCTGTGCGCTGCGGCACCGCGGGGAGTTTACCGGATCGACGGCATCCCGCAGATGCGGAAACGCCCGATGCGCGCCCTGATCGAGGCATTGCGCGGCCTCGGCGCGGACATTCGGTGCCTGGGCGAAGAAGGGTTTTTCCCGATTGAAATCCACGCGCACGGGCTGCGCGGCGGAACGGTGAACCTCGACGCCAGCGAGAGCAGCCAACTCCTTTCCGCGCTGCTGATGGTCGCGCCGCTCGCCTCCGGCCCGGTCGAAGTCGCGCTCACCGCCGAAGTGCGCCGGCCCTTCGTGGAAATGACGACGCGCCTCATGGCGGAATTTGGCTACAAGCTCGACGCGCAAACTCGCAGCGAGACCTTTGTGCTCAAGCCAGGGCGCTACGAAGCGCCGGCGCGCTACGCGATCGAACCGGACGCCACGGCGGCGAGCTATTTTTTGGCGTTGCCGCTCGTCACCGGCGGAGCGCTGCATCTGCCCTTTCTGCGCGCGCCCGGCGCGGGGCTACAGGGCGACACACATTTCGCCGACGTGCTCGTGCGCGTGGGCGCGACGATCCGCCCAAGCTCGCGCGGCCTCGATACCAGCTTCGCGCAGACGACGATGCAGCGCGGCGTGACGCAGGATTTCTCGGAGTTTTCCGATACGTTTCTCACGCTCGCCGCCCTCTCGCCGCTCCTCGCCGGCCCCACGCACATCTCGGGCATCGCGCACACGCGTAAACAAGAAACCGACCGCGTCGCCGGCATGGCCCGCGAGCTCACCCGCCTCGGCCAGCACGTGATCGAAACACCCGACGCCCTCGAGATCGCGCCGCGCTACCTGCGCAGCGGGGAAACGATCGAGACGTACGGCGACCATCGTTTCGCCATGAGTTTTGCGATTCTGGGCTGCCTCGATCTGCGCGGCGACGGCCAGCCTTGGCTCACGATCAAAGACCCCGGCTGTTGCGCCAAAACCTTTCCGCACTTTTTCGAGTTGCTGGAAACCGTCCGCCAAAATTCGTTCGCCTCCTGATGCCCAGCTCACCCTTCCTCATCGTCGCCATCGACGGCGGCGCCGCCTCGGGCAAATCGTCCACCTCACGCACCCTTAGCGAACGTTTCCACCTGCTCCACGCCGATACCGGTTCGTACTACCGCGCCGTCACCGCCGAGCTCCTGCGCCGCCACGTGACGCCCGAAGATATCAACGGCGTCGAGGCAGCGCTCGCCGCCGTGACCTTCACCACGCGCGTCACCGGTCGCAACGCCGAGATCGAACTCAGCGGTCACACGATTCCTGATACTGAAATCCGCAGCGCCGAAGTCACCGCGCACGTCGCGCGTTTCGCCGCGATTCCGGCCGTGCGCGCCGCGCTGCTCGATTACCAACGCGGCCAAGCCGACACCGCGCGCCGTGATGGTTTTCGCGGGCTCGTGATGGAAGGCCGAGACATCGGCTCGAAAATTTTTCCCGACGCTGACTTTCGCTTTTTCCTCTTTGCTGATCCCGTCGAACGCGCCCGTCGGCGCGAACAACAAGGCCTCCAAGACCAAGTCGCCAAACGCGACACGCTCGACAGCCAACGCCTCCAAGAAAGCCTGCAAGGCGCGGTGCTGATCGACGGCACGCACCTGACGTTGGCCGAGGTCGTCGATACCATCGCTGCGCCCATCGCCGCCAAATTCGCCTCCGCATGAGCCGCGCCTTTCCCCAAGTCGAGATGGAGCCGGTTTACGGCTTTTTTCACTACGTCTCCCACGTCGTCTACGGCATGTGGTTTCGAGGCGAAGTGATCGGTTTAGAAAATCTTCCCGCGGACGGCGCGTACCTGATCGCGGCGAGTCACGCCAGTCTGCTCGACCCGCCCTTCGTGGGCTCGCAGTTGCCCAAACAAGTTTCGTTTTTCGCCCGCAAAACGCTTTGGAAACCCGGACTCGCCGCGTGGTGGCTTGATGCCGTCGGCACGATTCCCGTGGACCGCGACGGCGGCGCGGATGTCACCGCGATCAAACGCGTGCTCGGAGCGCTGAAGAAAAACAAAGTTGTGATTTTATTTCCCGAAGGCACGCGCTCACCCGATGGAAATCTGCAAACGCCGAAGCCGGGTGTCGGGATGTTGGCTTCACGCGCGCAAGTGCCCGTCGTGCCCGTGCGGCTTTTCGGGTCGTACGAAGCCTTTGGTCGCAGCGGCAAACTGATTCCGGGCACGCCGGTGTCGTTGGTGTTTGGTCCGGCCCTCGCGCCGAGCGACTACGATCACGCCACGGACCCAAAAGATCAGCGTTATCAACGCGCGGCCGAGCGCATCATGGCGAAGATCGCCGCGCTCGAAGCACCACGCATCACGATCATCTGAGCGGCGGCGCGAGCGAAGGATCAGTAAGAGGAACTAGGTTCTGTCGGAAATCAGCGTAGCCCGCTCGCCTTGCGAGCGCGGCTGATCACTTGCTCGGCCACGGCGCGGGCGCGTTGGGCGCCGTCGCGCAGCACAGCTTCGACGTGATCGAGATTCGCCGCGAGTTCGGCGCGGCGCGCGCGGGCGACGGCGAAGTAATTCCAATAGTGCTCAAACAGCGCTTTCTTCAAATCACCGTAGCCGAGGCCGCCGGCACGGAGACGGTTTTCGTAGTCGAGCACCACTTCGGGCGTGGCGAAAAACTTCAGGAGTTGGATCGCGAGGTTTTGGTCGGCGTCGGGCTTGGGCTCGGCGGGGGTGCGCGAGTCCATCATGATACCCATGATTTTTTTGCGGAGCGCTTTCTCGTCACCGAAGATCTCGATCGTGTTGCCGTAGCTCTTGGACATTTTCTGGCCATCGAGTCCGGGGATCACGGCGACCTCGTCGCGGATCTCGGACTCGGGCACGACGAGCGTTTCGCCGTAGGCTTCGTTGAACTTGATCGCCATGTCGCGCGTCATCTCGACGTGCTGTTTCTGATCGCGGCCGACGGGCACGCGGTGCGTGTCGTATAGCAAAATATCCGCCGCCATGAGCACGGGATACGCGAAGAGACCGAAGTTGGGCGAGATGCCTTTGGCTGTTTTGTCTTTGTAACTATGGGCGCGTTCCATGAGGCCCATCGGCGTGAGCGTGCCAAGCATCCACATGAGTTCGCAGACTTCGGGCACATCGCTTTGGCGCCAGAACACGCTGGTCTTGGGATCAAGACCGCAGGCGAGCCAATCGAGCGCGATGCCGAGGGTGTTTTTGCGGCGCTCCACCGGATCGGTGACGGTCGTCATCGAGTGGTAATCGGCGATGAAGTAAAAACAGTCGCCGCGCGTCTGCGCGTCGATGGCGGGTCGCATCGCGCCGAAATAATTGCCGATATGGAGCGTGCCCGAGGGCGTGATGCCGGTGAGTGTGCGCATGAAAAAACGGAGCTTCGGGGAGGTGGCGCCGCGGCGTCAATCCCGCCGCGGGAGGTGGGTCACGCCGCCGCGGGATTTGGCGATCGTGGCGGGCGGGAGATAACCGGCAAAAGCCACGGTGGGCATCACGAGCGCGCGCTGACCGAGGACCGTGCCGGGGTTGAGTACGGCGTTGCAACCGACCTCAGCCGCATCGCCGAGGATGGCGCCAAATTTGCGCAGGCCGGTTTCATAGACCGTCTCGGGCGTGCGCACGATGACGGGCTTTTGGTCGAGCCGGAGGTTGGAACAAATCGCACCGGCGCCGAGGTGCGCGTGGTTGCCGATGATCGAGTCGCCGACGTAGCTGAAATGCGGCACTTGAGCGTGATCGAGCAGGAGCGCGTTTTTGAATTCACAGGCGTTGCCCAACACGCCGTGGGCGCCGACGATGACATTGCCGCGAATATAAGCACCGGGCCGAATCTCAGTTCCTGCGCCAATCCACGCCGGCCCGATGATCGTGGCGTAGGCCGGAAGTTTTACCGACGGGTGAATGTAGACATTGCCCTCAACGTGCACGCCGGGCGGACGCGTCGCCTGCGGTTGCGAGAAATCCTGCGCGGCGAGGGCCGGCGCGATGCGTTTCAACCATTCCCACGGGGCGACATCACCTGGAAAATGTGCGGCAAACGAAACGAGCGAGGCCGGCAGGCTGAAAAAATCGGAAGCTTTCATGCGTGGAAGAACTTGGGCTTAAACCAAAATAGCGACGAGGGACAGCGGCTTTTTAAACGAGCGTACGGATCTGGCCGGGCCGAGTTTGCAGCCGCGCCCAAACGCGCCGGCGGTGGGTGGACCTGATTTCGGCTTTGCCGTGGCGACCGCGACCGCCACGCTCGCGGTTTCAAACCATGACATCGCACCCCACCCCAACCTCGACCGCGTCACTTGATACGGGCGGCATCGGCGGCCACCCCCGCGGACTCACCACGCTCTTCCTCGCCGAACTCTGGGAGCGTTTCAGCTACTACGGCATGCGCGCGTTGTTGATTTTGTTCATGACGAAAACCGCCGCGGAGGGCGGTCTCGGTTACGCGGTCAAAGACGCCTCGGCCGTTTACGGCACGTACACGATGAGCGTCTACTTACTCTCGATTCTCGGAGGCTTCATCGCGGACAACTTCATCGGTGCACGCCGAGCGGTGTTTGTGGGCGGCGTCATCATCGCCACGGGTCACTTCACGATGGCGTTCAACTCGGTCTCGACATTCTACACCGGCCTCGTGCTCGTCGCCCTCGGCACGGGCCTGCTGAAGCCCAACATTTCCACGATGGTCGGCAGCCTCTATCGACCCGACGACGAACGCCGCGATGCCGGGTTCTCTATTTTCTACATGGGCATCAACCTCGGTGCGTTTGCCGCGCCGCTCGTCACCGGTTACCTCGCGCAGAGCGCCAGCTGGAAAGCTCAACTCACCGCGTGGGGCTTCAATCCCGTGCACAGCTGGCATTGGGGTTTCGCGGCGGCCGGCGTGGGCATGGCGCTCGGGCTCGTCGTTTATGTGCTGCAAGGTAACCGGATCGCTCACGTCGGCGCCGCCCCCGCTCCTGAAAGCGACGGCCGCCGTCCGTGGGGCCGACTCGGGCTCGTCATTCTCGGTTCGGCGGCGCTAATCGCGGCGATGAAGGCGAGCGATACTTATCCGGCGATCGTTTACGCGCTGTTCGCGTTGCAGATCGCGGCGATTCTTTTCTTCGCGTTTCGCCCCGATCAGGACAGCAAACGTATGGCCGCGATTCTGGTGTTCTTCTTCGCCGCCGAGATTTTCTGGGCAATTTTTGAGCAAACCGGTTCAACGATCTCGCTCTTCGCCGATCGCCTCACGCGCAACGAAATTTTCGGCTCCGCCTTCCCGTCTTCGTGGTGGCAATCGGTCAACTCCATCTGGGTCATCACGCTAGCGCCGGTCTTCGCGATGCTCTGGATCGGCCTCGGCTCGAAGCAACCGTCCAGCCCGATGAAATTCGTGCTCGGGTTGCTTTGCGTCTCGTTGTCCTTCGCGCTCATGGTGCCCGCCGCGAAGCTGACCGCCGATGGCAAGATCGGCCCGATGTGGCTCGTCGCGCTGTTTTTCCTCCAGACGTGCGGCGAAATGCTCCTGAGCCCCGTCGGTCTCTCGACGATGACGAAACTCGCTCCGGCGCGCCTCGTCGGCCTCGTCATGGGCATCTGGTTCCTCGCCGCCGCACTCGGCAACAAGCTCGCAGGCGTGCTCGCGGGCGAATTCAAAAGCGACAACCCCGCCCAGCTCGCGGATTTTTTCCAACATCAAGCGCTGATCGTCGGCGGTTGTGCGCTCGCGCTGCTCGCGCTCGTGCCATGGGTCAAAAAACTCATGGGCGGCGTGCGTTGATCGTACTCGACCGCGACTTCTCCTTCTTTTTTCCATGCCCGTCCGCACCTGGTTTCCCACTGAGATTTATTGCGAGCCGCTCCAAGCCGCTGGCCTCGCCAAATTCAACGCCGAGTTGATCGACGAATGCCGCAACCTCCGCGACTACGACGCGGCGGGGCGCAAATGGTCCGCCAAAAATTACCCCGGCGGCTACACTAGCTACGCCTCGATGAACGAGCTCCACCGTTTCTCGAGCACGTTCGCCGGCCTCGAGAAAAAACTGCTCCGCCACGCCCGTGATTACGCCCGCACGCTCGAGTTCGACCTGCGCGGTTGCACCATTCGCATGACCGATTGCTGGGTGAACATCATGCCGCCCACCGCGGCGCATTCGCTCCACTTGCACCCGCTTGCGTTCATCAGCGGCACTTACTACGTCGCCACGCCGCCCGGCTGCTCCGGTCTGAAATTTGAAGACCCTCGGCTCGACCGCTTCATGGCGGCCCCGCCCCGCCGCACCGACTGCAAACCCAGCCACCGCGCGCACGTCACTTACCCCGCCGAGGCCGGCAACGTCATCCTCTTCGAAAGCTGGCTGCGACACGAAGTCGCCGCCAACCGCGTCGACGACGAACGCATCAGCATTAGCTTTAATTTCAACTGGAGCTGAAGCCGGTCCAACCGTTGCCGTTTTTTTCGCCCCCGCCCTCGCTAAATGCGCCCTTCGCGCTTTCGTGCCGCATGATTGTCATCCGTCGCATGGTTGATCGCCAACGCTCCTACACGGGGATTTTCCTCCCCGGCGAGCCCGCGCAGATTTTTCCCACGACCGACTACGAACACGCGCGCATCCTGCAAATCTACAAACAGGACCGCCCGCACGAAGGCATCATCAACGACTTCACCGACCTCGACGCGATCGCCCCCGCGGCGCCCTCGCCCGCGAGCGCGACCACGTCCACGCCCGAGCCGTCGACTGCGGTGAAACCCAAGAAACGCAAAGCCGCCGCACGACCCGCGCGGGCGACTCGGAGTTGATCCGACGTTTTCCGGCGAACACCGCGTCGCACGCGCGGCTAGGTAGCGGGGCGCCGGTTTTTGCTGACGCAAGCCGTCAACTTCCGGCTTTCGCTCCGATCAAGGATAGGATTAAAGTGCGATCGTGTCCACGCCTCTACCGCCCGAGGAACCCGTCGTCAAAAGCCGCAGCGTGAGAAATTTCTTCGCTTCGGTGCGCTACTCCATCGACGGATTTTTCGCGGCGTTGAAGCATGAACCGTCGTTTCGCGAGGACCTGATTTTTGCCTTATTGTTGGTACCGCTGGCGATCATTTTGCCCGTCAACGCCGTATCGACGGCGCTGATGGTCGCATCGTTGATTTTGATTCTCATCGTCGAGCTACTCAACTCCGCCATCGAGTGGATCATCGACTACGTGCGCCCCGAGATCCATCCGCTCGCCAAGCGCATCAAAGACATGGCCAGCGCCGCCGTGTTTCTCAGTTACATCAACTGCATCGTCGTCTGGGTGATCATGCTCTGGCCCGACAACGCCGTCTGGCGCCGCATCGGCGCGATGTTAAGCGGTCATTGAGTCGGGGCTCCTCGTTAGTCCCGATAGCCCGCCCGCGCTCACCGCAAGCGCGCAAAAAACCACGCCGCGAGCGCGGCCATACCGATGTTGGGCAACCACGCGGCCCAGGCCGGATCGATGATTTGCTTCGTCGCGAGCGAGGCCGCGATGTTGGCCAACACGTAATAGAGGAAAAATAGGCCGATGGATTTTGAAACGCCTACCGCTGGATTCACGCGCACGCCCGTCACCGCAAACGGGATCGCAATCGCAATCACGATGAGTGGCCCGAGCGTGTCTGCGATCAGCCCAAAATAACGCACCGCGTACGGCACGCCCTTCGGATTGCGCTCGGTTTCGAAATAGTCGATCAGCCGCGCCAGCTCGCGGAGCGACAAATCGATCGGACGCCGGTCGATCAACAACATCAGCTGCGGATCTTCCCGGTATTTCTCCATAAATTTTTCCGCAAACGGCACCGACGCCGTGATCTCGCCCGTCTCGACATCGAAAACCAGTTCGCGGCCGTCCTTAAACATCCAGCCGCGGCGCGTCGTATCGTACCAAGCCTGCGCCGCGACCAAGCGCACCGACTCACGCCGTCGCACATCCAGCTCCGAAACCGACACGCCGTAGCCCCGCTGCGCGCCTTTGGAGTAGCGGTTGAAAAACCACATACGCCGCGCGCCCGGATTGTCGAAACCCACGCTGTTGACCACGCCCACACGATCCGGCGGCAACGTCCGCGCCTGCCGGCGAAATTCCAATCCATCCTTCAGCGACCGCGATTCTTCGACGGACCACGGCACAACGGTCGCGTTTAACCACCACGACAGCGCGCACGCCAACACCCCGATGAGCCACACCGGCGCGAGCAGCCGGCCAAAGCCCACGCCCGCCGCGCGCATCGCCGTGAGTTCGTTCGCCCGATGCAATTTCCCGAGGGTAAACATCAACGACACGAGCAATGCCAGAGGCAGCACCACGGTCAGAAAACTCGGCATCGTCACAAAAAAATACGTCCACAATTCCAACCCGCGCGCGCCGCCCTCACGCAACGCCCGGAAATCATCGTACATCACCTGCACCAGCAACAACCCGCACGTCGCCAACAACACGAGCCCCAGTATCTGGAGCCACTCGCGCAAAAGATGCCGATCAAACGTGTTCACCCCCGCGAGCAAGTCTGACCCAGCCGCCGGCGCAAATTTATTTCTTGGCCCGAGATCGCTCCGTGGCCCGCGCCTAGTTCGCGCCCTAGTTCGCGCCCTAGTCCGCGACGCGGTCAGCCTGATAGTTTTAGACCAGCGAACATTCATCCACTATCCCGCGGCCAATTCACGACCGTTCGCACAGTTTGGTTGAAAACCTGCTAAGGCTGCCCTTGCCTCACGGCTCCCCGCTTACAACCCGACCCGCCATTTTTCCCATGTTTTACGCCCTGCGTCTCTTGTTCGCCAGCGCTCTCGTCAGCTTAACCTTCGCCCGCGCCGCCGAAGAACCCATCCGCATCGGCGAGTACGCTTCCATCACGGGCAAAGAAGCCAGCCTCGGCCAATCTTCCCACAACGGCACCGTGATGGCCATCGACGACCTCAATGCCGCCGGCGGCGTCCTAGGTCGCTCGTTGCTCCTCCTCACCGAAGACACCCAATCCAAACCCGGTGAATCGGCCACCGCCGCTAAAAAGCTCATCTCCCGCGACAAGGTCGTCGCCCTGCTCGGCGAAGTCGCCTCCAGCCGCTCCCTCGAAGCTGCGCCCGTCGCCCAGCTCGCCAAGGTCCCCATGATCTCGCCCGCCTCGACCAACCCTAAGGTCACCGAAACGGGCAACTACATCTTCCGCACGTGCTTCATCGACCCGTTCCAAGGCCCCGTCATGGCGAAATTCGCCCAGGAAAAACTCCGCGCCCAACGCGTCGCCTTGATGGTGAGCAACAGCTCCGCGTACTCCATCGGCCTCGCTAAATTTTTTCGCGAAGCCTTCACGGCCAACGGCGGCACCATCGTACTCGAACAAAAATACGCCGAGGGCGACAAAGACTTCAAAGCGCAGCTCACCGCCATCAAAGCTGCCGGCGTCGACGCCGTGTTTAATCCCGGTTACTATAACGAGGGCGCCTTGATCGTGCTCCAAGCCCGCGACCTCGGACTCACGTTACCCATTTTCGGCGCGGACAGCTGGGAAGCCGAGGCCCTCATCGAGCTCGGCGGCAAAGCCATCGAAGGCGCGTACCTCTGTTCGCATTATTCGCCCGCCGATCCCTCACCGCGCGTCCAGAATTTCGTCCAAGCCTACAAAAAACGCTTCGGCACCACGCCCGATTCCAACGCTTCCCTCGGATATGATTCCGTCCTTGTGCTCGTCGACGCCATCAAGCGCGCCGGTTCCACCGACCGCGCCAAAATCCGCGAAGCCCTCGCCGCCACCAAAAATTTCGCCGCCGTCACCGGCAACATCACCATCGACGCCCAGCGCAACGCCTCGAAAAACGCCGTCATCATCCAGGTCCGCAACGGCAAATTCGAGTTCGTCCAAAGCATGACGCCCTGAAACTCTCAACGCCCCCGCCCTCGCCGCACCCTCTTAATTTAATATGAAACTCGCCTCCCGCCTCCTCCTCACGCTCGTCGTGCTCGCGCTCGCGCTGCACGCCCAAGACACCATCAAAGTCGGCGAATACGCCTCGCTCACCGGCAAAGAAGCCAGCTTCGGTCAACAATCTCACAAGGGCCTGACCCTCGCCATCGAGGAGCTCAATGCCGCCGGCGGCGTCCTCGGCAAAAAACTCGAACTCATCACTGAGGATAACCAAACCAAGCCCGGCGAATCCGCCACCGCCGTCAAAAAACTCATTTCCCGCGACAAGGTCGTCGCCCTCATCGGGGAAGTTGCCTCCGGCCGTTCTCTCGAAGCCGCCCCGATCGCCCAAGCCGCCAAAATCCCGATGATCGCCCCCGCGGCGACCAACCCCAAAGTTACTCAAACCGGCAACTACATCTTCCGCGTCTGCTTCATCGATCCCTTTCAAGGGACGGTCATGGCCAAGTTTGCCCAGACCGACCTCAAAGCCAAAAAAGTAGCCGTCCTCTCCAGCGTCTCCAACGCCTACAGCGTCGGCCTCGCCAAATTTTTCAAAGAAACCTTCACCGCCAACGGCGGCATCATCGTCTCCGAGAAAAATTTCTCCGAAGGCGACAAAGATTTCCGCGCCCAGCTCACCGCCGTCAAAGCCGCCGGCGCGGACGCCGTCTTCGTCCCGAGCTATTACACCGAAGCCGCCCTCATCGCCCGCCAAGCGCGCGACCTCGGCCTCAACGTCCCGTTCTTCGGCGGCGACGGCTGGGTCGCCGACCAACTCCTCGAAATCGGCGGCGAAGCCCTCAACGGCTGCTACTATTCCACCCATTTCTCCCCTGAAAACAAAGACCCGGTCGTCCAGGCTTTCGTGAAAAAATTCAAGGCCCGCTGGGGCGCCAACGAAAACCCCGACGCCTTCGCCGCGCTCGGCTACGACGCCGCCTACGTCCTCGTCGACGCCATCAAACGCGCCGGCTCCACCGAAGGCCCCAAACTCCGCAACGCCCTAGCCGCCACTAAGAATTTCTCCGGCGTCACGGGCGTCACCAACATCGACGCCAACCGCGACGCATCCAAGCCCGCCGCGATCATCGCCATCAAGAACGGCAAGCTCGAGTTCCTGAAAACCGTCGCGCCTTGATCGCACCCCGCCTCCACGTTCTTCGCTACCTGCGCTTGGTTAAAAACGCAGGTTTTCGGTTCGCTGCCGCACTCGCGGCCGCCCCGTGCGCGAGTGTTGCCGCCGCTGCGGCCGCGCCCGAGCCGATCAAAATCGGCGTCTATGCGTCGCTCACCGGCAAAGAAGCCGTCTGGGGCCAATCCGCCGAAAAAGCCACGCGCCTCGCCGTTGATGACGTCAACGCCGGCGGCGGCGTCCTCGGCCGGCCGCTCCTCGCGATAATCGAGGACAATCAATCCAAGCCCGGCGAATCCGTCACCGCCGTCCGCAAACTGATTTCCCGCGATAAAGTCATCGCCATCCTCGGCGAAGCTTCCTCCGGCCGCTCTCTCGAAGCCGCCCCGATCTGCCAACAAGCCCGCATTCCGATGATCAGCGGCGGCAGCAACCCCAAGGTCACCCAAGTCGGAAACTTCATTTTCCGCACGCACTTCATCGACCCGTTTCAAGGCACCGTCATGTCGCGCTTCGCCCGCGAAAAACTCGGCGCCAAACGCCTCGCCTTACTCACCGAGGTCACCAACGCCTACGCCGTCGGCCTCGCTAAATATTTTTCCGCCGACGCCGCCGCGCACCAGACGCCGATCGTCATTGAGCAAAAATACAGCGCCGGCGAGCGCGATTTCAAAGCCCAGCTCACCGCCATCAAAGCGGCGAATGTCGACGCCATCTTCGTCCCCGGCTACTACACCGAAGCCGGCTTGATCGTCGCCCAAGCACGCGAACTCGGCCTCAACCTGCCCGTCCTCGGCGGCGATGGCTGGGAAGGCCCGCAACTCCTCGCCATTGGTGGCCCCGCGCTGCGCGACACGTACTATTGCAATAATTTTTCCAGCGAGTCCGACGTCCCCGAAACCCGTCGCTTCATCGCCCGATATCAGGCCCGTTTCCAAAGCATGCCCGGCGGCACCGCGGCCGATGCCTACGACGCCGTCCTCATGCTCACCGACGCCATCAAACGCGCCGGCTCCACCGAGCCAGAAAAAATCCGCGCCGCCCTCGCCACCACGGGCGGCCTGCGCGGCGTCGGCGGCCCGCTCAATGTAGATGCCAACCGGGATCAGTTGAAACCTGCCTATATCCTTGGCTACAACTCCGGCGACTATCATCTCGTCCAAGTGATCCAACCGTAACCTGCGCCCCTTCACCTCCTTTTTTCAGTGTCCGAATTCCTCCAGCAACTCCTCAACGGCCTCTCCCTCGGCGCCATCTACGCGCTTATCGCGCTCGGGTACACGATGGTTTACGGCGTCCTCCGGTTCATCAATTTCGCCCACTCCGATGTCTTCATGGTCGGAGCTTTTATTGGTTATTATCTAGGGAAACTCGTCCCCGAAGGCACGCTTTGGGGCGGCTTACTCGTCCTCAGCGGCGCTATGATCGGTTGCGCGCTTCTCGGCATGTTCATTGAGCGCGTCGTCTACCGCCCGCTGCGGCACGGCCCCACGCTCAACGTCCTCATCACGGCCATCGGCGTCTCGTTGCTCCTCGAATACACCGGCCAGATCGTCTTCGGCGCCGCGCCCCGCACGTTCCCGCAGATTTTCCCCACGGCCAATTATCACGTCGGTTCTCTCACTATCTCGAGCAATCAAGTCTTCGTGATCGGCGTCGCGATTCTGTTGATGATCGCGCTCCAACTCATCGTTTTCAAAACCAAGATCGGCACGGCGATGCGTGCGGTCTCGCTCAACCCCAAGGCCGCGCAACTCGTCGGCGTAAACAACAACGTCGTCATCTCCTTCACCTTCGGCCTCGGCTCCGCGCTCGCAGCGGCCGGCGGTATTTTGTACGCGATGAATTACCCGTCCATCGACCCGCTCATGGGCGTGATGCCCGGCCTCAAGGCCTTCGTCGCGGCCATCCTCGGAGGCATCGGCAACATCCCCGGCGCGGCCCTCGGCGGTTTGTTGCTCGGGACCGTTGAGACGTTCATCGGCGGCAGCCAATTCTCCACGTACAAGGACGCCATCGCCTTCGCGATTCTCATCGTGATCCTGCTCTTCAAACCCGCCGGCCTTCTCGGCAAATTCACGATTGAGAAAGTCTGAGCCCGCCATGCCCCGCCCGCATCTTTATCTCTTCGCGACGTTGGCCTGCGCTTTTGGCCTTTCGCATTTCTCGGACCGGATGGACCCGTACTTCCTCGACGTCCTCACCGGCATCGGAATTAACGTGATCCTTGCGGTCTCGCTCAACCTCGTAAACGGCTACACGGGCCAATTCTCACTCGGCCACGCCGGCTTTATGTCCGTCGGCGCCTACATGGCCGCTGCGGTCAGTGTTTTCCTCGGTCCACGCTTGCTTGGCGAAAGCGGCGGCTCCGCGCTCCAACAAGGCACGCTCTTTCTCGCGGCGTTGATCACCGGAGGTTGCGCGGCCGCCCTCGCGGGCCTCGGCGTCGGCGTGCCGTCGCTGCGCTTGAAAGGCGATTACCTTGCGCTCGTCACGCTCGGTTTCGGCGAAATCATCCGCGTGATTTTCCAAAATTTCGAACCGCTCGGCGGCGCCCTCGGGCTCAATGGCATTCCTGCGTACACGACGATTTTCTGGGTGCTCGCGTTGGTCGGGCTCACGGTGTTCGTCGTCACGTGTCTCGTGAATTCCACCTACGGCCGCGGTTTCCTCGCCACGCACGACGATGAGATCGCCTCCGAAGCGGTGGGCCTCAACACCACGCGCTACAAGATCGTCGCCTTCGTGATCGGCGCGTTTTTCGCCGGCACGGCGGGCGGACTTTACGGGCACTTCAAGATGACGATCACGCCCACGGGGTTCGATTTCACGAAGAGTATCGAGATCGTGGTCATGGTTATTCTCGGTGGCATGGGCAACACCCTCGGCGTCATCCTCGCAGCGATTTTGCTCACCCTTTTGCCCGAACTGCTCCGCCCGATCGCAGAATACCGCATGATCATCTATTCGTTGATGCTCATCGTGCTCATGCTCGCACGGCCGCAGGGCTTGTTTAACTTCAAATTCGGAAAGGCGAAACTCTGATGTCCGCCCCGCTCCTCCAACTCGACCGCGCCACGATTCGCTTCGGCGGCCTCACCGCCGTCAATGCCGTCGATCTCACCGTCGGCGACAACGAACTCGTCGGCCTCATCGGCCCCAACGGCGCGGGCAAAACCACCGTCTTTAATTTGATGACGGGCGTCTACCAGCCCACGGACGGCGCCATCACATTCAACGGCACGCCGCTCGCCGGTCTGCGCGTAAACGAGATCGTCGCCCTCGGCATCGCGCGCACGTTTCAAAACATCCGACTCTTCGGTAGCCTGAGCGTCTTCGACAACGTCCGCGTCGCCTGCAACCTCCACCGCGGCACCAACCCCGTGCAGGCACTCATCCGGGGCGCGGCCTTCCGCGCCGACGAAGCCGCGATCACCCGCCGCGCCGAAGAGCTGCTCGATATTTTCAATCTGCGCCGTTTCCGCGACGCCCCCGCCAAGAGTCTTCCGTACGGTGAACAACGCCGTCTCGAGATCGTCCGCTGCCTCGCCACGAAACCGAAACTTCTGCTCCTGGACGAGCCCGCCGCCGGTATGAATCCAACGGAAAAAGTAGAACTCGTCCGCCTCATCCAGCAGGTCCAAAAACAATTTAATCTCTCGATCTTGCTCGTGGAGCACTCGATGAAAGTCGTCATGGGTGTCTGCCAACGCATCGCCGTTCTCGACTACGGCGTGAAGATCGCCGAGGGCAACCCGGCCCAAATCCAGCGCGACCCGAAAGTCATCGAAGCCTACTTGGGCGAAGACCATCAAACCGCCCTCTCGCACCATTGAGCATGCTCACCGTCACCGATCTCCACGTCAGCTACGGCTCGATCAGCGCCTTGCGCGGCATCTCGTTTTCGATTCCCGCGGGCGCGATTGTCACGCTCATCGGGGGCAACGGCGCAGGCAAAACCACCACGTTGCGCACAATCTCCGGCCTGCTCCGCGCCAAGACCGGCAAAGTCGAATTCCTCGGCGAAGACATCACCGCGCTGCCCGCGCACCAGATCGTCGCCCGCGGCCTCAGCCACGTCCCCGAGGGTCGCATGGTGTTCTCCAATCTCACCGTCGATGAAAACCTGTCGATGGGCGCCTACCTCCTCTCCGACAAGGCCCTGATCGCCAAAAACCGCGAGTACGTCTTCAGCGTTTTCCCGCGCATGAAAGAGCGCCTGAAACAGACCGCCGGCACGCTTTCCGGCGGCGAACAACAGATGCTCGCCATCGGCCGCGCGCTCATGGGCAACCCGAAATTCCTGATGCTCGACGAACCGTCCCTCGGCATCGCCCCACGGCTCATCAGCACCATTTTTGAGAAAATCGTGGAGATTAACCAAAGCCACGGCATCACGATTTTACTCGTCGAGCAAAACGCCAACCTCGCACTCGAAGTCAGCCAACAAGCGTACGTCCTCGAGACCGGCAGCATCGTGATGGTCGGCGAGAGCAAAAAACTCCGCGCCGATCCGCAGCTCAAAGCCACCTACCTTGGCGGCTAAGTACCGCTGGAGGCTACTCCACCGCCACGGCTCGACGGGAAACGAGCGACGTTTTTACCTACCCCATCCCCGCCATGAAATTCCCCGTCGTTCTTTTCCTGATACTCACCGCCGCCGCGCGTAGCATTGCCGCGCCCGCGACCGAAACCATCGCCCCGCGACCAAATATCGTTTTTATTCTATCGGATGACCACGGTTGGGCCGACGTCGGTTGGCACAGTCCCGAAATTAAAACCCCGCACCTTGATCGACTCGCCGCCGCCGGCGCGAAACTCGAGCAATTTTACGTTCAACCCGTGTGTTCGCCGACGCGCGCGGCTTTTCTCACGGGGCGTTATCCGATGCGCCATGGCCTACAAATCGGCGTCGTCCGCCCTTGGGCCCAATACGGCCTGCCGCTCGAAGAACGCACCTTGCCGCAGATGCTCAAAGCCGCCGGTTACACCACCGCCATCGTCGGCAAATGGCACCTCGGTCACTTCGATCCCGCCTACCTTCCGACCCGCCGCGGCTTCGACCACCAATACGGCCACTACAACGGCAACATCGACTACTTCAGCCACGAGCGCGACGGCGGTTTTGATTGGCACCGCGATGACCGCGTGAACCGCGACGAAGGTTACTCGACCCACCTCATCGCCCGCGAAGCCGTTCGCCTGATTCAGGAAAAATCCGCCGATCAACCGCTGTTTCTCTACGTGCCATTCAACGCCGTTCACGCGCCCCACCAAGTCCCGGAACAATATAAAAAACCCTACGCCGCGCTGGCGGAACCACGTCGCACCTACGCAGGCATGGTCGCCGCCGAAGACGAAGCTGTCGGCCAGATCGTAGCCGCTCTTGAAGCCAAAGGCCTCCGCCAAAACACCCTCATTGTCTGGTCCAGCGACAACGGCGGCCCCTCGCCCGGCCGCGTCACCAGCAACGGCCCGCTCCGCGCCGGCAAAGGCACGCTCTACGAGGGCGGCGTGCGCGTGTGCGCCTTCGCCACGTGGGACGGCCACATCAAACCCGGCAGCAACGTCGATGCGCCGCTGCACATCGTCGATTGGTACCCCACGCTCGCTCGACTCGCCGGCGCCTCGCTCGAACAAAAACTCCCGCTCGATGGCCGCGATGCGTGGGGCGCCATCGCCGCGGGCGCGCCCTCCCCGCACGACGCGATTTTGCTCAACACGACGCCCACCAGCGGCGCCATCCGTATGGGCGACTGGAAACTCGTCCTCAACGGCAGCGCGAACGACAGCGAAGACGCCGAAAACCCCACTCCCTCCGCGGCCAAAAAATCCAAGAAAAAAAAGTCGGCCGAAGAATCCGTAGAGTTGTTTAACCTCGCCCGAGATCCCTACGAAAAAACCAATCTCGCCGCCACTCAGCCCGCCACAGTCGCCGAACTCCGCGCCCGCTACGCGACCTTCGCGGCCCAGGCGGTTGCGCCGAAATTTCAGCCCCGCGATCCGGCTTTCCAGGTTCCCAAAATCTGGGGCGAGAAAAACTAAACTCGTTTCTTCGCGCCCTCGCGCAATCCAGATCAATCCACGTCGGGTCACGCGGGTTCGCTCAGGTTCACTCGAGTTTGCTCGGATCAATTTCTC
Organism: Opitutia bacterium; assembly: GCA_947449835.1. Lineage (GTDB taxonomy): Bacteria > Verrucomicrobiota > Verrucomicrobiia > Opitutales > Opitutaceae > Tous-C4FEB. The sequence goes on from CANFSZ010000002.1 coordinate 21,773, forward strand.
CCACTGTCCGATTCACGGCCGTTTGCCCGTTCCCCGCGCCAATCTACATTCCGAATTTATGCGCCTCTCACCCCGCTCCTGCGTCGCATTATTTTCCCTCGCGCTCGGCACTGCGCTGCCCGCCGCCGAAAACTCCGCTCTCGGCTGGCCCGCTATCACCCGCGAAAACAAACCGTGGACGCGCTGGTGGTGGCCCGGCAGCGCCGTGGATCAGCCCAACCTCACGCGCCAGCTCGAACAGTTTGCCGCCGCCGGCCTCGGTGGCGTCGAGGTCACACCCATCTACGGCGCTAAGGGCTACGAGGCGCGCTACATTGATTACCTCTCCCCGCAATGGGTCGCGATGCTCGAACACACGGGCCGCGAAGCCCAGCGGCTCAACCTCGGCCTCGACATGGCGACGGGCACGGGTTGGCCCTTTGGCGGTCCGTCCGTCACCGCCGACGACGCGAACACCAAAGCCGTCCTCAAAAACGGCAAAATCGTCGGCGAGCCCACCCGCCAAGCCGTGAAGCGCCCCGCGCCCGGCGGCGAGGGTCTCGTCCTCGATCCGTATTCGCCTGAAGCCGTGACCCGTTATTTATCAAAGTTCGATCAGTCCTTCACCGCCAACAAACTCCCGCCCGGCCTCGTCCGCGGCCAGTTCCACGACTCTTTCGAATACTACGGCGCCAACTGGACCGCGCGGCTTCCCGAGGTTTTCCGCGAGATGCACGGCTACGATATCCAAGACTACGCGGCTGCCCTGCTCGCGCGCTCGTCGTCCGACATCGCGAAACTCGATCAAGAAAGCCTCGGGCGCGAAACCCTCGGCCGCATCAAGAGCGACTACCGCGAGACCCTCGCCCAGCTCCACCTCAACTACCTACGCACGTGGGTAAAATGGTCGCATGATCACGGCTACATCGTGCGCAACCAAAGCCACGGCGCTCCCGGTAATCTCCTCGATCTCTACGCCAACGCCGACATCGCCGAAACCGAGATTTTTGGTTCCACGCCCTTTCCCATCCCCGGCCTCCGCCGCGACGCCGCCGACATCGCCAACAATAACCAAGACCTCCCTGAATCTCTGGTCGTTCGCCTCGCCTCGTCCGCCTCGCACGTCGCCGGCCACCCGCTCGCCTCCAGCGAAACCGCCACGTGGCTCCGCGATCACTGGAAGGAATCCCTCGCCTTCGTGAAGCCCGAGCTCGACCGCATTTTTACCGACGGCATCAACCACATCTTTTACCACGGCGCCGTTTACTCGCCGCAAGACGCCCCTTGGCCCGGCTGGCTTTTCTACGCCGCCACCCAATTCAATCCCAACAACCCGTGGTGGGACGATTTCAGCGCCCTCAATCACTACGTCGCCTGCGTCCAATCCATCCTGCAACGCGGCCAGCCCGACAACGACATCCTGCTTTATTGGCCCTTCGAAGACCTCCTCGACGACGAAGCCGGCACCGTCAAAACCTTCACCGTTCACCACGTCAAATGGCTCCCCGACCAACCCGTCGGCAAAATCGCCCGCGCCCTCATGGCCAAAGGCTACACCTTTGACTACATCTCCGACGCTCAGCTCCAGCAAACCCGCCCCGCAGCCGGCGCGCTCCTCACGGGCGGCAACACCCGTTACCGCGTCCTCGTCGTCCCCGCGACGCGCCGCATCCCCGTCGCCACCGCGCAGAAACTCGCCGCCCTCGCCGCCGCCGGTGCAAAAATCATTTTTGAAAAACTGCCCGAGGACGTCCCCGGCTTCGGCCGCCTCGCCGAGCGTCGCAGCGCGTTCCAAGCCGCGCTCGCGCAACTCCGTCCCCAAGTGATCGTCGCTACCGACGTGCTCACCGCCGTCGATCCGCACGTCCGCCGCGAAACTTTCGCCGACGCCGGCCTTAATTTCATCCGGCGCTCCTCCGGCCCTGGCGCCCACGACTACTTCATCGCCAACCTCGGCGCCCAAACCTTCGACGGTTGGGTGAAACTCGGCGTCCCCGCCGCCACCGTCAGCCTCCTCAACCCGTTAAACGACCAACACGGCCGCGCCGCCCTTCGCGATCAGAGCGTGTATCTCCAACTCGCCCCCGGCGAATCTCTCGTGCTCCGCACTTCGCCCACGCCTGCTCCCGGTGCCGCCTGGCCTTACCGCCAACCCGCCGGCGCACCGGTCACCCTGAGCGGCACGTGGAAAATCACTTTTCTCAAAGGCGGCCCCGAGCTGCCACCTGCCCTCGAGACCCCGTCGCTCCAATCGTGGACCACGCTCGGCGGCATCGAAGCCCAACGCTTCGGCGGCACCGCGCGTTACCGCCTCGAGTTCGCCGCGCCCACGACCGCAGCTAATGACTGGCTCCTCGATCTCGGCGACGTCCGCGAATCCGCCCGCGTCATCTTGAATGGGCGCCCGGTCGCCACCGCTTGGAGCCTGCCATTCCGCGTGCGCGTCGGCGCCTTTCTTCAACCCGGCCGCAACGTCCTAGAACTCGACGTGACCAACCTCGCCGCCAATCGCATCCGCGACATGGACCAGCGCAAACTGCCTTGGAAAATCATGCGCGACTCCAACATCGTAAACATCAACTACCAACCCTTCGATGCCAGCGCTTGGCCGCTCCAACCTTCCGGCCTCATCGGCCCCGTTACCCTCACCCCGCTGAAATCTTTAGCGCCAAAATAGTAAACGAGCCGCTTGATTTTTTGCCGAGCCCGCTAAAATAGCGGGCTCGTTTCGTTTTCAACGCTTCCCACTACCACCTTTTAACCTACCTTAACGCTAACTATGTCCACGCCCGCTCCGCAAAAATTCGAGTTCCAAGCCGAGATCAAGCAGCTCCTCGATATCGTCATTCATTCGCTCTACACCGAGAAGGAAATCTTCGTACGCGAATTGGTTTCCAACGCCTCCGACGCGCTCGAGAAGCTGCGCCACACGCAGATCACGGAAAAAGACATTTTTGACGATAAGGCCGAACTCGCGATCAACGTCACCACCGACGACAAAGCCAAAACCCTCACGATTGAAGATTTCGGCATCGGCATGACCCGCGCCGAACTCGTCGAAAACCTCGGCACCATCGCCCACTCCGGCTCCAAGCAATTTCTCAAAGCCCTCGGCGAAGGCGGAGCCAAGAACACCAATCTCATCGGCCAGTTCGGCGTCGGTTTCTACTCGGCGTTCATGGTCGCGAAGTCCGTCAAAGTTTACTCTCACTCTTGGCGCGCCGGCGAAGCTGGCCACGTCTGGTCGAGCGACGGCTCCGGCAGCTACGAGGTCGAAGCGGCCGATGATCTCCATCGCGGTTGCAAAATCGTCATCGAGCTCAAAGACGACTGCGGCGACTACGCTCAAGAATGGAAAATCAAAGAAATCCTCGAGCGTTACAGCGCGTTTGTTTCCTTCCCGATCAACCTCAACGGCAAACGCATCAACACCATCCAGGCGCTTTGGCTGCGTTCCAAGAACGAGATCAAGGACGAGGAATACACCGAGTTCTACAAATTCCAGTCCCACGCCCACGACGAGCCCCGCCTGCGCTTGCACTTCAGCGCCGACGCCCCGCTCGCCATCAACGCCCTACTCTTCGTCCCCAAGGACAACTCCGAAAAATTCGGCATGTCCCGCCTCGAGGCCTCCGTCTCGCTCTACTGCCGCAAGGTCCTCATCGACGCCAAACCCAAGGACATTCTCCCCGAATGGCTGCGCTTCATGAAGGGCGTCATCGATAGCGAAGACCTCCCACTCAACATCTCCCGCGAGACGATGCAGGACCGCTCCCTCATCGAGAAACTCAACAAAGTCGTCACGAAGCGTTTCCTGAAATTCCTCGCCGACGAAGCCGAAGCCCGCCCTGACACCTACAACGAATTTTACGCTGAGTTCGGCATCTTCCTCAAAGAAGGCGCCGCGATGGACTACACGCACAAGGAGCAACTCACCAAACTCCTCCGCTTCGAATCCTCCCTCACCGACAAGGGCAAGACCACCTCCCTTACCGATTACGTCGGCCGCATGGGCGCCGACCAAAAAGAAATTTACTACCTCGTCGGCCCGAACCGCGCCGCCCTCGAATCCGGCCCGTATCTCGAAGGCTTCAAAGCCCGCAACCTCGAGGTCATCTTCTGCTACGAAGCCGTCGATGAATACGTCATGAGCAGCGTCCGCGAGTTCGAGGGCAAGAAACTCACCGCCGCCGATCACGCCGACGTCAAACTCTCCGACATCCCGAAACCCGAGGGCGCCCTCAGCGAAGACGACACGAAGAAACTCACGACTTGGCTGAAGGAAACCCTCGGCGCCCGCGTCGAGGAAGTCAAAGCCAGCGACCGCCTCGTCGACTCGCCGGCCCTCGCCGTCAACGCCGACAAATTCATGTCCCCGCAGATGCGCCGCATGATGAAGGCCATGAAAAAAGACGGTGCCGACGAACCCGTGAAGGTCACACTCGAGATCAACCCTCGCTCCGTCGTAATGAAGCGCCTCTTCGAGACGCACACCACGGCGCCCGAAAAAGCCAAACTCGTCGCCGAGCAGATCCTCGACAATTCCCTCATCAGCGCCGGCCTCCTCGAAGACGCCACGCCGATGGTCGCCCGGCTTTATAAGTTGCTCGAGAGCGTCTGATTTTTTCAGCGGTTCACTCCGTACGTCCAACGTCTGCCGCGGTCGTAGTCCTGCGACCGCGGTCAGTCGTTGCGTGAACGCTCCGTGATCGCGCCCTTCATCGCCGCGGGCAATTCCGTCCGGAAAAAAATCTAGGCCGTTCAACGAGCTTAGTCTTTGGATCGACGGCGCGTGGTGTTAACCGCGTCGGATGTGCTGGACCCGGACCGCAGCCTCAAGCGCGAAACATCCTCCAGCCGGAGCAAGCGACCGTTTTTCCCTTGGCCGTAGCCATTGGGCTTCCTTGTCTCTGGCCATGCGAAATACCCTACGTTTGCTCGCCTGCCTCACCGTCATCGTCACCACCGCTGCGTTCCTGCGAGCGGCGGACGACACGACTCGCCTCCTGCGTTTCCCAGCCACCAACGACCAAGCCATCACCTTCTCCTACGGCGGCCAACTCTACACGGTCGCCGCCGACGGTGGCACCGCGCGTCGCCTCACCGATGCGCCCGGCTACGCGATTTTCCCGCGTTATTCTAGTGACGGCGCCCAACTCGCTTTCACCGCCCAATACGACGGCAACACCGAGGTCTACGTCATGCCCGCAAGCGGCGGCAGCCCGAAGCGCCTCACGACCTCCGCCACGCTTGACCGCGACGACTTGGCCGATCGCATGGGGCCCAACAACATCGTCTTCGGCTGGCGCCACACCGCGGCCGAGGTCGTGTTTCGCTCCCGGTGGCATTCGTTTAATCCTTTTATTGGGCAACTTTACACGGTCGGTCTCGAGGGCGATGTACCCACGCAGCTGCCCGTTCCCCGCGGCGGCTTCGTCTCCTATTCACCCGACGACACCAAAATCGCCTACAACCGCGTCTTCCGCGAATTCCGCACGTGGAAACAATACCGCGGCGGCATGGCCGACGACATCTGGATCTTCGATCTAAAATCCGGCGCCCTCGAAAACATCACCGATAATCCCGCCCAAGACCTGTTCCCCATGTGGGCCAGCAACGGCAAAATCTACTTCGTCTCCGAACGCACCCCGCGCGCCAACCTCTTCAGCTACGACCTCGCCACGAGACAGACGAAGCAGCTCACGCAGTTCACCGACTTCGACGTGAAATTCCCCTCGCTTGGCGGCAAAACCATCGTCTTCGAGCAAGCCGGCCAGATATGGAAGTTCGACCTCGCCACCGAGAAATCCTCCGCCGTGCCGATCACCATCCGCGAAGACTTCGCTGCGACCCGGCCCGCCCTAACCAACGTCGCCAAATCCCTCGCCAGCGTTTCCCCGTCTCCCGACGGCCAACGCGTCACGGTCGTCGCTCGCGGCGATGTTTTCACCGTCCCCGCCAAAGACGGCCCCACGCGCAATCTCACTCAAACTCAAGGCGTCCACGAACGCTCCGCCCGCTGGTCGCCCGACGGCAAATGGATCGCTTACCTCTCTGACGCCACCGGTGAATTTGAACTCTACGTTCGCCCGCAAGACGGCAAGGGCGCAGCCATTCAACTCACCTCCAACAACGACACTTATCCCTTCGCGCTCGATTGGTCGCCGGATTCCAAAAAAATCCTCTGGGGCGACCGCAAGCAACGCCTGCGCTTCATCGACGTGGCTACAAAAGCCATCACCACCGTCGCAGAAAATCCCGACGCTCCGATTCAACAATACTCGTGGGCGCCCGACTCGCAGTGGGTCACCTACGTGAAACAAGAGCGCGGCACCCTCGCCAAAATCATGCTCTACGGCCTCGCCGCGCAGCAGACGCTCGCCGTTACCGACGGTTCTTACGATTCCAGTCGTCCTAATTTTAGCGACGACGGCAAATGGCTCCTCTTCGCCTCCGCCCGTGATTACCGCCCCATCTACTCCGACACCGAGTGGAATCACGCCTATCTCGACATGGAGCGCATCTATCTCGTCGCGCTCGCGAAAGACACCGCCTCCCCCTTCGCCCCGAAAAGCGACGAAGTAGCCATCGCCAAAGACGATGAGAAGAAACCGACCGACGAAAAATCCGACACCCCGAAATCTACTCCGAAAAAACCCGCCGCTGTCGTCGTCAAAGTTGATACCGACGGTCTTTCCAGCCGAGTCCTCGGCCTGCCCATCGCGCCTTCCAACTACGGCTCGATCACCATGGTCGGAGAAAAAATTTACTACCGCCGCGCCCCCGGTGGTCCTTCCGGCGGCGGTGGCGGTGGCGAAGGTTTCGGCGGCGGTGCCGCGACCAAACCCGTGGTCGCGCTCTACGATCTCAAAACCAAAAAAGAAACCGAGCTCGGCAACTTCGAGGGCTTTGAAATCACCGCCAACGGCAAAAAGATGCTGATCCGCTCCGGTCGCGATTTCTCTCTCATCGACCTCCCTTCCGCCAAGGTTGAACTCAAACCCGACGCCAAGCTCGACTTCTCCGGCCTCGAGGTCCGCCTCGATCGCACCGCCGAGTGGACGCAGATTTTCAACGAGAGCTGGCGCCAGATGCGCGACTTCTTTTACGCGCCCAACATGCACGGCGTCGACTGGCCCGCCCAGCGCACCAAATACGCCGCGCTTCTCCCCTCCGTATCCACGCGCAACGACCTCACCTACCTCATTGGCGAAATGATCTCCGAGCTGCACATCGGCCACGCCTATGTCGGTGGCGGCGATCGCATCGAAGCCCCGCGCATCAAAACCGGTCTCCTCGGCGCCGAAATTTCCCGCGATGCCGCCAGCCGCACCTACCGCATCGACAAAATCCTCCCCGGTGAAAACTGGCAGACCAAGACGCGTTCCCCGCTCACCGAGCTCGGCGTCAACGTCCGCGCCGGCGAGTACATTCTCTCGATCAACGGCCAGTCCGTCCGCGATCTCGCCAATCTCTACACCGCCCTCATCGGCACCGTCGGTAAACAGGTTGTTCTCCGCGTGAATGCCCAGCCCACCGACGAGGGCGCGCGCGACGTCACCGTCATTCCCATCGCCGACGAAGCCCCGCTTTATTACGAGCAGTTCGTCGCCCAAAACATGGACTACGTCGCGCAGAAAACCGGCGGCAAAATCGGTTACCTGCACATCCCTGACATGGGCCCCGAAGGCCTCAACGAGTTCGTGCGCCGTTTCTACCCGCAGCTCAATAAACAGGGCCTCATCATTGACGTCCGCGGCAACGGCGGCGGCAACGTTTCACCCATGATCATCGAGCGCCTCCAACGCGAACTCACGATGATCAACATCCGCCGCAACGGCACCCCGTCCACCAATCCCGCCCAAATGCTCCTCGGGCCCCAAGTCACTTTGCTCAACGAATACTCCGCCTCCGACGGCGACTTATTCCCCTATCGCTTCCGTGAAAACGGTCTCGGCAAACTCATCGGCAAACGCTCGTGGGGCGGCGTCGTCGGCATTTCCGGCACCTTGCCGTTCACCGACGGCGGCGATCTCCGCAAACCCGAATTCGCGCCCTACGCCAAAGACGGGAAGAGCTGGATCATCGAGGGCCACGGCGTCGATCCCGACATCGTAGTCGACAACGACCCCGCCCGCGAATTCCGCGGCGAGGATCAACAACTCGACAAAGCCATCGAGGTCATCCTCGAAGAACTCAAAACCAAGGGCCGCACGCTCCCGCCCCCACCCGCCTGGCCCAACAAGAGCTAATCTTCCCACGCGATCCGACCGCACGCCCGCTCCGCCCGCGCCACCAAGGCGCCCTTAATCAAACACCCGGCCTCGCTCCTTTAAACCGAGTGAGGCCGGGTTCTTTTTTGCGGAATTGAGCAATCGACGCTTCGGCGGGCTACGTGGGTCAACCTAAACGTTCCCGCCACATCCGGGCCTCACGCGGGCAACGCGTGAAACCCAAAAGCCCGGCCCGTCGCGAGACATTCGCCCGCCGTCACCACGGCATCCGAACACGTCGGGCTGCGCAACGAAGCGGCCGCCGCGCACACACCCAATTCGAGCGCCCGCGCCATCGGCCATTCCTCGTGCAAACCAAGCAAGATACCCGAAGCCAGCGCATCACCCGCGCCCGCCGTACCCGCGATCGAAGCCGCCGGCACGCGCACCGACGTTTGCCACACGATCTCGCCGCGCACCGAACAGGCGCAAACGCCTTCGGGAAAATGCAAAACGACCCAAGCGCGCACGCCGCGCGCGATGAGCGCCCGTGCCGCACGTTCGACCGCGCCGCGATCCAGCGTCGCCGCGCGCCCGAGTGCGATGCCAGTGAGTTGTTCGGCCTCGTAGTCGTTGACGAAGAGTACATCGACTTCCGGTAAAACCGGCGCGACGTGCGTGGGAAAACGTCCCGCCGATTCGCTCACGCAATCGACCGAGGTCAACAAGCCCGCCGCCCGTGCCCGTGCGAGTACTTCGACCGCCGCGGGCCGGCCGTCAGCACCAAGGGTGTCGAGCGTGTCGAGGAGCAACAGATAACCGAGGTGAAACCATTTCGCCTTCGTCGTCGTGAAATCAAAATGCGCGGGCGCGAGCTTCGCGTTAGCCCCGCGCTGATGGAAAAACGTGCGTCGGCCCGTCGAGCGTACCGTCATCACGTCAGTGTAACTGGTCGCGACATCGTGCGCGCGGCGGAGCTGGGTCGGGTCGATACGGTGCGCGGCGCAATCGGCTAAAATCGCGCGGCCGTCGGCGTCGTCCCCGACGAGTCCAATGGCCTCAAGCGGAAACCCCGCTCCGAGGCGCGAGAGATTTTTGAGCAAGTTGTAAGCGGAGCCGCCGTTGCCGTCGGACTGAGACAGAATGGAAGCGAGCGCGTCTTGCGGTGGCCAGTTGTCGAGGAGTTTGACGTGATCAACGATCCAATTGCCGCCTGAGATGATACCGGAGCGATGCATGATAAAATGGGGATGAATTATGATGGAGGGAGCGAGAACGATGAAGGCCGATGAAATTTAGCCAACCGTGACCACAGTTTGATCGCGCTGGCTCGTAAGTGCGGCCGCCCAGATTTCGTGATGCGTGACGGCTTCGTCGGGCGTGGCGCAGCCAAAGCGATCGCCAAGTAATCCGGCACGCTCAGCGAGAAACGCCGCCCACATTTGTTGCAAAATATCCGGAAAGCCCGGCTCGAAAATATGGCCCGTGATGGTCTTAAACGGCGTACCGAAACCGAGATCGGTTTTCTCCCACCACTGCTCCTTGTCGCGACGGAAGAGCCAGAGCGTCTTGGGCTCCTTGGTGGAAAAACGCACGCCGCGATCCGTCCCGAGCGCTTCAAAGATCCACGTGTTGGTCTCGGTCGGCGCGAGGCGTTTCATCTCGAGCGTGAGCGGAACATCGTGCCCGCCGATCTGCGCATTAGTGTGCAGCGCGGCGTTGTCCCAAGTATCGCAGGTGGCGACCCCGCCTTTACCGTCGGGCCGCTCGGTGTAAATTTTTTGGAGCTGCGCGTAAACGCGCGTTGGCTTCCAACCCAGCCGCAGCGGCAAATGCGCGACGTGAAGCCCGAGGTCATTCATCACGCCCGCCGCACCGCAATACGCGTTCTGGCGCTTCCAGTTGATCGGTTTGGCCGGATCGAGATCACTCGAGTGCAAGAATGCACAGCGCACTTCAATGATGCGCCCGAGCGCACCGCTGCGTGCGAGTTGATACGCACGCTGCACGCCGGGCAGAAACGGAAACTCCGAGGAAACGCGCACAAAACGCCCAAGCCGGTTCGCCTCGTCGCGGATGCGACGCGCCGCCGCGAGATCGATGCCGAAGGGTTTTTCCGCGAAGAGATCTTTGCCCGCCCGCAGCACATCGAGATAAATGGCTTCGTGCAGATGATGCGGCACGGCGACGTAAACCGCGTCGATATCGGGACGCGCGAGTAGCGTGCGGTGGTCGGTATCGAAGTGACGCACGGTCGGCACTTGGCGGAACCAATCGAGCGCCGCGGCATTGACGTCGCACACCGCGACAAGCTCAGGCCGCACCGGACAATCCAGCAACGCGAACCAGCGGCCAAAGGCACTGGCGACTTCTCGGCCCATGAGGCCGGCGCCAATGACCGCGACGCGCACCGGTTGAGCCGAAGCAGTGACAGATGAAGGCGTGGTGCTCATGCGAGAAATTTCAAAGCCGCTTCAGGTGAAACGCCGTCGTGGACGACCGCCATCAACGCCCGCGTGATCGCGGCCGGACGCGGGTGTTGAATGATGTTGCGACCATAAACAATGCCCGCGGCACCTTGCGCAATGAGCGCCGCCGTGCGCGCAAGAATCTCCGCCTCGGGTGCCTTGCTCCCGCCACGCACGAGGACCGGCACGCCGCCGGCGGTCTCGATGATTTTGTGATAAATCGAAACATCATCCGTCGGATCAGCTTTGATGATGTCGGCCCCGAGCTCCACTGCTTGGCGCACGAGCGGAATGATTTTCACCGAATCTCCGTCGACCATGTAGCCACCGGCTTTGGCGTTGGGCTGGAAAACCAGCGGTTCGATCATGAGCGGCATCCCATAGTGATCGCAGAGCGGTTTGAGCGTGCAGATGTTTTGGATGCACTGATCGGTGACCTCTGGTTGGTCCGGAATCCGGAAAAGATTTACGACGACGCAGGTCGCATCAAGCCGCACGGCTTGAAGCACGGGCTCGGCGATGAGCCGCGAAAATAACGTGCGCGGCAGCTGGGTGCCGTAGACGTTGGCGACATCGGTGCGCAGGACGAGGGCGGGTTTGCCGCGCACGGGCAGTTTTTGGAGATGCGCGGCCTGACCGAGCGTGAGTTGGATCGCATCGGGCGCAGCATCGACCAACGCGGCGATGGCGCGGGGCAGATTTTCAATACCAGCGAGAAACGAAGGTTCGTTAAAAAATCCGTGATCGAGCGCGACGTCGAAACAGCGGCCGGTCTTGGGGTTGAAGAGACGATGGAGGCGGGCGGTTTTCATAGTTTAAAAAATTAAGCTGAGGTGGATTAGCCGACGACGTGAAGTTTTACACGGTGGCGTTTTAACGCGGCACGGATTGCAGGCGCCGGGATTTGGTCGGTGACGAAATCTGAAAATGCGCTCCACGCGGCAAATCCGATCGGCGCTCGTTGCATCCATTTGGTGTGGTCGGCGAGCAAGATCGCCCGGCGAGAGCGCGCGATGACCTCGCGCTTGATGGCCGCTTCGAGCAACTCCGTGGTGCTCGCGCCATCCGTCGCGTCGAGCGCCGAGGCCCCGACAAAAACAAGATCGAAACGCAGATGACTTAGCCAATCCATCGCCAGACTGCCGACGAGGGCGCGGCTGATTTCCCGCATCTCTCCGCCCACCGAGATGAGCGCGGCCTTGCCCGCGCGACGGACGTTTAGCAACGGCAACGAGTTGGTGAAAATCGTGAGATCATCGCGCTCCAGCAACAGCCGCCCAAGTTCGAGGGTGGTTGTGCCCGCATCCACAAAGACCGTGGCGCCCGACGGCACCAGACCCAAGGCGAGTTCGGCCAGACGCGCTTTGGCCTTGGTGGCGGCGCGAGCCTTCCGCTCAAAGGCCGGTTCGCCCGCGTCAAAAGCGGCGTGCAAGACCCCGCCGTGCGTGCGAACGAGTTTCCCCACACGTTGGAGGTGGGCGAGATCGCGCCGCAACGTCGCCGCCGAAACCCCGAGCTCGAGCTGCAAAGTGACGACGCTGGCTTGGCGCCGCTGCTCAAGCAACGCGGTGATCTTCAATTGGCGTTCATGAGCGAACATTTTTGTTTGTGCTCAAACGAGCACAAACGCTCATGCGAGTTCAGCAAGAGAAATCCGGTGAACCAGTACTCGTTTATACCGATGGGGCGCCCGCGCTAAGGTTTAAAACCGGCATTTCTGCCAACCCTCCCCTTCGACCACACATCGCAGCTGAACTTCGCGCCGCTTCGGATAAAACTGGCGGAGGAAACGCGATTTTAACGCGAACCAAAGTGGCGCTATTAACCACCTCAGGCCCCCGCGCCGCTCACGGCAGAAGTGCTACCGGATCCATGCTGTAGGTGTCTGCGACTTTTCGTATCTGCATGGCGGTCAATTGCCGTTCACCACGCAGGAGCCGATAGGCGAGAGACACATCAATCCCGAGAAGTTTCGCGAGGTTCGCAGCCCTTTCGTTGCGTTCCGCGAGCACGAGACGCAGCAGTTCCGATCCCTTTGCCCGGCTGAGGGGAAACTGCGCGCTCTCCCATTTTTCATAGAGATCGCTCAGGAGGTCGAGGTAATCGGCCTGCTCGGCGTTGAGCGTGTGTCCGGCGAGCAGGTCAATCATCTCGGCGGCGTTGTCCGCATCAACTTGGTCCCGAAGGGGTCGAAGCAGGTGCAGTGCCATCAACCCTGCATAGGTCTTGGGAATCTTCGCGTAAGACGTTGAGGTCTGGGTGGCGGTTTTCATAGGCGGTTCTTCCAATTGTCGCGGCTGTATTCGGCGTGAGCGAGAAAGTTGAGGACAAAGACTTTTTGTCGATCGTAGTGGATGGCGGTGATGAGGCGGAAATCGTTGCCGCAAACATTGAAGATGGTGACGACCTTCCCGCTCCTTACTTTCACTTGGTCGGCGTGGGGAAACATGCGGCGGGTTTCGACAAGACTTTGCCACTTGCCGGAGAGCACTAGCCGAGCCCAGTCGTTCAGCGCTCGGTCGGCTTTAGGAAACCGGGATGCGTAGTGGCGCAGGGTGCTTCGTTTAATCAACCTCACTAGAGGACAATATGTCCTCGTCCTAGCGCCTTTTGTCAAACCCTAGAAATCTTGGCTTTAATTTCTTACCCGGGGAGTTCGCGTTATCCAACCACTCGCCTACTGGGGCAGGAGCGCAACTGGCGAATTTGCGGTTCATTAGAAAAATGGCGGAGAGGGAGGGATTCGAACCCCCGGTGACCTTTCGGCCACACCTGATTTCGAGTCAGGCGCGTTAGACCACTCTGCCACCTCTCCGGCGCAAGAGAGCGAAACGTAGGTTGCGACTCCGAAAACGGAAGCCGAAAATCACCAACCCTGCGGAACTACAGATTTTCGTCCTGTCCGGGCGGCACCGGCGCTTTATTCGCGGGCAGGTGGTGCGGCAGAAAAATATAGTAGTTCATCAGCCACCAACTCCGAGATGAGCGATAAAATAGCGCGGGAAATACGATGGAGCCCACTCCCGCCAAGACGATCGCCGTCGTCGTGCCGATGATCTTGTTGTAGGCAAGCAACATGATCGGAACGAGGAACACCACCAGCGTCACACCGTAGTTGAGCGACATGGAGCCCAGGAAAAAACCTTCGTCGTTGGCGCGCTCGATCTTGAGACCGCAGGAGGGACATTCTTTGTTCACCTGAAAAAAAGTACCGGCCTTGAAGAGGGTGCGTTCACCGCAATTCGGGCAACAGTTGGTGAGGCCGCGGGTGACAATTTGGACTCGGGTGACTTTCATCCTGGGAGCCAAAGCAAAGGCGCGGCGCGAAGCAACTGCGGGACGCGCTGGCAGCCGCGGAGCGAGGCATAAAAAAACCGCCCCCGGAAGGAGCGGTTTTGAAAACTAAAGCCGAGGGCGCTATTTAGGCGCCGAGCTGGAAGCGCGTGAAACGACGGATGATGATGTTCTCGCCCGTCTTGGCGATCTGCGCGGACAAGAAGTCTTTGATTGATTTGTCGTTCTGTTTCACGAAGGGCTGATCGATCAAGCAAACGGTCGAGAAGAAGTTCTCGAGTTTGCCGTCGACGATCTTCTGAACCACGGCGGGCGGCTTGCCAGCGACAGCGGCCGCAGCGATCTCGCGCTCTTTGGCGAGGTCAGCTTCCGGAACTTGGTCGCGGGAGATGTAGAGCGGGTTGGCAGCGGCGATCTGCAAGCAGAGGTCGCGAACAAACGCGCGGAAATCGTCGTTGCGGGCGACGAAGTCGGTCTCGCAGTTGACCTCGATCAACACGCCCACTTTACCACCGAGATGGATGTAGCTTTCAATCAAGCCTTCCTTGGTGGTGCGGGTGGAGAGTTTATCGAGTTTACTGCCTAGCTTCTTGCGTAGGATCGTCATGGCCTCGGGCACGCTGCCGTTGGCCTCTGTCAGAGCTTTTTTGCAGTCAAGGAGCCCGGCGCCGGTCGCGCCGCGCAGCTCGTTAACCATTTGAGCGGTGATGGGAGTGCTCATTAGAAATCAGTGGTTTCGTTGAGAGGATGGGAAAACTTACTCGGCCTTGACCGCGGCTTTTTTGGCGCGAACGGGCTTCTTGACGACGGTGGGTTCGACTTCGCCGTCGACGAGCGGGGCGATGCCGGCGGGCAATTCGACTTTGGAGAGGTCGATCTGATCGGCGGTCGTGGTCGCAGCGTGGGCGGCGGCTTGCGCAGCGGCACCACGGTCGGCGCGGCGGGTGTCGCGTTGAGCGAGGCCGCTTTGGATGGCGGCGACCACGGCATCAACGATGATGCGGATGGACTTCACAGCGTCGTCGTTGCCAGGGATGGGGTGCGAGACGGTCGCGGGATCGGAGTTGGTATCGACCAAGCCGATGCACGGAATGCCCGAGCGGGCGGCTTCTGCGACGGCGATGGCCTCGTGGTTGACGTCGATTACAAACATCGAGGTGGGCAGGCCGGGCATATCAACGATGCCGCTAAAATTCTTCTGCATGCGGACCATCTCGCGCTTGATCGCGGATTCTTCCTTACGGGAGAACTTCGAGAGTTCACCGTTGGTTTCCATGGCTTGGTATTTCTTATACTTGGCGATGGATTTTTTGACAGTCTCGTAATTGGTCAGGGTGCCACCGAGCCAGCGATCGACGCAGAACGGCATGTTGGTCGTCGCGGCGGCCTCACGGATAATTTCCTTGGCCTGGCGCTTGGTGCCGACGAGGAGGACGTTGCCGCCGTTGGCGACGATGTTTTCGAGAAAGGTCACGGCCTTCTCGAGGGCGGCGTGGGTCTTGCCCAAGTCGATGATGCTGATGCCTTGACGATGATCGAAAACGAACGGCTTGGAACGTGGGTTCCAGCGTTTGGTTTGGTGTCCGAAGTGGACGCCAGCATCGAGGAGGTCTTTAGGAGTGATATTGAGGCTCATGGGATCTATGTATCTACGCTACACAGGTCGGCCAGAGGGCCGCCTTGCGATCGTGGGATGGTTAGTTGGTTTTAGTTTATGGTTGATTGAACAAACAGAGGGTCAAAAACAGCGAACGATGTTTCCACTGGCAAGAGCGAATTACAGCGAAACTCCGGGGCTCAAAAGAGGCCGCCGAAGCCAGATTCTTGCGTCAAACTCGGCTCAGCTATTTAATCGCCGACGGTTAAAAAATGCCCCTTGGCGTCGCCCGAGGTTTACCCGACGCTGCCGGATGGAATCCAAATCCGACTCTTGGAAGCAACAATTCGGTCTCACGCTTTGCCCGGCCGCGTCTCTCGACGCCGTGATCCCCGCCTCCGTTTTAGGCGTGGCGGTAATTTTCCAAACGAGCGCAGCCGGTGAAAAAATCTTTCTCGTCCTTGAATCGCGCGCCACGCCCCTGCGCCAGCACTGCCACAAACGCCTCCAAACCGCCACGCTCCCGCCGGTCGCCGCGCTCACCGTCGCGTTTAAAATCGAGCCCGTCGCCGACGATTCTCGCGAGGCCTTGGACGCAGCCTGTCGCCAACAAATCATTCTCACCGGCGAACTCCGTCGCGCTCTCCGCCCCGCCCTGCGCTAAGCCAATCGCCCGCGCAACGCTTCAAAGCCCGAGCGTGCGCCGGCACAGCGCCTCACCGCGATTAAAGTCGCGGCACGTCTGCGGGCGTTGCTCGTAAATCGTGCACAGGCGAGTAGTGGCGTCCAACGCCACGCACGCGCCGTCGCCGCGTTGATCCATGCAGCGCACTCCAAAGTGCTCCGCCACCAGAGCCTCCGGAACCACGTCCCCCGCCCGCAACTCGACCACTAAGTGACAACAACGCCCACAACCAGCGCAGGGCGGAACAATAGTTTCGTAAGTGATAATGTCACGACCCACGCAGCGTGTCGGACTTTTAGCGATACAAACTTATTTTTAAGCCAACGTTAGCGCAGCAGACTCTTTCCAGACGGCCCAAACAAAACAGGCCACACGTGCTGCGCTGATATTTATAGGAAAATTCTCGCTGAATACCGTGATGCGCATTGAGTAACTCGAGTCATGTCCGCGCCTCGTTCGTTCGCCCTGCCCGCCGCCATCTTGGAGCCGGCCCGCTGGTTGCCCACCGGGGCCGTCGCCTACACGCGGATGCTGGAATTAATCAACCGCGCCACAGTTTCGATCCGCTGCGAGACGTACATCTGGGGCCACGACGCGGTCGGCGCCCGATTTCTCTCTGCTCTTACTCAAGCGGCCGCACGCGGGGTCCGCGTGGAAATTCTCATCGATGGCGCCGGCTCCTCCGGCTTACCCGACGATTATTGGAACGCACTGCGCCAGGCGGGCGGCGAAGCTCGCGTATTCAACCCGCTCACCCTCGCGAATTTTTCCCTGCGCAATCACCGCAAACTCCTGCTGATCGACGACCGCGTCGCCATCACTGGCGGTTTTAATCTCGCGGCCGAATACGATGGCGACGGTATCACCGGGGGTTGGCGTGATCTCGGTTTGGAACTGCACGATCCGCGCGCGCTTCGTCAACTCGCTGACTCTTTCGACCATCTGTTTAGCGAACACCGCGTACGTCGCTGGTTCCTGCGCAGCCTGCAACGCGCGACCCAGGCCAATCCCTTTTCACGCGGAGCGCCCGGGCCCGTGCTGTTCAGCGGGCCGCATCTAGGACGCAACCAATTCACGCATCAGCTCCTGCGGAGTCTGCGCCACGCTCGTCACGTCCGCATCGTCTCGGCCTATTTTGTGCCCGGCTTCCGCCTGCGCCGAGCCTTGCGCACCGTGGCCCGCCGCGGGGGCCACGTCGAGTTGCTGCTCGCTGGCCGCACCGATGTACCGCTCGCGCAAAGCGCCGCGCGCTCGCTTTACGGCTCGTTACTCAAAGCCGGCATCCGCATCTGGGAATACCAGCCGCAGGTGCTCCACACCAAACTCACCATCATCGACGACGCCGTTTTTGTAGGCTCGGCGAACCTCGACGCGCGTTCTCTCTCCATCAATTACGAACTCACCGTCCACCTGTGCGATCCCCTCCTCACCGAGGCCGCCGACGCTATTTTTAAAGCCGATCTCGCGCACGCTCACGCCGTGACTTTTAACGACTGGCGCGCCTCCCGCACGTGGTTCACGCGACTGCACGGCGCTTGGGCGCGTTTCCTCCTTGCGCGTGTTGACCCGTGGCTCGCCCGCCGCCAGATCCGCCGCATTCGCTAGCGCAAAAGCAGTTGCCAGCTCCGGCGTTTCCCCGCGCAACTTCGCCTCCGCGTCCCATGCTTCGCCTCGTCCTCCCGCCCAACCTCGCCGCCGCCGTCCTCCGCGACGCCATCCCGGTAAAGGTGGAATTCGACCCGCACATCGCGCCCTCCCCCGCGCTCTTTCCCGTCCTCGCTCACCTTCAACGTCTCTGCGGCGCCGCCGCGCCGCCCGCTTTTCTTCAACTCACCCGCGCCCAACTCCGCGAGCTCGCCGCAGCCGCCGGCCAAGAACCCATTTTTATACACAACGGCCAAGCCGGCGTCTGGCGCCACGCCGCACTTCTCGGCTCGACGCCACCACCACCCGCCGCACCGACTAAACCCACCACTTCGATCGTCGCTCGATCTATTCCGCCGAAAAAATCCGGTGCGCCCCAAGGCCTGATCGTCGACGGCTCAGAAAATTTTCTCGCCGTCACCCTACCCTCGCCCGAGCACCCGCAATACGCCCGCGCTCTCGAGCTCCTCAAAACCTCCGGCTTCACGCTCGACCCGTCCTCGCGCAAATGGTGGCTCCGCGACCGCCATAAAACGCTCAACTTTCTCGCCGCCCAAAGCGAACGTCTCCGCACCGGCTTCGACGCCGACTTCACGGAAAACTTTGAAAAACACACCGCGCGCCTCCGCTCCGCCGAGATCACCGCCGAAGCCACCGAAACCTCTGGCGGCTACGCCCTCAGCCTCGGGCTCAAAGCCGGCTCCGCCGACGAAGCCACGCTACGCGAAGCCATCGCCACTAACCGTCGCTACCTCGAAGCCGGCGGCCAAGTCTACCTCATCGCTCCCGCCCAACTCGAAAAACTCGCTACTGCCCAACGCGCGCTCGCCGGCGATCCAACCGCGCCGATCGCCCCCCGCCGCGCCCAACGCGTCAGCGCCGCCCACGTTGCCGAGGCCGAAGCCATCATCGAAGAACTCGCCCCCGGCTGGGTGCCACCCGAAACTTGGAAAACCCGCAGCGCCGCGCTCCGCCACCTTACGAGCCTCACCCCCGCCCCGCTCGCTGCCGCGCTCGAAACCCTGCTCCGGCCTTATCAACGCCTCGGGGTCGCCTGGCTCTGGCACCTCCATCGCGCCGAACTCGGCGGCATCCTCGCCGATGAAATGGGGCTCGGTAAAACCCTCCAGGCCCTCGCCCTACTCACCGCCGTACATGCTAAAAACTCCGCGGCTTCCAATCCGAATTTCGCCGCCTCGCCGCCCCCCGACCCCACCGGTCGCCGCCGCGCGCCCGCGCTTAAACCACCTACTTCGTTCGCCCAAAAAATCGCCGCCTCTATCGTCATAGCGCCCGCTTCGCTCCTAGAAAACTGGCGGCGCGAGACCGTCCGCTTCGCACCCGAGCTCCGGGTCTTCGTCCACCACGGCGACCAACGCCTCGCCACCGCCGCCGATTTTTTCGCCTACGATCTGATCATCACGAGCTACGGCACGCTGACCCGCGACCAAGAATTTTTCACCTCCGTCGATCTCGCGATCGTCATCGCCGACGAAGCCCAACACATTAAAAATCGCCGCTCACAAAACGCCGCCGCCCTCCGCGCCCTCCGCGCGCGCAGTCGTTTTCTCCTGACCGGCACGCCGCTCGAAAACTCCCTCGACGACCTCCGCTCGCTCTTTGAGTTTCTCCTCCCCGGCTACCTCATGCGCGTGCCCGCGGGCATCCGCGGCGACGAGCGCACATGGTTCGACGAGCGTCTACGCGCCCAGACCGCGCCGTACATTTTGCGCCGCACCAAAACGGCCGTCGCCCCCGAACTTCCCGAAAAAATCGAACAAGTCGTCTGGTGCGATCTCACTCCCGCGCAGGCCAAACTCTACCGCGACACCCAAGAATCCTCCGAGCGTCAACTACTCGATCTCGCCGCCGCCGGCGCCAGCGAAGGCCGGCTTCAATTCGCCGCGCTCACGCAACTCCTCCGCCTACGCCAGATTTGCTGCGACCCGCGCCTCGTCCAAAAATCGCCCGCCGAAGATTCGGCGGCCGCGCCCGCGTCTTCCGCGAAACCGATTCCTTCCGCCAAACTTGAAGCGTTCACCGAACTCCTCGCCGAGGCCATCGACGACGGTCACCGCGTCCTGGTCTTTTCCCAATTTACCTCGCTGCTCGCGCTCCTGCGTGAAGAACTTGCCGCGCAAGACATCTCGCATTGCTACCTCGACGGCTCGATGGCGACGCGCGCGCGTCAGGCCGAGGTCGATCGCTTCCAATCGGACGCCGCCATTCCGCTCTTTTTACTCTCGCTGAAAGCCGGCGGCACCGGCCTCAACCTCACGGGCGCCGACACCGTCATCCACTTCGACCCGTGGTGGAATCCGGCCGCCGAGGCCCAAGCCACCGACCGCGCCCACCGCATCGGCCAGACGCGCACCGTCACCAGCTACAAACTCATCTGCGCCGGTACCGTCGAAGAAAAAGTCCTCGCGCTCCAAGCCGAGAAACGCGCGTTGCTCGCCGACGTCTTCGAAGCCAGCGACGCCGCCGCGGCGAAACTTTCACTCGCCGATCTGCGCGAACTTCTCCGCGCCTGATTGCGTTTTCCGTCTCGCCCCGCGCGGCACGATGACTGCTGATCACGACCATGATTCGCACCTTCATCATTCGAGCTCGCCTCGGCGCGCTCGTTCTCATCGCCCAGGCGCTCACGCTCGCTGTTTCTGGCGATGCGGCCGCGCCCACCGCCCCGTACACGTTTGTCGCCCCGAGCGAGCGCAACGTCGTCTACGGCATGGACCATGGCGCCGCGCTCCTGCTCGATGTTTACCGCCCCGCCACATCCAATGGCTACGCGCTTATTTTCATCATGGGCACCGGCTTCACCGCTAGCGGCGAGTACAACGACGTTCCGCTCAAAGAACTTAACCGCTACCTCGTCGACGCCGGGATTTTTCCTCCGCTCTTCGGCGGCAAGAGCCATGCCTTCAGCCCGGCGCTCGAGGCGGGTTTCACCGTCTTCACGATTAACCACCGCCTGGCTCCCGCGCACACGTGGAAAACGATGGTGCGCGACTGCCAACGCGCCGTTCAATGGATCCGCGCTCACGCTCAAGACTATCGCATCAATCCCGCCGCGATCGGGGGGCTGGGTCACTCGTCAGGCGCCACCATGACGACGTTTCTCGCCGTGGCCGACGACGTCGCCGACCCCAAAGCCGCCGATCCCGTCAACCGCCAGTCGAGCCGCATCCAAGCCGCCGTCGCCTTTTCGGGACTACACGATTTGCTCGCCTATCGCGAAGAACGCCCGGCGCTCGCGGGCATGTTGTCCACGTTAACCGGTCGTACGATCATGTTTGAAACGCCGGATCACCCGATTTTTGCCGCCTACCGCGAAGCCTCGACGATCAACCACATCACCAAAGACGACGCCCCCATGTTGATCTATCACGGCGACGCCGATGAACTCGTGGACGTTCGCCAAGCGCAAGCGCTCGATCGCGCGCTCACCCACGCTGGCGTCCCGCACGAGCTGATTATTTTACCCGGCGCGGATCATGGCCAACTCAAACAACCCATGCAGCCCACGCCGGTCGATCATGCCGCCACGTGGTTGCTCGAACAGTTAAGAAAACTTCATCCCGCTAAACCACGGCGCGCGCAATCCACGCCCGATTGACGCGCACAAAAAAAACGCCAGCCCCCCACGGGCCGGCGTTTTTTGCTAGTTACCGGTGACTGCTCAGAAAGCGTAGCTTGCGCCAACGGCGAAGAGCCAAGGATCGAGACGAGCCTCCGTAAGTTTAGTCGCGCCGGCGGAAACATCCGACCGCAGCGCCACGCGTTTCACGTCGAAATTCATGCTCCAACGTTCATCGACTTTGACATCCACACCCGCCTGGCCGGCGAGACCGACGCTGTAATTTTCCAAACTCAGCGGCACGCCCGCGACCGCCAGATCGCCGCCCCATATCAGCGTGAAATTCACGCCCGCACCGACGTAAGGCCGGATCGCCCCACCGGGATTCGCACGATATTTTCCGAGCAAGGTCGGCGGCAGATGTTTAAACGAACCGAGCTTGCCGACCCCAGCGAGTGACACGTCCTGCGTCTGCGGAATCGTGAGTACGAGCTCCGCCGACCACGTGTCATTAAACGCATAGTCCACATCCAACTCGGGGATAAACTTGTCGTTCACCTTCACCGCATTCTTAGCGAAATTAATACCAAGCGCCGAAAACGCCGAAGATTTATCGACCGTTTCGAGATAAGTGGCCCGCAGACGAGTGGACCAAGGACTGGCGGCCTCTAGGCCCGCGATGGAAAGCAACAGGGCTGCTGCGTGAATGAATCGAGTGCGGCGCATGTTCATAGGTGTTGATGGGTGTTGGTGATGGTAATGGTCATACTTGGCCGGAGAACTATTCTCACGTTACGTTCAGCAACTTACTCGAAATCCTAGCGGCGCGCTGAGCATCGCTTGGCGGATACTGCGCATGAATTAGTCTTAAAACCGACCGATCGCACACGCGGGAATTCCGCTTGCCGCGCTGCGTTTCGACTGACGCGCTAATTCACCGTTTTCTTGCCTCCCTCATCTCACGCCATGTCCCGCAATCCCTACGCCGACGATATCATCATCTCTTGGGTCGAGCTTCATCGCGACGCCCGCTACCTCTCCGAAATGCTCCACGCCATCGGCACGTGGAAAGGCATCATCGCCATCACTCGCGGCGGTCTCGTGCCTGCCGCCCTAGTCGCGCGCGAACTTGAGATCCGTCTCATCGATACCATCTGCGTCACCAGTTACGACGCCGGCGAAAACAACACCGCCGCCCAAGTCCAAGGCGCGGTCAACATCCTCAAAGGCGTCCCCGGCGACGGCGACGGTTATCTCCTCATCGACGATCTCGTCGACACCGGCAAGACCGCCCGCGTCGTTCGCCAACTCCTCCCCAAAGCCTATTTCGCGACGCTCTACGCCAAACCCTCCGGGCGCCCCATTGTCGACACGTGCGTGAAAGAATTTAAGCAAAACAAGTGGATCCACTTCCCGTGGGACATCGAATACAAGTTCGCCACACCCATCAAACACGGTGGCCGCGCCACCGGCGCCGACACCTAATCTTCGGCTCTTCAAGATCACAACGCGCGCGGGGAAACCCACGCGCATTTTTTATTTTCTAGGTCCCAACTCACGTCCCGATCACGGCGCCACATACGGCTCCACCGGCCGGAATTCAGGCAACACACACGCCGCATCACGTCCCGCGCGATCCGCGAAAAGATAAACCGCGTAGCCGCCAAACCCGCCGCCGCAATATTTCCACGCCAACGGCCGGCACTCCGCGAGCGCCGCATTCGCGGGCGCAGCCGGATCACCCGGCAACGGCTCCATCTGCTCAGCACGCTGCACCGCGTACGATTGCCGCACCGCATCCGCCAAGCCGGCAAAGCTCGCCGCCCACACCGCGTCCCGCGCCGTGCAGCCCGCGCGCTCGATCGCGTCGTAGTTGCGCTCCTGATTCACAACGCCGGGCGTGCTGTGTTGCTTACCCGACCAATAAAGCGCCATGCGCCCGCGCAACAACCCGCCATCGCTCTTCAACTCAAGATCCGGCCGTTGCCCGCTGCGCCACACGCATAAACCCGTCTCGTTGATCACCGCGGGATCTTGCCAACCCACACCGAGATCGAGCTCGGAGTTCACGCCATCTTTGCCGTTGATCAGCGCCCATGCGCCGCTGCCGCCCAGGCCGGCGTTTTGGTGATAAGGCCATTCGCGCAACGACACCGTCGGCGAGATCGCGCAGTTCACAATAAATCCGCCCGTCCGAGCGAACCGTGGCACATCGAGCCAACCGCCCGCAAAATCCACGCGCAACGGCGCCACTTGGGGCGCCCGGATCCAGCGCACAATTTCGCTCGTCGAGATCGGCGCGAAGTCCGGCGGCGTCTTCGGCATCACCACATATTTAGCGCCCACTTCCGCGCACAGCGCCTTTTTTAAAGGCGCCCATTTGTCGTCCTCCGTGACCGCCAAAATATCGGGCCGCAACCGCAGGAAATGCTCCCGAAAATCGATTCCTTCCTCCAAACCCGTGCCGATCACCACATCATCGACAGGCCGCAGCGCCGCGATTAACGCCCGCTTGTGTTCATCCGGCAACGAGCTCTTGCGGCTCTTGTGAAACCACAGCACTTCGGCCGAAGCGAAACACACCGTGAGGTGGTCGCCTAGCGCGCGCGCTTCGCGAAAAAATTGGACGTGGCCAGCGTGGACGATGTCGTAGCAGCCGGAGACAAAAACTCGAACCATGCGCCGTTATGGCGTTCGCGCCTTGCCCCGCGCGAGAAAATTTATCCGCCTATTTCACAACCCATGCACTTCAGCGACTGGCAATCCCTAGCCCCCGCCCCCGCCGCCCGCGAATTCCTCCGCCGCGCCACCACGTTGCTATCGCCCGCCCAACAGCGCGCCGTCTTCGCGCAACTCCCCACGGAAGCCGAACTCATCGCGCACTTCGCCACCGCCCCCGCCGGGGCCCCGCTCGCCGGCGTGCCTTACCTCGCCAAGGATCTTTTCGACGTCGCCGGTTTTCCCACGTTTGCCGGCTCGACGTTTCTCCCCGAGGTCCGCCCCGATCCTACGACGGATTCCGCCTTCATCCGCGCCGTCAACGCCGCCGGGGGTGTCCTCGCCGGCAAAACCCACCTCCACGAATTCGCCTACGGCATCACCGGGGAAAACCCTCACTACGGCGACGTCGAACACCCGCGTTTCCCCGACCGCACCACCGGCGGCTCCAGCAGTGGTTCGGCCGCCGCCGTCTCGGCGGGCGTTGTTCCTTTCGCACTGGGCACCGATACAGGCGGCTCCATTCGCGTTCCCGCTGCTTTTTGCGGACTCTATGGTTTCCGCGGCGCTCCTCGCCAACCGTGGATCACCGACGCCTTTCCGCTCGCCCCGAGCTTCGATACCGCCGGTTGGTTCACCGCGACCGCGGCTGACATGCGCACCGCCCTCGGCGCCCTCATCGGCCTCGGCACCAGCAACCGCACCCCGCGCGGCTGTTACCTCGAAATTCCTGGGCTGTCATCGGAAGTTGCTGCCGCCTGCCGCGCCGCCGCCGCCCGACTTGCGCCGCCCGCCGACACCGCCACGCGCACCGAACTTCTCCGCCGCTTCGCCGGCGCCCTCGACGCTTACAACATCATCGTAGCCCTCGAAGCCACCGCCGTCCACGCCGGTTGGTCCGCCGAATATAAAGACCGCTACGATACGACCGTCTGGGCCCGCCTTAACCGCGTCCATGAATTCACACCCGCCCAAGTAGCCTCGGCCGATGCGATGCTGACCGCCGTGCGCCTAGCGTGGACGAGTTACTTTCTCACCTTCGATTTTTTGATTCTGCCCGCCGTGCACCGCCCCGCGCTGACTAAAGCCGAATGCACCCTTCCTCAACGCAGCCGGCTCCTCTCTCTCACCGCGCCCGCCTCGCTCGGCGGCCTGCCCGTACTCACCCTTCCCGTCGCATTAGACAACGGCCTGAGTGCTGGCTTGCAGATCATCGTAAACAACCCCCAAAGCCCCGTTCTGCCCTGGGCGCTCCAGCCTTTCTAAACATCGTCCGGATCAAACCTGCGATGATTTCCGAAAGCTAAAAACTACAAAACCAAAAAAGCGTCACCCAATAGGTGACACTTTTGATATCAAAGAAAGCTTCGAAAACTTCAAGATTCACCAGCTCAAGCTGGCTTTCTTTCAAGCTTCCTATCTCGTCCAACTTGTGTCGTTCGCCGTCACCGCCAAACCTTCCGTCAGTGCCTCACCGGCTGTCGAATTTCGCTCGGTCGAAAAACGCTACGGTCAGGGCCCGATCATTCTCGACGCCTTCAGTCTTTCGGCGGCGCACGGAGATTTTATCGCGCTCATCGGGCCGAGCGGCTGCGGCAAATCGACCCTGCTCAAACTCGTCGCTGGCCTGAGTCCGGTCTCCCGTGGCGAGCTGATTTTTTCAACGTCCAGCGCCAGCAACCGTCTCGCCGACGCGACCATTTCGTCCTCCGCTTCATCCCGCGACGACCTCGCGTACGTGTTTCAAGAACCGACCTTACTACCTTGGCTTACGGTCGCCAAAAACGTTGCGCTGCCACTCAATCTGCGCGCCGTACCATCAGCCCAGCGCACCGCGCTCGTCCGCGATGCGCTCGAGCTGGTCGGCCTCACGCCGCGCGCGGACTATTACCCACGCCAACTCTCCGGCGGCCAAAAAATGCGCGTCTCCATTGCCCGCGCCCTCGTACTCTCGCCGCAAATACTGTTGCTCGATGAACCTTTCGGCGCCCTCGACGAAATGACGCGTGATCACCTCAACGAAGAACTTCTCGCAATCCGCGAACGTCTCCGTTGGACCGCCTTCTTCGTCACCCACTCGGTCGCCGAGGCCGTCTTCCTCGCGAATCGGATTATCATCATGTCCGCCAATCCCGGACGGCTTCACCGTGAGATTCGCGTCGACCTGCCCTACCCACGGACACCTGCCACCCGCCGAGATCCCGCGTACCACCGTCTCGTTGACGAAGTCTCGCAACTACTCCGCTCGATTGAGGACCTCGCCACCGTCTAGCCCGCACCGAACCGCCATGCCTCGCTCAAAGCTCCTGTCTTTTTTTCTGCCCGCGTTGGCCGGCGCGTTGTTCATCGCGATCTGGCATTTCATTCGTGTTTCGCTCTCTGAAGATTTTCGTTTCCTGCTCCCCGCGCCCACAGAAGTTATCGCGGCGTTCCGAGAGCACGGCGATGAGCTTTGGCGCGCTACGCTCAACACCACCGCCGGCGCCACTCTCGGTTTCCTCGCCGCGGTCGCCGTGAGCTTCACGCTCTCGCTACTGCTGTCTCTTTCGCCGCTCGTGCGGGTGACGTTTTATCCTTACCTGATGTTATTGCAGATGACGCCGATCATCGTGTTTGCGCCGATTCTCGTTCTCTGGGTCGGCCCCGGCCTCAAGAGCGTCACGATCATCACGTTTCTGATTTGTTTTTTTCCCTTAGCCGTGAACACCACGCAAGGTCTCGTCTCCACCGATCGCAACCTCGTTGAGCTCTTCCGCCTCTACCGCGCCACCAAATTCCAAGAAATATTGCGCCTCCGGATTCCCGCGGCGCT
Organism: Opitutia bacterium; assembly: GCA_947449835.1. Classification (GTDB taxonomy): domain Bacteria; phylum Verrucomicrobiota; class Verrucomicrobiia; order Opitutales; family Opitutaceae; genus Tous-C4FEB. The sequence continues at coordinate 48,763 of CANFSZ010000002.1, forward strand.
CCCGTATTTTTTTACCGGTCTGCGCATCGCTGCTACCCTTGCACCGATTGGCGCCTTAGTTGGCGATTACACCGCCGGCAGCTCCGCCGGTGACGGCGGCGGGCTTGGTTTCCAGACGATCATTTACAGTAGCCAAGCCAAATACCCCGCGCTCTTCGCCACGGCCGCGGCCTGTTGCGCGCTTGGCTTCATCTTCGTAGCCGGCGTGCTCTCGCTCAGCTGGTTAACGCTCCATCAATGGCACGATTCTTACGAGCGCGCCGATATTTGATCCTCTTAACTTTTATACTCACTGCCGTCATGCGTATTGCCCTCATCTTTGGCGCCCTCGTCGCATTTTTCAACGCAGCGCGCTCTGCTGATGCCACCGGCCAAGCGGCCACTCCATTTAAACTCACCGTCCAACTCGACTGGGTAGCCGAACCTGAACACGGAGGCATCTATCAAGCCGCCGCGCGTGGCTTCTTCGCCGCTGAAGGCCTCGACGTTACCATCGTCCCCGGCGGACCCAATGCCTTCGTCGTCCAAAAAATCGCCACCGGCCAAGCCCAAATCGGCCAAGGCGATAGTACCGACATCCTGCAGAAAATCGCCACCGGCCTGCCCGTACTTTCCGTGGCCGCCGTCTTCCAAGACGATCCCTCCGGCCTCCTCGTGAGCGCCGCCAGCAACGTCCGCCGTTTCGAAGACCTCCAAGGTAAAACCATCATCGCCCGCCCGGACTGGACCTTCCTCAAGTATCTAAAAAAATACTACGGCGTCACCGTTAATGTCGTCCCCCAAAACTTTTCTGTCGCCGCCTTTCTCGGCACAAACGACGCCATCCAACAAGGCTACTTCATCGCGGAACCGTACCACATCGTGAAAGCCGGCGGTGCCAAACCCCGCTTCCTTTCCACGTGGGACGCCGGCTTACGCGCCTACGCGGTGCTTTTCACTAATCGTAAATTCGCCCGCGAACACCCCGCCGAACTCCGCGCCTTCATGCGCGCCTACATCAAAGGCTGGAACGACTACCTCACCGGCGATCCCACACCCGCTCACGCCGCGATGAAAAAAACGAATTCCGCCCTCACCGACGAGTTCGCCCTGGCCTCGCGCCAACTCATCCTCGACGAAAAACTCGTCACCGGCCGCGAGGCCGACGACGGTCCCGCCAACACTGGCCAGCTCGCGCCCGCGCGCTTCGCCACCCAAATCGCGCAACTCGAAGAGATCGGCGTCTTGCCCAAAAATAAAGTCAGCGTCGAACAAGCGATGACTACCGACTTCCTACCGGCGCGCTAAGCGACATCGCTCGCGCTCCGCATAAAAGAGGGACGAAATTCAAGGTTTCCTTAGCGCCCGATATTTCGTCCTATTCCGCTCGTACCCCAACCATGTTCGCCCGCCTCCGCGTTTTTTTCCGTTTTCAAGAAAGTGGCCTGCTGCTCGTAATCCTCGCGCTGGGAGTGCTACTCACCGTCTTTGCCGGTAAGGTTCGCACGCCGGTTTTTGAACGAGCTGCCGACGGCATGCGCACTCGGGTTTTTACCACCGACGCCAACGGCGAACGCATTCCGCTAACCGTCGAAAAAAATAAATTTCTCAACGCCCAAAACCTAGCCCAACTCGCCAAAGACACGAGTTTCATCGCGGTCATGGCGGTCGGCATGGCGGTGGTCATCATCGCCGGCGGCATCGACCTGACCGTCGGTGCGATTTACGCCCTAGCCTCAGTCGTCGGAGCCCTCGTGCTGCACCGCTACGGCGCCGAAGGCTTGGCCACCACGAGCTCGCCCGTGCAGGGGATTTTACTCGGCGCCGGCGCATGCCTCGGCGTCGCCTGCCTGTGCGGCCTTTTCACCGGCGGCCTCATCGTCACGCTCGGCGTCCATCCGTTTATCATCACACTCGGCGGCATGGCGATTTTCCGCGGCATCGCTTTCGTGATTACAAAGGGCCAATCTGTGGGCGCGTTCCCTGTCGCTTTCCGTGATTTTGTCCGCTTCGAGGTCGGCGACGGCCTAAGTTTCGTACCGCTGATGAGCATGGTTGTCGTGCTCATCGTGGGCTGGATTTTTCTTTCCCGACTCGCCGCAGGCCGACGCGTGTACGCCGTCGGCGGCAACGAGCTCGCCGCGCGTTTCAGTGGCATCCGCGTCGAGCGCGTGAAGCTCGGCGTCTACCTCATCAGCGGTCTCTGCGCCGGCATCGCGGCGTTGCTCTCGCTGGGTTATTACGGCGCCGCCACCTCTGGCGACGGCCAAGGCTACGAGCTCAACGTCATCGCCGCCGCCGTCGTCGGTGGCGCCAGCCTGACGGGAGGCCGCGGTTCGGCCCTCGGCGTGGTGTTGGGCGCGTTGATTATCCAAATGATTTCCAGCGGCATCGTGATTCTCGGTATCGACCAAAACTACAGCCAGATCATCATCGGCTCGGTCGTCATCGCGGCCGTCGTCCTCGATCACCTCAATACCTGGCTCGCCCGCCGCCGCCTCACCGCCACGGCCCACTGATTTCTTTTAACCCAAACCCTCATGAAAAAACTCCGCCCTTTCACCCGCGCGTTCTCCGCGCTGGCCCTCGCCTTCGCCGCCGCCTTCACGGCCGCGTCCTCCGCCCACGCCGCCGAGAAACCCCGCACGATCACGATCGGTCTCGTCGCCAAATCCCAAGGCAACCCCGTCTTCCAAGCCGCCCGCATCGGCGCACAAGACGCCGCCAAAACCCTCGGCGCCAAACTTAACCTCAACATCAAAATCGATTGGCGCACCCCCAACGAAGAAGACGCTCAAAAACAAGCTGAGGCCATCGAACAACTCGTACTCTCGGGCGCCGAAGGCATCGCGGTCGCCTGTTCCGACGCCAACAAACTGACCGACGCCATCAACGCCGCCGTAAACAACGGCGTCCCCGTCGCCACGTTTGATTCCGACGCTCCCGCCTCCAAGCGCTTCGTCACCTACGGCGTCGACGACATCGCTTGCGGCCAACAGACCATGGACGAACTCGCCAAAATCATGAACGGCCGCGGCGTCGTCGCGATCCTCGCCGGCAATCAAAACGCCCCCAACCTCCAAAAGCGCGTCGCCGGTGTCCGCGAGGCCGCCAAGAAATATCCCGGTATCACTATCCGTGATACATATTACCACAAAGAGACCCCGCAAGACGCCGCCGCCAAAGTCGAACAAGTCATGCAAGCCAACCCCGACATCACCGGTTGGGCCATGATCGGCGGCTGGCCGCTCTTCACCGAGAACGCCCTCAAATGGCAGCCCGGCACCGTGAAATGCGTGGCAGTTGACGCCCTGCCCGCCCAACTCGCCTACATTCGCAGCGGCCACGTTCCCGTTCTCCTCGCTCAACAGTGTTACGAATGGGGCGCCAAATCCGTCGAGCATCTCATCAACAAAATCGTGCTCAAAAAAGATCCCGTCGCCGTCAAAGACGTGAGCGCGCTCATCCCCGTCACAAAGGACAACCTCGAGGCCTTCGCCAAAAATTGGGACAAGTGGCTCCCGAAGTGATTCGCCGCTGACGCGCCGTGTCCGCTTATCTCGAGTTTCGAAAAATCACCAAACGCTTCCCCGGCGTCCTAGCGCTCGACGATGTTTCGTTCACCGTTGAGCGCGGCACGTGCCACGCGCTCATCGGTGAAAACGGCGCCGGCAAGAGCACGCTCGGGAAAATTCTTGCCGGCGTTTACACGGCGGATTCCGGCCAGATTCAGCTCGAGGGCCGCGTGATCGCGCCCGTTTCGCCGCTCGCCGCCCGCGAGCTCGGCGTCGCGATGGTCCACCAAGAACTCGCGTTCTGCCCCAATCTCTCGGTCGCCGAAAATCTCTGCCTCGGTGATCTGCCACGTCGCGCGGGGTTTGTCGATCGCGCCGCCCTGCGCGCACGCGCGCGCACGATGCTCGCCACGGTCGGCGCCGACCTCGATCCCGACACGCTCATAGGCACGCTTTCCACCGGCCGCGAACAACTCGTCCAAATCGCCGCCGCCGTCGGCACCGGCGCGCAGATCATCGTCATGGATGAACCCACGAGCTCGTTATCAGCTGGGGAAACCGCCGAGCTTTTTCGCCTCATCCGCACGTTGAAAGCCCGCGGCCTGACGCTCATCTACGTCTCGCACCGGATGGAAGAACTCTTCGCCCTTTGCGATCATATCACCGTCCTGCGCGATGGTCGCCACATCGCTACAGAGCCGATTCCAGCCACCCAACCGACTCGCGTCGTCAGCCAAATGATCGGTCGCGAACTCCGCGCCCACGCGCCCGCTCATCTCGCCCGCGAACTCGGTCCAGTCCGTCTTGAAGTTAAAAACCTTTCCTCCGCTGGAGCGTTCAACGAGATTAACCTCAACGTCCGAGCCGGCGAAATTGTCGGCGTCGCCGGCATCGTGGGCGCTGGTCGCAGCGAATTGGTCCAAGCCATCTTCGGCCTCGATCCTGCGGTTAGCGGGCACATTTTGGTCGACGACCAAACGCTCCCGCTCGGCTCCATCGAGCACGCCCTCACTGCTGGCCTCGGCCTCGTGCCAGAAGACCGTAAACGCCAAGGGCTCATCCTCGGCCTGAATTGCCGCGAAAACACCGCGCTCGCCGCGTTGCCGTTACTCACGCGCCTGGGTTTTGTGCGCCGCAAGGCCGAGAGCGCGCTTGCGTCCAAGTACGCCCAACGCTTGCGCGTCAAAACGCCGTCGCTCGAAACACTCACCGCCGGCCTGAGCGGCGGCAACCAGCAGAAAATCGCACTCGCCAAATGGCTCGCGCGCGATTGCGACGTACTCCTGATCGACGAGCCCACGCGCGGCGTCGACGTCGGCGCCAAAGCCGAGATTTACCAACTGCTCGACGAACTCGCCTGCGAGGGCAAGGCGTTGCTCGTAGTGTCTTCGGAATTACCCGAATTGATCGGGCTTTGTAGGCGCATCATTGTGCTTCGCGCCGGCCACATCGCCGGTGAAGTCGCGCGCGCCGCCTTCAGCGAAGCGACTTTGATGCAGTTAATGGCCGGCGTGCCTGACGCTGCTTAGTTTTCCGTTAGGCGGATGCCGCGGACGCAGTCTCAGCTCCGAACAGCCAAAGGACGCGGCTCGTCGGCCAATTTCTGCGCAGCGGACCGCGCAGCCCTGGCGTATAATAGCCGAATGAAAACCATCCTTACCCCGATTGATTTTTCCAGCGTGAGCGACGCCGTGATCGACGCGGCCCGCGTCCTAGCCCGAGCCTGTGGCGGTCGCATCGTGATCATGAGTGTAGCGCAACCGCCCGTCATCACCAGCGACTATGGCCCGATGCTCGAAAACATTGGGGAGATCATAGCCGCGAGCGAAAAAACGATCGCCCGCCAACTCAAACACCTCGCCGCCAAAATCGAAAAGCCCGACCTGCCAATTCAAACCGTGCAACTAACCGGAGCGCCAGCGCCCTTGATTTTGGAACAGGCTGAGAAAGAAAACGCGGATTACATTGTCATGGGTTCGCATGGCCACACCGCGTTCTACGATCTACTCGTCGGTAGCACGACGCACCAAGTGCTCCGGAAATCCCCTTGTCCTGTCATGATCGTGCCTCCGCCAATTAAAAAAGTAACCCACCGTAAATCCAAGTAAGCCTTCCGCCTGCTCGACCTCGGCCGCGGCGCTAGTCTGGCCACGCCACATCGCATCGCCCCGCGCCCGAGCGAAACGAGCTGCGAAGAGGGTTGAATATTATCGTTTCGCGGAGTTGCCAACCGCGACGCGGCTCGCTCTGAGTTGGGCATGCGTCTCCCCGCCGCCTCCACCCCGCGTTTCACACTCAGCGCCGTGCTTCTGGCCGCGCTTGCCTTCACTAACGTCGCTCTCCGCGCGCAGGCGCCCGCCGCCGCGACCCCGGTGCCCTCTGCGCCGTTGCCCGACGTCGTCCCGCTGAATCTTTTCAATGTCCCCGAGGGTTTCGAAGTAACTCTATGGGCCAAGACCCCCATGGTGCGCAACCCCACCAATATGGACATCGATGCCCAGGGCCGCATCTGGATCACCGAGGGTGTTAACTACCGCAAGCACGAGGGCCGCGACAAACTCGGCGACCGCATCACCGTCCTCACCGACACCAACGGCGACGGCCGCGCCGATGCCACGCACACCTTCGTCCAAGAGCCCGGGCTCGTCGCCCCGCTCGGCATGTCCGTCATCGACAACCGCATCTTCGTCTCCAACGCGCCCGACCTCATCGTCTACACCGACGTGGACCGCGACGGAAAATTCAACCCCGCCATCGATAAACGCGACGTGCTCCTCACCGGCTTCAACGGCCGCAACCACGACCACTCGCTGCATTCCGTGACGTTCGGCCCCGATGGCCTGCTTTATTTCTCCCAAGGCAACTGCGGCGCGATGTTCACCGACCGCTCTGGCCAGACCTTCCGCGTCGGCAGCCCCTATGACCCCGTCAACAGCGGCGGCGCTGGCGCCGTCTTCGGTTGGCGCCCACCCGAGATCGCCGGCGCGAAGAGCGACGACGGCCACGTTTACGTCGGCGGCTTCACCGTTCGCATGCAGCCCGACGGCACCAAGGTCGAAATCATCGGCCAAAATTACCGCAACAGCTACGAGCAGACGATCACCTCCTTCGGCGACGTCTTCCAAAACGACAACGACGATCCGCCCGCCTGCCGCACTACGTTCCTCATCGAATACGGCAACCTCGGCTTCGCCTCCCGCGACGGCAAACGCACGTGGAACGCCGACAAACGCCCCGGCCAAAACGTCCCTACCGCCGAGTGGCGCCAAGATGATCCATTCACCATCCCCTCCGGCGACGTCTACGGCGGCGGCTCGCCCACCGGCATCGTCAGCTACGAAGGCGACGCGTTCGGCGAAAAATGGCGCGGCGCACTCTTCAGCTGCGAACCTGGCCGCAACACCGTCTTCGGCTACTTTCCCAAAACCCAAGGTGCCGGCTACGCGCTCGATCGTTTTGATTTCGTGACCACCAACGTCGAAAAAAAGTTCGAAGGCGTAGACTTTAAAGGCGGCGCCAACTCCATCACCGGTGAAATTAAAACGTATTTCCGCCCCTCCGATGTCACCGTCGGTCCCGATGGCGCGATCTACGTTGCCGATTGGTTCGACCCACGCGTCGGCGGGCACCAAGATCTCGACGACCAGACAGTCGGCGCCATCTACCGCATCGCGCCTAAGGGCTTCAAATCGGTCATCCCGAAGTTCGACCTCAACACCACCGAGGGCCAAATCACCGCGCTGAAAAACCCTTCCATTAACGTCCGCGCCTCCGGCTTCATCCGCCTCAAAGCCCAAGGCGCCGCCGCCGTGCCTGCGGTCACCGCGCTGCTGGCGGACGCCAATCCTTTCATCCGCGCCCGCGCCATTTACCTGCTCGCGCAACTCGGTGCCACCGGCGTCGCCACCGTGGAAAAACAACTCGCGTCCGCCGACGCCCAAACGCGCGTCGTCGCCTACCGCGCCCTCCGCCGCGCTGGCCAACCCTACCTCGCGCACGCCGCCAAACTCGCCACCGACGCCTCCGCCGCCGTGCGCCGCGAAGTCGCCACGTCGCTCCGCGATGTGCCGTTCGCCGCTGCCCGCGACATCCTCCTCGCCCTCGCGCGGGGTTACGACGGCTACGATCGTTCCTACCTCGCCGCTTGGGGCATCGGCGCCACCGAAAAAGAAGCCGATCTCTACGCCGCCATGGCCGCCGCGCAGACTGAAAAAGATCCGCTCAAATGGACCCCCGCTTACGCTCAACTCGTTTGGCGCCTCACCCCCGCCGACGCCGCGCCGGCCTTCGCCGCTCGCGCCGCAGCCAACACATTGTCCGACGATGAACGCCTCGCCGCGACCACGGCCCTCGGCTACATACCGACGAAGACCGCCGCCTTTGCCGTCCTTGACCTCGCTCAAAAAGCCACCGGCAAAGTCCAGACCGCCGCCCTCTGGTGGACGCTCAATTACAAAGACTCCCGTTGGGCCGCCCATGGCCTCAACGCCGAACTTAAATCCCGCGGGCTATACGATCCGGAGAAAGTTAAAATCACCGCCAGCGTCATCGAACCCCAGCCCCCGACCAAGCTCCCCAGCGTCGCGCAGCTCGCCCTCCTCAAAGGCGACGCTACGCGCGGCGCCGGCCTCTCCGCCAGTTGTCTCATGTGCCATCGCATTGGCGACCAAGGCGCCGAATACGCGCCCAATCTCACCGGCTTTGCCAGCCGCCAGACCACCGAAGTCGTCATCAACTCCATCGTTAATCCTTCGAGCGACATCGCCCACGGCTACGAAGGCACCGAGTTCCTGCTCAAAGACGGCACGATCATCCACGGCCTAGCTCTGACCTCCGGCGACCCCGCAGTCGTTCAAACCATGGGCGGCGGCACCCAGATGATTCCGGCGGAAAAAATCAAATCCCGCAAACGTCTCACCCGTTCCCTGATGATGAGTGCGGAGCAACTCGGCCTCGGTGCGCAAGAAGTCGCCGACGTCGTCGCCTACTTGAAAACGAAGTAACTCGGATAATTTCGCGGACTCGCTCAACCGCGCGCCGCTCAACCTTCAGCCCCGACCATGAGTCGGGGCTTTTTCATGCCCGCAGCTCAAAATCGGGCATCTCCGCGTTCGCTTTTTTCGATAACGTTTGTTAGAAAAAAGCCCCGTTCGCCGCCACAACGCCAACTCGCCGTGAGCTCCACTTTCTTCCGCCTTCTAATCGCCGCGCTTCTTATGCCGCTGGGCGCCGCCCGAGCCACGACCACGCCGTCCGCGCCACCCGAAGGTTTCACCGCCAAAGAACTCGCCCAAGGCCACACTGATGGATCCCTCCTCGCCTTGCCCCGCGCCCTCCATCGCGTCGGCGCCGATGCCGCCGAGAACCTTGAAGGCCGCCGTCTCATCCGAAAATTTTCTCGTTTCAACGACCTTCGCGTCCTCGCTCCTGCCGCCGGCGAAACCACCACCGAAGCCATTACCCGCCTCCGCGCCACCGGGCGCTACGAATTCGTCGAGCCCGATTACCTCCTCCACGTCGACACCACCCCCAACGACGCCCGCTTCGCCACCCAGTGGTCCCTCGCCAACACCGGCCAAACCAACGGCGTCATCGGCGCCGATATTTCCGCTCTCGCTGCTTGGGACACGCTCGCCGACGCCTCTTCCGTCATCGTCGCCGTCATCGATTCTGGCGCCCGCCTCACCCACGCCGACCTTGCTCCTAATCTCTGGCGCAATCCCGCCCCCACCATCGGCGACCTCAACGGCATCCGCGCCACTAGCGCCCGCGGCACCATCACCAGCGGCGATCCCACCGACGACGAAGGCCACGGCTCCCACGTCGCCGGCATCATCGGCGCTGTCGGCAACAACGGCACCGCCGGCGCCGGCCTCACGGGCGTCGCCTGGAAAATCCAGATCATGCCGCTCAAGTTCATCACCTCCGCCGGCACCGGCTCCACCTCCGATGCCGTCGCCTGCATCGACTACGCCATCGCCCACGGTGCCTCCATCATCAATGCCTCGTACGGCGAATCCGCCGGCAACTTCTCGCAATCCCAGTACCTAGCCATCCGCCGCGCCCGCGACGCCGGCCTCATCTTCGTCGCCGCCGCCGGCAACGAAACCACCAACCTCGACCTCTCGCCTCACTACCCCGCCAGCTACAACCTCGACAACGTCATCGCCATCGGCGCCTCCGCCCGCCGCGATGAAGCTGCCGCCTATTCCAACTACGGCGCGACCGTCGAACTTTTCGCCCCCGGCTCCGAAATCCTTTCCCTCGGTTACACCTCCGACGCCGCCTCCGCCACGCTCAGCGGTACCTCCATGGCTGCGCCCCACATCACCGGCGCTCTCGCCCTCCTCAAAGCCCGCTTCCCCGCCGATTCGCCCCGCCAACTCATCAACCGTCTCCTCCGCTCCGTAGATCGTCCCGCCACTCTCGTCGGCAAATCCCAGACCAACGGCCGCCTCAACCTCGCCCGCGCCCTCACTTCCACCGACAACCGCCCATTCAACGACGACTTCGCCTCCCGCGCCGTCCTCACCTTAGACAACATCACTGCCCGGGCCGCCAACCCCGGCGCCACCCGCGAGACCGACGAGCCGCTCCCCGCCGGACTCGCCAATGGCTCCGGTTCCCTCTGGTGGCAATGGTCCACCACCGTCGGCGGCACCGTCTCCATCAGCACCACGGCCGACACCACCTACGACACCGTCCTCGCCGTCTACACCGGCTCGACCCTCGCCACGCTTACCCCCGTCGCCGCCAATGACGACGCCCCCGGCGGTACCAGCACCAACAGCCGCGTCACGTTCACCGCCCTTCCCGGCGTGAATTACCAAATCGCCATCGAAGGCAAAAACGGCGCCACCGGCTTTGCCGTGCTCGACATCGCCACCATCCCCGCCAACGACGCCTTCGCCAACGCCCTCACCCTCACCGGCCCCACCGCCCTTATCGTCACCACCAACAAAGGCGCCTCCCGCGAAGCCGGCGAACCCCGCATCCTCAACAACGCCGGCGGCACTTCTCTCTGGTATCAATGGACCGCCCCCACCACCGGCCGCTACCAGTTCGCCGTCTACAGCAACGACGTCGACCCCTTCCTCGCCGTCTACACCGGCTCCACACTCTCCAACCTCACCCTCGTCGCCGCCAACGACAGCGACCGCTCCGACTCCGCCAACACCTCCGCCCTCGTCACCGTCGAAGCCACCGCCGGCGTCACCTACCGCATCGCCGTCGACGCCAAATCCGGCGCCGGCGCCCTCACGCTCACGCTCAACGACTCCCTCTGGCAGGCCGCCGCCACCGACAGCGTGACGCCTTCACCCACCGTCGCCCCCGACGGCACCGTCTACGCCGGTAGCGCCGATAAAATCCTCTACGCCTTCAACCCCGACGGTTCCCAAAAATGGGCCTACCTCACCACCGGCACCCTCGACAGCGCCTCCGCCGCCCTCGGCGCGGACGGCACCCTCTACGTCGGTTCCAACGACAGCATCGTCTACGCCCTCAAACCCGACGGCACCCTCCTCTGGTCCCAATCCCTCGACCCCGCCACCCGCCCCGGCGCCTCCAACTCCATCGCCCTTGCCGCCGATGGCACCCTCTACCTCAAAGCCTCCGACGGCTACGTCTACGCTCTCAATCCCACCGACGGCTCCCGCAAATGGCGCGCCTACATCAACGCCCCCGATGGCTCGCACTACGGCAGCCCCAGCGTCGCCGCCGACGGTACGATTTATTGCGGCTCCTCCGACAACAGCCTCTACGCCCTCAACCCCGACGGCTCCAAAAAATGGACCTTCGTCCCCGCCACCGCCGACGGCGGCATCTATTCCCCGCCCGCCATCGACGCCACCGGCAACCTCTATTTCACCACCCTCACCGGTGCCATCTACTCCGTCACGGCCAACGGCACCCAGCGCTGGCGCTTCGCCTCGGGCGGTAACTGTTCGTCTTCGCCGGCCCTGAGCGCCGACGGCGCCACGCTCTACTACGGCGGCTACGACAAAAAACTCTACGCCCTCTCCACCGCCACCGGCGCCCTCCGTTGGACCGCTCCGCTCGGCGACGAAGTCCGCGCGAGCTCCCCCGCCATCGACGCCAACGGCGTCATCTACATCGGTTGCTACGATAAAAAACTCTACGCCATCAACCCCGATGGCTCCCTCAAACGCACGTGGGCCACCGCTGAATTCATCCGCTCCTCCCCCGCCATCGCCGGCACCACGCTCTATGTCGGCAGCAACGACCACAAACTCTACGCCATCAACCTCGGCGTCTCCGCCGCCGGCGGCCCCTGGCCTCAATACCGCGCCAACGCCCGCCGCCTCGGCCGCGCCGTCACCGAATCCCTCGCCATCACCGCCGAACCCAGCCCCGTCGTCGCCACGGCGGGTACCTCGGCCAGTTTCAGCGTCACCGCCACCGGCACCGGCCCACTCGCCTACCAATGGTTCAAAGCCGGGGTCGCCCTCACCGGCGCTACCAACGCCACCCTCGATTTACCCGCCGTCACTAGCGCCCAAGCCGGCAGCTACACCGTCCGCATCACCGGCCCCCAAGGCAGCCTCAGCAGCGCCGGCGCGCTCCTCACCGTCAACGCCGCCCCTACCGGCCTCACCAGCCGCCTCAGCAATGTCTCCGTTCGCACCGCCCTCGCCGCCGACCAGATCCTCATCGTCGGCCTCACCATGACGGGCGGGAAAAAAGACCTCCTCCTCCGCGCCGCCGGGCCATCCCTTAGCACCTTCGGCGTCCCCAACCCGATGCCCGACCCGAAACTCGCCCTCTACAACGGCGCCACCAACACCGCCACCAACGACAACTGGGGCGGCGACTCCGTCGTCCTCGCGGCCAACGCCGCGCAAGGCGCCTTCCCGTTTCTCGCCACCACCAGCCTCGACGCGGCCCTCGTCGCCAACATCGAAGGCGGCCGCACCGTACAAGTCTCCGGCCCCACCGCCGGCACGGTCATCGTCGAAGCCTACGACGCCGGCACCGGCAACACCACCCGCCTCACCAACCTCTCCGCCCGCAACCAAGTCGGCACCGGCGCCAACATCCTCATCGCCGGCTTCACCCTCACGGGCTCGGGCACCAAAACCGTTCTCATCCGCGCCGTCGGCCCGGGCCTCACTCGCTTCGGCGTGAGCAACACCCTCGCCGATCCTCAACTCGTACTTTTTAATTCCTCCTCGGAAAAAATCGCCGAGAACGACACGTGGTCGTCCGCGCTCACGTCGACGTTCTCCACCGTCGGCGCCTTCGGTCTCACCGCCAGCAGCAAAGACGCCGCGCTCCTCGTGACGCTCGCCCCCGGCGGCTACACCGTCCAAGTCTCCGGCGCCAACGCCACCACCGGCCAAGCCATCATTGAGATTTACGAAGTCCCGTAACTTCTGCGAATCACTCCGCTCGCTCCGCTTTCGGGCTTTACCGGCTTTGCCCGCGCCGCCTCAATCGTAACGTGGCTACGCCCAAAACCATCGGCGCCGATGATATTCACGCCGCCATTCACCAAATCGCTGCGTCCATCGCCGAACGCCATCGCGCCGGCGATCGCCTGATCCTTCTCGGCATCGCCAACGGCGGCATCCCTCTCGCCCTTCGCATCACCGCCCGCCTCGCCCAGCTCAGCCCGCGGCTCGCCGCCAAATCCGGCTCCATCGACATCTCGTTTCACCGCGACGACATCGGCCGCAATCCCATCCCGAAAGAATTTACGCCCACCGTTCTGCCCGCCGACGTCAACGGCGCCCGCGTCATTCTCGTCGACGACGTCCTCTTCTCCGGTCGCACGGTCAAAGCCGCACTCGACGAGCTCTTCGATCACGGCCGCCCCGCCAAAGTCGAACTCGCCGTCCTCGTCGATCGCGGCCACCACCTCATGCCCGTCGCCGCCGATTACGTCGGGCTCCACCTCACCACCACCGCGGCCGAAAAAGTCGTCGTCCTCCTCGACGAAACCACCCCGAAGCGCGACCGCATCACCGTCCGCCCCGCCGTCGCGGTGAACTGATTTTCTTTCCTATAATTTTCCTCCCATGCCCTGGACCCGCCGCCACCTCCTCACGATCGAGGAACTTTCCCTCGCCGAAATCGGCCAGATCCACGCCACCGCTACGGCCTTCAAAAAAATCCTAGGCCGCAGCGTGAAAAAAGTCCCCGCCCTGCGCGGCAAGACCATCGTGAATCTCTTCCTCGAGCCGAGCACGCGTACGCGCATGGCCTTCGACATGGCCGCGAAACGCCTGAGCGCCGACGTCATCTCCCTCGACGGCGCCAGCTCCAGCACCACTAAAGGCGAAACCCTCCGCGACACCGCCGAAAACATCCGCGCGCTCGGCGCCGACATGATCATTTTACGCCACGCCGCCGCCGGCTCGCCACTGTACCTCTCCAAGTTCCTCGACATCCCCGTCATCAACGCCGGCGACGGCGCCCATGAGCATCCCACGCAGGGGCTCCTCGACACGTTCACGATGCTCGAACACCTCGGCTCCTTAAAGGGCCGCAAGGTCGTCATCCTCGGCGACATTCTCTTCAGCCGCGTCGCTCGCTCCAACATCCACGCTCTCACCAAACTCGGCGCCGCCGTCACGCTCGTCGGCCCATCCACGCTCGTCCCGCACTGGTTCACCGATCTCGGCGTGAAAGTTTCGCACGATCTCCGCAGCGCCCTCGCTGATGCTGAGGTCGTTATGCTCCTGCGCATCCAGCACGAGCGCCAATCCAGCGGCCACTTCCCTTCGCTCGGCGAATACACGAGCATGTTTGGCCTCAACAAAACCCGCGCCAGCTGGCTCAATCCGAAAGCCATCATCATGCACCCCGGCCCCATCAACCGCGGCGTCGAGATCGACAGCGAACTCGCCGACGGCGATCGCAGCGTGATCCTCGAACAAGTCACCAACGGCATCGCTGTCCGCATGGCTGTCCTTTTCCTCTGCTCCGGTGGCCAACCCGAATCCGTGATACCCGCCTCCGCCTAAACCGTCCGCCCTTTTCACGCCGCACCCGCCCGCCGCCATGTCCACTTACTGGATTCAAAACGCCCGCATCATCGACCCCGCCGCCAAACGCGACGCCCTCGGTGACCTCTATATTTCCGACGGTAAATTCGTCGCCACCCTTTCCGCCGCCGCCAAAAAACGCGCCAAAAAAATCGACGCCACCGGCCTCGTCGCCTGCCCCGGCCTGATCGACGTCCACGTTCATTTCCGCGAACCCGGCCAGACGCACAAAGAAACCATCGCCACCGGCTCCCGCGCCGCCGCCGCCGGTGGTTTCACCACGGTCGTGTGCATGCCCAACACCGCCCCTGTCGCCGACAACGCCGGCACCATCCAACTCATCAACGACTCCGTTCGCCGAGATGCCGTGGTCCGCGTCCTCCCCACCGGCTGTATCACCGTCGGCATGAAAGGCGCCGCCCTCGCTCCCATCGGCTCCCTCAAACGCGCCGGCGTCGTCGCCATCACCGACGACGGCGATTGCGTCCAATCCAACGAACTCATGCGCCGCGCCTGCGAGTACGCCAAGATGTTCGACCTGCCGATCATGGATCACTGCCAGGATCATTCCATGACCGTCGGCGCCGTCATGAACGAAGGGGTCATGTCCACGCGCCTCGGCCTGCGCGGTTGGCCCAACGCCGCTGAGGACCTCATCGTCGCCCGCAACGCCATCCTCTCCGAACACACCGGCGCGCACATCCACCTCCAACACATTTCCTCGCGCCACTCCGTCGACATCATCCGACGCGCCAAGGCCCGCGGTGTCAAAATCACCGCCGAAGCCACGCCGCACCACATCGCCCTCACCGACGAATCCCTCGCGACCTACGACACGCATTTCAAGATGAACCCGCCGCTGCGCACCGAGGAAGACCGCCGCGCCATCATCGCCGGCCTACGCGACGGCACGATCGACATCATCGCCACCGACCACGCCCCGCACACCGACTACGAGAAAGACAAAGAATTCGACTTCGCGCCCAACGGCATCCTCGGTCTCGAAACCGCGCTCCCCGTCACGCTCGCCATTCTCGTCCGCCAGGAAAAATTCAAGCTGCCCTTCGTCATCGACCTCCTGACGCGCCGCCCCGCGCAGCTCCTCGGGCTCCCCGCGGGCACGCTCGCCGCAGGCGCCGCCGCCGACCTCTGCCTTTTCAATCCCAACGAAGATTGGGCCTACGACGCCAAAGCCGGCTTCAGTAAATCCAGCAATTCTCCTTGGCACGGCGCCACGCTCACCGGCCGCGTCAAGACCACCTTCGTCGCCGGGAAAATCGTCTTCGCTCAGGGGAAAATCCTCTAACGTTTCGCGCCCGAAATCACCCGCCGGGACCGCGCTGTCGCCCCAACCGCGCTCAATCGGGTAGGCCCGAGAGCTTGCTCGCTCGCCCATTTTCCTGCGCAATCACGCGCACATGCCCGCCCTCTCCGCCCAGATCGCCGTCGGCCTAGAACTTTCGCTGCTCCTCAGCGGGGCGTGGCTACTCTGGCGACTTATCCTCAGCCCCGCCGCCCGCGCCGAGCGCCCCGCGCCGCTTCTTGGGACATGGGAAATTTCCCTCACCGATTTCCTCCTCTTTCTTTGGTGCGTGATCATCGGCGGCCTCATCTGCCAAGTCGGCCTCACGCAGCTCCTCAAACACGCCAATTTGAGCGCAACCCAACGTCTCATTTTCATCGGCGGCGGTTTTCAATTCGGCATGTTGGGCGGCATCGCTTTTTTCCGCCTCATCTTGCAGCGGCGCGTCCTCACGCCCGATGCGCCGGTGACGCTCCACCCGGCGCTCAGCGGCCTGGCCACGTTTCTGGTTTCGCTGCCGGTTCTCACGGTCGTCAGCGCCGTGTGGCAGTTTCTGCTCCAGCTTTGTGGTATCCCCGCCGAAAAACAGGATCTCATCGCCATGTTCACCGACGCCAAATCGCCCGGCCTGCTCGCGTTCATGATTTTGTTGGCGATCGTGATCGCGCCCATCACGGAAGAACTACTTTTTCGGGCCGGCATTTTTCGCTACGTGCGCACGCGCCTCCCGCGTTGGGCCGCGCTGCTGATTCCGTCCGTTCTCTTCGGCGCCCTCCACGCCAACCTCGCCAGCTTCGCCCCGCTCGTCGCCCTCGGCGTCGTCTTCTCCCTCGCCTACGCGCGCACAGGCCGCATCGCCACCACGATCGTCGCGCACGGACTCTTCAACTTAAACACCATCGTCCTCATCTTCTCCGGCGTGACCGCATGATATCGTCCGCCGACCTCGCCGATTTCTTTCACGCCGGTTGTGGCTAAAAAATCCTCCAGCTCTCCGTTCGCTCGGAAAACCTCCGATTCTGTCGCCGCGCTCGGCGAAGAAAAACTCATCGTCGCCATCCGACGTTGGCTGGGCGACGCCTCGCCCCGCGCACCCTTTGGGATCGGCGACGACTGCGCCGTGCTCCCCGCCGCAGGCGGTCCGCAACTCATCACCGTCGATCCCGTGATCTACGGCCGTCACTTCGACGCCTCAATTCCGCCCCGTGCCGTTGGCGCCAAACTCCTCAAACGCAACCTGAGCGACCTCGCCGCCATGGGCGGCCGCCCCACCGCCGCCGTCCTCGCGCTCACCCTCGACCCACGCACCCGCCTCGCCTGGCTCGAAGCTTTTTATCGCGGCCTCGCCACCTGCGCCCGACGCTATGGCGTGCCCATTGTCGGAGGTGACATCGCCCAAGCCGATGGCGTCCTCGCCGCCAGCCTCACGCTGCTCGGCCGTGCGACCGGGCCACGCGTCGTCACGCGCACCGGCGCCCGTCGCGGTGACGCGCTCTACGTCACGGGCAACCTCGGTCGCAGCCTGCCGTCCGGACATCATTTCAGATTTTCGCCGCGTCTCGCCGAGGGCGCCTGGCTCGCGCGTCAACCCGCGGTGCGCGCCATGATGGACGTCAGCGACGGCCTCGCCAAAGACCTACACGCCCTCACGCCCAGCGCCGCCGCCCCCGCGCTCGACGCCGCCACGTTGCCGCTCCGCCGCGGCGCCGATCTCCGCGCCGCCCTCACCGACGGCGAGGACTACGAACTCGTCTTCGCGCTCGCGGCCCGCGCCGACGCAACCGCCTTCGCCGCCGCTTGGCGCCGCGCCTTTCCACGCACGCGCCTCACGCGCATCGGCTATTTTGCCCGAAGCGGTGCGTTACCGCCGAGCGCCCTCCGTCTCGACGTTTTTTCCGGCTATGAACATCTTTGCTAAACTCCGCGCCGGCGTCACCACCGCCAGCGCCGAAGCATCGCAAGCCATCGCCGCCGAGTTCGCCGCTGCGCTCGCGGAAACCTGCACGCTCGCGCTGCACGGTGATCTCGGCGTCGGTAAAACCACTTTCGTCCAAGGTCTGGCGCGCGGCTTCGGCGTCACCGAAAACGTCACAAGTCCGACGTTCAACATTTACACCGTGCACCGCGGCCCAACACGCACACTCGTCCACCTCGACGCTTACCGCCTCGAAACCGCCGCGCAGATCGAAGCCCTGCTCCTGGAAGATTTTCTGAATCCGCCATGGTGCCTCGCCGTCGAGTGGCCGGAAAAAATCGCGGCTTGGATTCCCGCCAACACGCTCCACCTCGACCTCGGTATCAACGCCGACGAGCACCACACCATCCGCCTGCGTTAAAAATAAAAAGCCCGCGTCATCACGACGCGGGCTGAAAAAACGGAGCGGCGCCTCAAAGCGCGCCACTCAACTTTATCACGCCGTCGGGGCCGCGGGTGGCTCCGATTTTGGTTCTTCCGCCACGGACGCGGTTTCCGCGACCGGCGCAGCTTCAACCGCTGGCGCAGATACGACCGTCTCCGCGCTCGGCTTAGCTGCGACGGGCGCAGTTTGAGCGGACGCGGCCGGCGCTTCGGGGAAGTTTTCCGGATCGTGTTCGGCGGCCTCGACCTCGCGTTTGCGGGCCTCGACCATCGCGGGCGGCGCGTAGAGCGTGCCGTCGATGAACTCGGTGACGTAACCTTCGCGCACGAGCCACGGCAAATCGCTCTGCAAGCGGGCGAGTTTATCCCGTTGCTCGACGGTGAGCGCGTGCTCGACGGGCGCGGGCGCGGTCTCGCCTGCCGCCACCGGCGCAGCGGGCGGCGGGGGCGCGATGTTGAGGAATTTGCGACCGAGTTCGCCGGCTTTGACCATCGGGTTCGCCTCGATGAACGCGATGAGGGCGCCGATGCTGTCGGAGAACGTCTGGCCCGGAACGCGGAATTTCCGTTTCACGGCGCACACGTAGCTGACGCCCTTTGAACCTTTTTTGAAGATCGTGAAATGTTCGCGGCGCAGACGACCCCGCAGCGCGTTGGCGGTATCAAGAGGGAAACGACGTTGACGCTCGAGCGAGCCTTCGACGGCGTAGCGAATCTCGCCGGGGGGCAAGAGCTCGAGATTTTTGCCGTGCAAACGCGCTTGCTCGACGGAGCGGATGACTTTGTCGCGCGCGGTGGCGAGCAAGTAAGCCTTGGCTTCGTCGAACGAATCAAACGCCACCGCCGCCGGAGCGGGCGCGGCTTCGGCCACAGGCGCGCTTTCGGGCGTAGGTGCTGGCGTCGGCGCAGCTTCGGCCGCGGAGGCTTCGGGCGCTGCGGCTTCCGGCGCAGGAACGTCGCTCGTAGCTGTCTCGGTCGCCGCGGCGACCACCGCCTCAGCCGTTTTGGCGGACTTGGCGGGTTTAGCGGCGGGTTGTTTCCACGTGTAGCGCGTGGCCTTCTTCATTTTTTCGAGCCAAGCTTGTATGGCTTCGGGCTCGCGCACGGTTTCGATCCGGGCCTTGAACGCCTCGAACGGCATGCGGTCGACTTTCGCCGCGTAGTGCTGCTGCACGAGTTGGTTGTAGAGATGGTAGTTGGGCGGCCCGAGCAATTCGCCCGTCACGCCGCAGCGGTTGACGACTTGGAAGTTGCCCTTGGGCGGATCGATCACGACGTCGGCCGTGTCGAAGAACGTGCCGAGGTGCTTGGTCAACACATGGGACAGCGCGGCCTCTTCGTTTTCAAAGGGCAACCCGTCCGGCACAGAAATCACAAAACCCGCCTGCGCCGCAGCGTCGGGAGCAGGTTTGCGCGCGAGCACGACGACAAAGCGATCCGTCTTCGCCACCACGGTGCGCGCCACTTCGAAGAGTTCGATGGTGCGGCACGATTTACGGATGGTCTGGACGAGCGTGCTGAAGCTGGTGTCTTCGGGGTAAAACGTAGCGGTGAAATACGGGCTGTCGTATGGACCGCGATCCACGGGCTCGCCGCGGCCGCCGAAACGACCACCGCGTTCGCCGCCACCAGGGCCATCACGGCGGGGACCGCCGGGACCTTCACGGCGCGGGCCACCACGAAACTCACCTTGGCCTTCCCGGGGATTAGCAGGACGTTCACCGGAAAACTCACGACGCTCTGGCGCCGAGCCGCCGGGACCGCTGGGCGCGCCAGGGCCGGGGCCACCCGCGGGACGATTAAACGCGCGCCGGTCGCGACGCTCAGGCGCACCGCCGCCGCTGTCACGCCGCGGACGATCTTCGCCGCCTTCGCGGCTGCGCCGCTCGTTGGGCGTAGATTTGTCCTGCACCCATGAGGTGCCGAAGCTGAAGCCGCTCAATTGGCTCAGATCGAGTTTGTTGAGATCGGCTGGCGGAGATTTCTCCTGGGGCGCGTTGTCGTCCATGTTGTCGGTAAAGCGGGCGTTGAGTCCGCGAAGGTTGGCTTGGTGTGCGCAGGCGAGAGCCTACGCGGTCCAGAGTCCAAACACGCCTCAGACAGAGGCAAGCGGTTTCCGCAGGGGAATGCGGCATCACCGCTTTCGACCCTTTATCTAAAAATGGTGCTCGGGACAGGACTCGAACCTGCACGCCTTACGGCACACGCCCCTCAAACGTGTGTGTCTACCAATTCCACCACCCGAGCAAAAATAAACAGAGGAAGGCGGAATAAGTGAAATCCCCCGCACCTTGTAAAGCCCCGAAAGCAAAAAGACCCAAATTGGCTTTGACCCTCCTCTCACGTCGCCGAACCTTGCCGCACTGCTGCCATGTCTCTCGATGCCGTCCACGCCGCCCTACTCGCCTCCTATGAAACCGATGGGGGCATCAACCACTTCGATGGCGTAAATTTACCTGCGCAAGAATCGGTCAACACGCTTGCCCGCGATTACATGCACCTGCTTTTTCCGGGCTATTTCGAAGCGACCGCGCTGGAGAAAAGCGCGGTCTCCGCCCACGTCCACCGGCTCCTCTCCAGTCTCGAACAACGCCTCACCGCCGAACTCGAAAAATGCCTGCGCTTCGCCCGCCAACCCGAACCGGCCGCGCGCGCTGCCACTCTCGCGGCCGAAGCGCTCGAGAGTTTACCGGAGTTGCGCCGCATCATTCAGACCGACGTGACCGCCGCCTACCAAGGCGATCCCGCCGCGCGCAGCGTCGAGGAAATCATCCTCGCCTACCCATGCGTGCTGGTGATCTCGATCCAACGTTTCGCCCACGTGCTCTACGAACTCGGGGTCCCGCTCCTGCCCCGCATGCTCACCGAGTACGCCCACGAGCGCACCGGCACCGATATCCACCCCGGCTCTCGCATCGGCACTCATTTTTTCATCGATCACGCCACCGGCGT
Source organism: Opitutia bacterium (assembly GCA_947449835.1). GTDB lineage: Bacteria > Verrucomicrobiota > Verrucomicrobiia > Opitutales > Opitutaceae > Tous-C4FEB. The sequence goes on from CANFSZ010000002.1 coordinate 69,880, forward strand.
CGTCATCGGCGAATCGTGCACCATCGGCAATCACGTCAAAATCTATCAAGGCGTCACCCTCGGCGCCAAATCTTTCGAAGTGGATAACGACGGCCACCCGATCAAAGGCGTGAAACGCCACCCCGACATCGAGGACCACGTCACCATTTACGCCCACGCCACCATCCTCGGCGGCGACACGCGCATCGGCGCGCACACGATCGTCGGCGGCAACGTCTGGTTGCTGCAATCCGTCCCCGCCCACAGCATTGTCCAACAAAAAGGCGACAACCTCCTCGTGCGCCCCCGCCGCAAACATGAAGCCAGCACCGCCGCCACCCCCGAGGGCAAAGGCGAAAGTTGGTCGATTTAAAATCTCCCCGCGCCCGCCCGACGCTCAGCGCGCATCACGCGACGCCAAGCCCCGCGCCAACTCCGCTGCAAAAAACGGCCCGCGGTAAATCATGCCGGTGTAAACTTGCACCAATGCCGCGCCGGCATCGAGTTTCTCGGCGGCGCCGATCACATCGGTGATTCCGCCCACGCCGATGATCGGCAACTTTCCCGCCGTCGCCCGCGCGATATAAGCAACGATCTCCGTCGAGCGGCGCCGCACCGGCGCCCCGCTCAAGCCGCCCGCCTCATTCACCGCCGAGAAAAAACCCGGACGCGCCAAGGTCGTGTTCGTCGCGATCACGCCATCCAGCCCGAATTCCGCGATCACCGCCAGCACCGCGTCGATCTGCGGCCACGTCAGATCCGGCGCGATTTTCAACAACACCGGCACCCGCACGGCGCGCGCTCGATTCGCCCCGGTGATCGCACCGAGCAACTCCCGCAGCCGCGACTCATCCTGCAATTGCCGCAGACCGGGCGTGTTGGGACTAGAAACATTCAACACCAAGTAATCCGCGAAATCAGCCAGCCGCGCAAAACTCGCCAGATAATCCTCGGTCGCCCGATCGATATCAGCGACCTTCGATTTGCCGAGATTTACGCCCAGCGGGATCTTGCGCGCGCCGCGACCCGGTTGCGTCGCCAAGCGCGCCGCGACCGCCGCCGCGCCTTGGTTATTAAAACCCATGCGGTTGATCACCGCTTCCTCTGCCGGATAACGAAACATCCGCGGCTTCGGATTTCCGTCCTGCGCCAACGCCGTCACGGTGCCGATTTCCACATGACCGAAGCCCAGCGCGGCCGCCGCCGGCCAAGCCCGCGCATTTTTATCAAATCCCGCCGCGAGTCCCACCCGATTGGGAAACTCCAAGCCCAGCACCCGCACCGGCGCGTACCGCCCGGCATCCAGCCGCGAATGCCGTTCCAGCCAAGCCCGCAAGGGCGCGACTTGCCCGAGCAGGGCCAACGCATCCACGCCGAGCTCGTGGGCCCGCTCCGAATCTTGGCGAAACAACACCGGACGAATCATTTTTTCGTAAACCGAGAACATGCCTCGCGACGCTGCAAACCCGCTCGCAAAACGCAAGAACCCGCGCCGAACCTCGTCGCCCTCCGTATTTTGCACAGAAAAAATCTCTGGCCCGCGCCCGAACATTTCTTGCCGTTTTGTGCTTGTTTTTTGAAACACCGCTCGCACGCTGCGAAAAATTTCCGCTCTCATGGCTAAAGCAACTTCTACTCTCAGCTGGTGTAACGTGCGTCTAGGCGACGATCATAATTGGTGGGTCAACGAGACCAGCGACCCCGTGCGCTGGGACGTCGACGGCCTCAGCATCATCGATCCCCGCCAAGTCACCCATCTCATCGAACTCGTCGAGCCCCTGCGCGACTACGGTTTCGATCAAGAGATGTTCGACGCCGCCTTCATTCCCTTCCGCATCGAGAAAGATCTCGGTAGCGGCAAAGTCCGCCTCAAGCGCGTCAAAGAATCCATCGTCGAATCCGACGACAAACTCTTCGCCCTCGCCGACACCCTCGACGAAGAAAACGGCCCCTACGCCGACCTACTCGACCATCTCACCCGCTGCCGCGTGAAGATGCTCAACGACCTCTTTAAATTCGAATCCAAACTCTCCGTCGACGAAGTCGAAGACGAGATCCGCGAAGAACAAAACACCCAGTTCATCGAAGGCAAAGCCATCCACACCTTCGAAGAACTCACCGCCATCCTCGACTTCATGCCCGCCGGCTACGATGCCGACGACGAAGCTCCCGCCAAAGACGCCGAAGACGAAGCCGACGATGCCGACCTCCCCGAGATCGACGCCGACGAAGAAGAAAAACTCAAAAACGACGAATCCCTCAAGTGGGACGACGACGAAGACTCCGACGACGACGACGGCGAAAAAAAGAAAAAAGGCGACGACGACGAAGACTCCGACGACGACGAGGACAGCGGCAGCAAAAAATCGAAGTCCGACGACGACGACGAAAAGCCTGCGCCCAAAAAATCCGCGCGCAGCGCCAAGAAAAAATAAGTTAACCCAGCTTCACGCGGCGGTCCCCAAGACCGCCGCTTTTTTATGCTCGGGCCCCAACACCACTCGGCGAATCGCTCAAGCGCCGCGCTCGGCGTCTTGCTCGGTTTCGTCCGCTTCCGTCTCGCGCGGCATATAATACGCCACGGCCGCGATCGCCGCACACACGATCACGTAAACCAGCGCCCAGATCGTCATCGCCTTGAAATTCGTGTCGCCCTCGACCACGCGCGCCAGCCACTTGTAGCCGAACTGCACCATGCGAAATAGAAACGCCACACTCAGCAGCCCGAAGACTACGGTCACAATCCATTGACCGACACTGCGAGGAGGTTGAACGGGAGAAGGACTCATGAGACAAACGATTGGAGTATTTTTTAACGCAAAGCCAGCGCCATGTCTTTGGCAAAATAAGTCAGAATCAGGTCCGCCCCAGCGCGCTTGATCGCCAACAGCGATTCATGACGACACCGCGCGAGATCGAGCCAGCCCAACTGCGCCGCCGCGTGAATCTGCGCGTATTCGCCAGAGATTTGATAAGCGGCGACGGGCTTGTGCGTCGCATCGCGCACTTCGCGAATGATATCGAGATAAAGCCCCGCCGGTTTCACCATCACGATGTCTGCGCCTTCGGCTTCGTCCAAGCGCAACTCCACGAGCGCCTCGCGCCGATTCGCCGGATTGAGCTGGTACGTCGCCTTGTTGAGCAACTTTGTGCCGGCCGCCTTCGCGCTGCCCACGGCATCGCGAAACGGCCCGTAATAAGCCGAGTTGAATTTCACCGCATAAGCCAAAATCCCCGTCCCAGTGAAACCCGCCGCATCCAGCGCGCGCCGGATTTCGCCGATGCGCCCGTCCATCATATCGCTCGGCGCCACGAGATCGACGCCCGCCCGCGCATGCAGCACCGCCATCTGGCAGAGAATCGCCACAGTGTGATCGTTAGCCACGTCCAAGCCATCCGCGGACAACACGCCGTCGTGCCCGTGCGTCGTGTAAGGATCGAGCGCGATGTCGGTGATCACGGTCATTTGGGGCACGGCTTTTTTCACCGCCCGCACCGCGCGTAAAATCAGCGCGTCTTCATGCAGCGCGGCGCGGCCGACTTCGTCTTTAAATTTGGCGTCAAGTTTCGGGAAGAGCGCCACCGCCGGCACGCCGAGTTTCGCCAGCGCCCGACATTCTTTCACGAGATCGATGATGTTGAAACGCATCACGCCCGGCATCGAGCGGATCGGCTCCGGCGCACCCTTGCCGTCCACGACAAACAGCGGCGCGATAAAATCCTGCGGCCGCAAAACCGTCTCCTCTACCATGCTCCGCAAGCTGGCGGTGCGACGCAGCCGCCGCGGACGTTGGGTGAGATCGAGCTTGAAGTGATCGGCCATATTCGTGTTTCTGCCAGCAAAGCACTCCATGCGCCGGCTCGCCATCCCTTTTTACATCACCCCGCACCGCGCCTCCGCGGCGCGAACTACCGGCTGCGGTTGTTGACCGCAACCGCCGGCGCCCGCGCGCGCCGATAGGCAGAAACACCCGTCGGCCCCCGGCCGATAAAAAGAACGTTCCGCACTCGCGGAATCCCTGTTAATCCCCTTTTCTCATTCTCTGTTCATGGCCATCCAGCTTTACGATTCTCTCGAGCGCCGCCTCAAACCGATCACTCCGTCGCAGCCCGACGGCGTCATCCGCTTCTACAATTGCGGCCCCACGGTTTACGCCCCGGCGCACATCGGCAACTTCCGCACTTTCGTCGTCAACGACGTGATACGCCGGCTCCTCGAGCTCGAGTTCGGCCCCGATAAAGTAAAACACGTCCGCAACCTCACCGATGTTGACGACAAAACCATTCGCCGTGCCCGCGAAGAAAGTCGCCCCTTGGCCGACGTCACCCAGCAATGGACCGTCAAATTTCACGCGGATTGTGCCGCGCTGAACTGCCTCCCACCCCACGTCGAACCCACCGCCACCGGCTACATCCGCGAGCAAGTCGACATGATCGACGTGCTCATGCGCAAAGGTAACGCCTACCGCGCAGCCGACGGCTCGGTGTATTTCAAAGTCTCTTCCTTCGAAGACTACGGCCGCCTCTCCCGCGTAAAAGAACGCGAGCTCCAGGTCGGCTCCGCCCTCGCCGGCAAAGTCACAGCCGCCGATGCCGACGAAAAGGAAGACGTCAGCGACTTCGCTCTCTGGAAAGCTCACAAACCCGACGACGGCGCCAACGCTTGGGATAGTCCTTGGGGCCGCGGCCGACCCGGCTGGCACATCGAGTGCAGCGCCATGAGCAAAGCACTCCTCGGCGAGACCATCGACCTGCACACAGGCGGCGTGGACCTCCTTTTCCCGCACCACGAAAATGAGATCGCCCAAAGCCAATGCTGCAACGGCACGACCTTTGCCCGCCACTGGTATCACAGCGAACACCTCCTCGTGGACGGCAAGAAGATGAGCAAGAGCCTCGGTAATCTTTACACGCTCGATGACCTCGTCGCGAAAGGATTTTCACCGATGGCCCTACGCTACGCGCTGCTCATGGGCCATCCGCGCAAGCAGCTCAATTTCATGCTCGATTCGCTGCACGCGGCCGAGAGCGCGATGACAACACTCCATTCCTTCTGGCAGTCGATCCCGGATAACGTCGGCCGCGCCGATGATTGCGATTCCGTCTTCGCCGCGCTGCACGACGACCTCAACACGCCCGGGGCCCTCGGCGCGCTCTTCACGATCGTGAAACGCGGCCCGACCAACATCTCCAAAACCGCCTTCGAAAAAGCGCTCTACGCACTCGGACTCAAACCCACGGCACCACACACGCCCAAAGTTGAAATCCCCGCCGCCATCACCGCCCTCGCCGAAAAACGCTGGGCCGCCAAACAGGCCAAAGACTTCGCAGCCGCCGACGCCCTCCGCCAAGAACTCGCCGCCGCCGGCTGGTCCATGCTCGATAGCAAAACCGACTACAAACTCGAACCGCTCAAAAAATAATTTCCGCCCATGTCCCACGTCATGTCCCCCCTCGAAGAACTCCGCCACTCGGCCTCGCACATCCTCGCGACCGCCGTCCTACGTCTTTTCCCCGACGCCAAACTCGACATCGGCCCGCCCACCGAGACCGGCTTCTACTACGACTTCGACCTCGACCATAAATTCACCGCCGACGACCTCATCAAAATCGAGGCCGAGATGAAAAAAGTCGCCGGCGAGAACCAGCCCTTTTACCGCAAGGAACTCTCCCGCGAAGAAGCCGTCGAGCTCATCAAATCTCGCGGCCAAGAACGCTACAAACTCGGCCGCCTCGCCGACATTCCCGCCGACGAGAAAATCTCCTTCTACCAAAACGGCGAGTTCATGGACCTCTGCGCCGGCACGCACGTACGCTACTCTTCGAAGTTAAAAGCCTTCAAACTTCTCTCCATCGCCGGCGCCTATCATCGCGGCGACGAGAAAAACAAACAGCTCCAGCGCATCTACGGCACCGCCTTCCCCACGCGCGAAGAACTCGACCAATACCTCGAGCGCCAAGAGCAGGCCAAGGCCCGCGACCACCGCAAACTCGGCCGCGACCTGAAACTTTTCCACATCGACGAAGACGTCGGCCAAGGTCTCATCCTCTGGACGCCCAACGGCTCCATCATCCGCCAAGAATTGCAGGACTTCATCGGCGGCGAGCTCCGCAAGCAGGGCTACTCGCAGGTCTTCACGCCGCACATCGGCAAACTCGCGCTTTATAAAACGTCGGGCCATTTCCCTTACTACAAAGAGTCGCAATTCACGGCGTTCCCCGAGCCCGACACGCTTATGAAACTCGCCAGCGAGGGCTGCACGTGCGCCGAGCTCACCTCGCGCCTCGAAGGCGTCTCCGCCCAATTCGCCGCCGAGATCAACGGCCGCGCCGGCAAGGAAGTGATCGCCGCCAACCGCGTGCTCGACGCCGATAAGCTCCTCGACGGCTTCATGCTGAAGCCGATGAACTGCCCGCATCACATCAAGATCTTCGCCTCGCAGCCGCACAGTTACCGCGATCTACCCGTGCGCCTCGCCGAGTTCGGCACCGTTTACCGCTGGGAACAATCCGGCGAGCTCAACGGCATGACGCGCGTCCGCGGCTTCACGCAGGACGACGCCCACCTGTTCTGCACCGAGGATCAAGTCGCCGCCGAAGTCCTCGGCTGTCTCTCCCTCGTCAAAACCGTCCTCTCCACGCTCGGCATGTCCGACTACCGCGTGCGCGTCGGCACCCGCGATCCCGACAGCAGCAAATTCACCGGCAATCCCGAGCAATGGGACAAAGCCGAAGCCGCCTGCCGTGAAGCCGCCAAAACTCTCGGCGTGCCCTTCACCGAGGAACCCGGCGAGGCCGCCTTCTACGGCCCGAAGATCGACTTCGTGATCAAAGACGTGATCGGCCGCGAGTGGCAGCTCGGCACCGTGCAAGTCGATTACGTGCTCCCCGTGCGTTTCGACCTCCACTACATGGGCGCCGACAACCAATCGCATCGCCCCGTGATGATCCATCGCGCGCCCTTCGGCTCGATGGAGCGCTTCTGCGGCGTGCTCATCGAGCACTTCGGCGGCGACTTCCCCGTGTGGCTCGCGCCCGAGCAAGTCCGCCTCGTGCCGATCACCGATCGCGTCAACGACTACGGCGCCCAACTGCTCGCGCAGCTCAAAGCCGCCGGCATCCGCGCCAAACTCGACGAACAAAGCGACAAGCTCGGCGCCAAGATCCGCCGCGCCGAAATCGACAAGGTTCCCTACACGCTCGTCCTCGGCGGCAAGGAAGCGGAAACGCTCTCGATCAGCGTCCGCAGCCGCGCGAAAGGCGACGAAGGCGTCATGCCTTTCGCCGACTATCTCGCGCGCCTCAAGACCGAGATCGCCACCCGCGCCCTCGCCGTGAAAACGGTGAAACCCGCCGCTCCCGGCGCCGCGCCGACCGCCTGATCCTGCGCCGCTAATCCCCTCGCAACGCGGATTCACCGCCGCGTTGCTTTTTATTTATGTCCGCCTGGAAACCCGAACTCGAAGCCATCATCGGCGCCCGCCACGGCGGACAAGTCGAGCACGTGCTCGGGTTGTTGCAGAAACTCGACGCGCGTTTCCCCAACGTCGCCGAGATCGCATACCAACTCGCGTGGACCAGCGATGTGCTCGGCCGCGCCGTCGAGGCGATCCCGCACTACGAACGCGCGCTCACGCTCGGTCTTGCGCCCAACGACCATGCCGGCGCGCTCCTCGGCCTCGGCTCGACGCTGCGCGCCACGGGCGAATTCGCGCGCTCGGCGGAAATCCTTCGCTCCGGCCAACATTTATTTCCGGACCACCGCGAGTTCGACGTCTTTCTCGCGCTCACGGCGCACGATCTCGGCCAACACGCCGAGGCGACGAAGTTGCTGTTGCTCGCGCTCGTCGATACATCCGAAGACCCCGGCATCACGACCTATCAACGCGCCCTGCGTTTTCAGGCCCATCGGCTCTAAATCGCGTCCGCTCCGCACGGACGGACCGCCTTGATCGCGACCACCGCTTAGGTCGGCAGATTGAGCGCAATCATCACAAAGCCCCCGTTGCCGGCCGGACGCTGAACGAACACCAGCTGCACAGAATCGCCGTTAACCTTACTGTCCGATTGGAACGACTGCATTAGCAGGTAGCGTTCGCCTGCAGTGATAATCAAGTTATCGACCACCCATAACCCCCCAAAAAACCGGCGGCTCAATCGTCCCGGCTCGTTAGTTTACTCACAGAGAAAATCCCTATTCATGAACATGACAACCTACCTCAATCGTCGACTTTTTCACCGCCTCGGAGTGCATGCCGGTTTGGTGCTCCTCAGCGCAGCTACCGTCTGGTCTCAAGTCGCCCAGCCGTCCGCCACGACCGCGGCGATGTTGGCTAAGTACGACACCAATCGAAACGGCAAGCTCGACCCCGATGAACTCGCCGCGATGCCAGCAGGCCAAAAAGCAAACATCCCCGTCGAAAACGCCACCGCGCCCAGCGCCAATAGCGATCAAGTCATCGCGCTTTCGCCCTTCGAAGTGATTTCCGAAAACAAAGGCTACTTCTCGGCCAACTCGATGTCGGGCACGCGTATGAACTCGAAGATCGAAGATCTCGGCCAATCCATCACGGTGATGACCAAAGAGCAGATGGTCGATTTCGCGATGCTCGATATCAACGATGTATTCGACCACATGGCGAGTACCGAGGGTACCGGATCCTATTCGCAGTTCGACACCGACCGCACGGGCGCCGTCGTCGACCAAGTCAGCCTCAATCCGAACAACGCCAACCGCGTGCGCGGCATCGGTAACGCCAACATCGCTTTTAACAATATCGCGACCACCGGACGCGTGCCCGTCGATCCTCTCTGGATGGACTCGCTCGAATTGAGCCGCGGGCCCAACGCCAATATCTTCGGCCTCGGCAACGCCTCCGGCACCGTCAATCAAGTGCCCGCCACCGCCAACTTATCCCGCAATTTCACCCGCGTGGAAACCCGCGGCGATAGTTACGATGGCTGGCGCGCTTCGCTGGATGTGAACCGGATTTTGCTCAAACAAAAACTCTCCGTGCGGGCGAGCTACGCCAACCAACACACAGGCTTCGTCCGCAAACCCTCCGGCGAAAACTCGCGGCGCCTCAGCTTTCAGGTCAAAGCCCAGCCTTTCAAAAACACCACCGTCTCCGCTTCTTGGTATAACTATAAAAACTCCGCGGTCCGGCCCAATTTCACCACGCCGCGCGATTATTACACGGGTTGGTTCACCGCCGGAAAACCCGGTTGGAATCCCGTCACGGGATTGGTCACCTTGGCCAACGGCCAAGTTTACGGCAACGGCAACGTCCTCGGTTCCACCACGCCCTATGCGGCCGCCCCCGCCAACTTCATCGCGGGGGGACCCGAAAATCGTTCGATCTTCCAAATCGGCGCCCCAGGCCAAACACCCTACTGGGCCATGACACGCTATACTTCGGGCGCGTTTGCCACCACCGATCCCTTTGCTGCGACCTCGACCGGTATCGGCCTTTTGACCACGGGTCCTTCCGAGACCTACTCCGCCACGCAACAGCCGCTCTACAATTCCGTAGCGAGACCCATCAACAACCGCTCCATCTACGATTGGCGCAGCATCAACTTAGCAGGCAACAGCAAGGCTTGGGACGACGTGAACACCTATCTCGCCCAGCTCGACCAAGTCATTCTCTACACGCCCAAACAAACGTTGGCAGCTCAAGTCACCTTCTTGCGCGAAGACGCCAAACGCCTGGAAAATCAGCCGATGGGCCCCGCCAGCGTGAACAGCAATGTCGGTCAGCTCCAAGTCGACGTGAACCAAGTGAATTTGGACGGCACGCCCAATCCGTACTTCGGCCGGCCCTACTTACGCAGCAACGAACCCTACCTGCGCGATAAGCCGCTGTTGTGGGACACCACGCGGGCCCAGACCGTCTACCGCATCGATTTCGCTCAAGACAAAGGCTTCAGCAAGTGGCTCGGCACCCAACAGCTCTTGGGTTATTACGAATACAAGGATCAACAAAATCGCCAGTACACCTATCGCCACTCCGCCCTCGGCACCAACTTGGCTTGGGAGCAGAAATACATCGGTCTCAACACGCCCTTGGGCAACCGCGTGCAGCAATCCATCGCCGACCCACGCTACGGCATCGCTCCCGGCAACTACGCGCGCGTAAACGAACAATACTACGTCGGCAACACCGTCGGCGGCGGCATTGAATACGCCCCGAGCTTCTTCCCCGAAGGCGTGAGCGCACCCTACGTCTGGGGCCCCTCATCGGGCGCGATGATCAAAGACACATCAGCGATCGGCTTCACCCCGAGTCCCGATAGCGGCGGCGGCGGCGCCAACGTCCAAACCGTCATAAAAACCAAGGGCGGCGTGCTCCAAAGCACGTTCCTCGACGGCAAACTCGTCGGCACCTTCGGCCTGCGCGAAGACACCGTGTACGACCACAATGCACCCCTCGCCACGCTGACCTCCGACCTCCGCGCCTACGACTTCGCTGCGTCCAACAAATGGTTACCCGGCTGGCGCGAGGCCAAGGGCAAGACGAAGTCTCTGTCCATCGTCGCTCGCCCGCTGCGCGACCTGCGTTTACTCAAATCCGCCGTAAACAGCGGCAACGACGTCACCCGCATCCTCGCCGAAGCTGTCAGCAGCCTCAGCCTCACGTACAATAAATCGGATAACTTCATCGCGCAGGGCCCAGCTTTCGACCTCTTCCTCAAACCTCTCCCCAATCAGACCGGCACCAGCAAAGACATGGGTTTATGGATGACGATGCTCGATGGCCGCCTGTCCATCCGCTACAATCATTTCGATACCAAGCAACTCAACCTGCGCAACGGCGACATCACCACGATGGCCCAGCGCGTCTTGCGCTACGAAGGCTTTGTCGCGACCGATGCGTGGAACTTGCGCACCCAAGCCACCGCTTGGCTCAACGGCCTCGGCACCGGCGGCGTCGCCACCAACGAGCAAATTGCCGCCGCCATCAAGATGCCCTTGGACCAATATAATGGGTTACAGTCCATCGTGGCTAACAACACCTACGCCGCAGTCATGGACGCGCAGTCCAAGGGCGATGAACTCGAAATCAACTTCAACCCCACGAAAAATTGGACGGTTAGTTCCTCCGTCACCAAGACCGAAGCGATCAACACCGCAGTAGGTTCCGCCGTCGACGATTACATCGCCGCACGTATGCCCATCTGGAAGTCCCTTGAAGATCCGCGCTTCACTCAAACCACGCAGACCCTCGGCGGCGTGACCTCAGCCTACACGACTGGCCCCGTCTCACTCCCCACGGGCGCCACCGGCCACATCCTCTGGTGGAACATCCTCGGCACCCCCTTCAGCACCGTGGCCGGCTACAACTCCACCAACTCAGCCGCGACCAACTTCGCGAGCAACGTCGATGCCCCGATGGCAGTGTTCCGCGCCCTGATCGGACGCCCCCGCCCGCAAGTCCGCAAATACTCGGCCAAGTTCAACACGAAATACAACCTCGTGGGCATCTCCGATCACCCCGTCCTCAAAGCCATGAGTGTTGGCGGCTCGCTGCGTTGGAGCGACAAAGGCTCCATCGGTTTTTACGGCCTCGGCTATGATTCCTCTAAAGACCTCACGCTGGCCTCCAACAAGGTCATGCAACTCGATCCCAATCGGCCGATCTACTCGCCCGCCGAAACGTACGTCGATTTATTCGTGAGTTATCGCACCCGCATGTTCCGCGACAAGATCCGCGCTAACTTCCAGCTCAACGTGAAGAACGTCCAGGAAAGCGGTGGCGGCTTGCAGGCCACCGGCGCCTTCTTCGACGGCCGGGCCTCGACTTATCGCATCGTCGATCCGCGACAGTTTATTTTATCAGCCTCGTTTGATTTATAAAAAAATCTTAAGCGCAAACCCTCTCGCCGCCACTCGCTCGAGTGGCGGCGTTTTTTTGCTTAAAAAACCCCAAGACCGTAGGTGTCCCTCACGGTGCAACCGTTTAGAGCGATACAAAATCGCACCGTGGAATTTCGCCGGCAAAGCACACGACTACGTTCAGCCAAAGGAATTTTTTGACCACAAAAAAGCCGGCTCTCCACGAGGGAGGAGCCGGCTCGAATTGCTTTGCGTTTATTCGAATCAGACCGCCGCTTCGCCGCGCTCGTCGGTGCGGATGCGGATGACTTCCTCGAGTGGCATCACGAAGACTTTACCGTCGCCGATCTTGCCCGTCTTGGCGGATTTCACAATCGCCTCCACGGCTTTACCAGCGAGGTCATCGGTGACGGCGATCTCGATTTTAACTTTAGGCAGAAAATCCACGGTGTATTCGCTGCCGCGATAGATCTCGGTGTGGCCTTTCTGACGGCCGTAGCCTTTGACCTCGGTAACTGTCATGCCCTCGATGCCGACAGCACTGAGCGCTTCCTTCACTTCATCCAATTTGAACGGTTTGATAATAGCGGTGATGAATTTCATAAGTGTAGGGATAGGATTGAATGCTTAGTTAATGTAACCTTCTTCGCCGTGATCGGTGATGTCGAGGCCTTGGGACTCGGCTTCGGCGGTGGGGCGTAGACCGATGAGAGCCTTCACCAGCATGGCGATCACGAAGGTCGCCACCACGGAGAGCCCGAGCGTGAACGCTACGGCTTTGGCTTGAGCGATCCAGAGGCCACCGTCGGTGACGAGCTTAGCGAGGCCGTTCTTGACGGCCGGTGTGGCGATCAAATTAGCGTTCACTTCTTTCGTAGCGAGAACACCCGTGATGATGGCACCGAGGGTGCCGCCCACCGCGTGCACGCCGAAGGTGTCGAGCGCATCATCGTAGCCGAAGATGGCTTTGACCTTGGTGACAAAGATGTAGGGCACGACCGCGGCGAGCACGCCGATGATCACCGCCCCGGTCGAATCGACGAAGCCGGCGGCAGGCGTGATGACCACGAGGCCAGCCACGGCGCCGGAGCACATGCCGAGGATCGAGGCGTGGCCGCGGAAGATTTTTTCAATCGCCCCCCAGACAAACGTCGCAACGGCCGCGGCGAGGGTCGTGGTCATGAAAGCGTTGGCCGCGACGCCATCGGCGGCGACCGCACTGCCGGCGTTAAAGCCGTACCAGCCGACCCAGAGCATGCCCGTCCCGACCATGCACAACACCATGCTGTGCGGAGCCATTTTTTCCTTACCGAAGCCCAGACGGGGCCCGAGGATCAAGCAGAGGATCAAGGCCGACCAACCCGAGGACATGTGCACCACGGTGCCGCCAGCGAAGTCGATCGCGGCGATCGCGGCATCGGCGTTCCAGACGCCGTTCATGTAGCCGGAGGAGCCCCAGACCATGTGCGCGAGCGGGAAATAAACCACGAGCATCCAGATCGCCACGAAGAGCATGATCGCGGTGAACTTCATGCGCTCTGCGATCGCGCCCACGATCAGCGCGGGCGTGATGATCGCGAACATCATTTGATACATCGAAAACACGTTTTGGGAGACCCAGTAAGCGTAGTCGGTGTTGGGCGCGCTGGTGACACCCTTAAGGAAGAAATACTCCGAGCCGCCGAGGAACGGACTACCGAAGCTTTTTCCAAAGACCAAACTGTAGCCAAAGGCCCACCACATGATCGTGACCATGCCCGTCATGCCCAAGCACTGAGCGAGGACGGAGAGGACGTTCTTTTTACGCACAAGACCGCCGTAGAAAAGGGCCAGACCGGGCAGCGTCATGAAAAGTACGAGCGCGGAGCTGGTCATCATCCATGCGTTGTGGCCAGGGCCGGAGGCACCGACCAAGGGACCCTTTGCGGGATCAGCGTTGGTCACGTAAGCTTCGAGCGCGGCGATGCGCTCTTCGGCCGTCGGCGGTGGCGGCGTGGCGGGCGCGGCGGCGGGCGCTTGAGCCCAGATTGAGCCTGTGACGAGCAGCAGAGCTGCCAGTCCAAGTCGGAAGCGAGTTAGGTTGAGGAGGGATTTCATAGGCAAGTGACATAACTAAAGCAGTCGCTGTGCCATGCAGCGGATTCATTCGAAAACAACCGGTTTTCAGAGGGAAAAACTCCTCTGCGCACAAAAAAACCGGCTACCTGTGTGGCAGCCGGTCAGTAACTTCAAACCGAGGTCAAACGGCGGCTTCACCGCGCTCGTCGGTGCGTATGCGGATGATTTCCTCGAGCGGCAGGATAAAAACTTTACCGTCGCCGATCTTGCCCGTCTTGGCGGATTTCACGATCGCGTCGACCGCCTTGGCCGCCATGTCGTCAGCCACGGCGATTTCAATTTTCACCTTAGGCAGAAAATCGACCGTGTATTCACTGCCGCGATAAATTTCGGTGTGCCCCTTTTGACGCCCGAAGCCTTTGACCTCAGTCACCGTCATCCCCTCGATGCCAGCCTCGGCAAGAGCTTCTTTAACTTCTTCGAGTTTGAATGGCTTGATGATGGCGATGATGAGTTTCATACAAAGAGTAATCGATTTAGACCCTTAATTAAGAGCGATTTGATCGAGGCGCAAGCCGGACTTGCATGACAGTTACATGGCGACGCCAACCGCCGAGGCCATTAAAACCGGAAGACCGCTAAAGTGAACAGCGCACGGCCGAAGCCGCGCGTTACTCAGGCATCACGGTCGCGATGTGCAGTTCCTTGAGCTGCTTCGCCGTCACCGGCGTCGGGCTCTGCGCCATGAGATCTTGGCCCTTCTGGGTCTTGGGGAAGGCGATCACGTCGCGGATGCTGGTCGTGCCGCAGAGCAACGCCACCATGCGGTCGAGGCCAAAGGCGATGCCACCATGCGGCGGCGCGCCGTAGGTGAACGCTTTCAACATGTACCCAAAGCGGCTTTCGACGACGTCGGCTGGAATTTTCAGGACGTCTTCAAACACTTTTTTCTGCAACGCCGGCTGGTGAATCCGGATCGAGCCACCGCCGAGTTCCATGCCGTTGAGGACGACATCGTAGTGCTGGCCACGGACTTTTTTCGGATCGGTGTCGAGGTACGACGCATCTTCCGCGACGGGCGCGGTAAACGGATGGTGCGTTGCGACGTAGCGGTTTTCCGCCTCGTCGTAGCTCATCAACGGGAAATCCACGACCCAGAGAAACTGCCAATCATCGGCGCGGATCGTGAGCTTGCCGCGTTTCTGGAGCAGCGCCGCCGCTTCGAGGCGGATGCGACCAAGGATCGCGCAGGCTTTTTCCCAAGGTGCAGCCGCGAAGAACAACATGTCGCCTTCCGCCAAACCGAGCTGCGCCGTGAGCGCGGCTTTCTCGGCGTCGGAGAAAAATTTAACGATGGGCGATTTCCATTCGCCGCCCTCAACCTTGATGAAGGCGAGACCTTTCGCGCCGAGTGATTTGGCGATTTCTTCCAGGGCTTTGATTTCACCTTGAGTGAGATCGGCTAGGCCCTTGGCGTTGATCGCCTTGATCGCGCCGCCGCCGGTGGCCGTGGATGCGAAAACTTTAAAGGCCGAGTTCTTGAACAGCTCGGTGAAGTCCACGAGCTCCATGCCGAAACGCACATCGGGTTTATCAACGCCGTAGCGGTTCATGGCATCGATGTACGGCATGCGTGGGAACGGCGTGGGCAGGTCGTGACCGAGCACGTCTTTCCAGACTTTTTTCAACATCCCCTCGAACAGCGAATAAATGCCTTCGCGGTCGATGAACGAGGCCTCGACGTCCACTTGCGTGAACTCCATCTGGCGATCGGAACGCAAATCTTCGTCGCGGAAACAGCGGGCGATTTGGAAATATTTTTCCACGCCGGCGACCATCAAGATTTGTTTAAATTGCTGGGGCGATTGCGACAGCGCGTAAAATTGCCCAGCGTGGATGCGCGACGGCACGAGGTATTCGCGCGCGCCTTCGGGCGTGCTCTTGAAGAGCGCGGGCGTCTCGACTTCGATGAATTCCTGGGAATCAAAATAGTCGCGGATAGACTTCGCCGCGCGGTGACGCACTTGGAGATTTTTGCGCATCTTCGGCCGGCGCAGGTCGAGATAACGGTACGTGAGACGCAGGTCTTCGTTGACCTTATCGCCGCCGATATCGTCGAGCGGAAACGGCGGCGTATCAGAAACATTGAGCACCTCGAGGGCGTTCGCGGCGATCTCGATGCCGCCGGTGGGCAAGGTCGCGTTGACGGTGCCTTCAGGCCGAGGGACGACCTTGCCAGCGATGCTAATGACGGACTCCGGTTTCAGATGGCCGGCTTGGACGCCGAGCTCGGCGTTGTCTTGCGGGTCGAATTTGACCTGCGTGATGCCTTTGCGGTCGCGCAAGTCGATGAAGACGATGCCGCCGTGATCACGGACGGAATCGACCCATCCGGAGAGCGTGACGGACGCACCGAGATCGGCGGGAGTGAGCTGGGCACAATGATGGGTGCGCTTCATGGACATGGGTTGGTCGTGCAAAAGAAAAAAGAAAGCCCCGCCACTCGGGGCGGGGCAAACAGATTTTCGGCCAACGCCAAAAACTCGGCCGAGGCTTAGCCCAGGATCAGGCTTTGTCCGGTCATTTCCGCCGGCTTCGCCAAGCCCATCAAATGCAACACCGTCGGCGCGATGTCCGCGAGCCGGCCGCCCGCGCGCATCTTGGTCTGACCGGCGATGAGGCCCTCGCCCACGGCGAAAACTTCCACGAGGTTGAGCGTGTGCGCAGTGTGCGGGCCGTTGCTCGCCGGATCCCACATTTGCTCGACGTTGCCGTGATCGGCGCAGACGACGGCTTTGCCCCCGACTTGATGGATCGCGGCGAGCAACTCTCCCACGCCGGCATCGGTGGCCTCGACGGCCTTGATCGAAGCGGGCAACGAGCCGGTGTGTCCGACCATGTCGGGATTGGCGTAGTTCACCGCGATAAAACCGTATTTACCCGAGAGAATCGCCGCTTTGGCCAACGCTGTGACTTCGGCCGCCGCCATTTCTGGCTGCAGGTCGTAGGTCGCGACTTTGGGGCTCGAAGGACACGCGCGGTCTTCGCCGGGAAACGGCTCGCTGCGGTAGTTGTTAAAGAAAAACGTCACGTGCGGATTTTTCTCCGTCTCGGCGCAACGGAACTGCGCGAGTCCCGCCTTGCTGACGACTTCACCGAGGATGTTTTTCAACTTCTCCGGTTTCCCCGAGATCACGTGCACCGGCAGGCCTTTCTCGTATTCGGTCATCGTCGCGTAGTAGAGGTCGAGTTTCGCCCCGCGATCGAACTCCTTGAAATCATCCATTACAAACGCCCGCGTGATCTCGCGCGGACGATCTCCGCGGTAGTTGTAAAACAACACTGCATCCCCGTCGCCAAACGTCGCGAGCGGCTTGCCGTCGGCGCCGACGATCCACGTCGCGGGCACAAACTCATCGCCTTTCTGCGTCTCGCTGAGCGGACGGTCGTAATAACTTTGAATCGCGGCCGCCGCGCTCGGCGCCGTCGCGACCGCCTTACGGCCCGTGAGTAGATCGTACGCTTTCTGCACGCGTTCCCAACGGTTATCGCGGTCCATCGCCCAGAAACGCCCGCAAACGGTCGCGATCGTGCCGACGCCGATCTCGCGGCACTTGGCCTCGACCTGCGCGATGTAACCCAGCCCGCTTTGCGGCGCCGTATCGCGGCCATCGGTGAAGCCGTGGATAAAAACCTGCGCCTTCGTCAGGCCGTCATCTTTCGCCTGCTGCAAAATCCCGTAAAGGTGTTCGAGCATTCCGTGCACGCCGCCGTCGGACACGATGCCCATGACGTGCAACTTCGCGGTCGGCGACGCCTTCACGCGCGCGACTGCGGCGCGCCACACGGGATTACCCGCGAGTTGTTTTTCAGAAAATAATTTATTCAACCGCACGAGCTCTTGATCGACTACGCGACCGGCGCCGATGTTTTCGTGGCCGACTTCGGAGTTGCCCATCTGTCCGTCGGGCAAGCCGACATCGAGGCCGCTCGCCGCGACGAGCGCGCGCGGATATTTCGCCTGCAACGCATCGTCGCAGGCTTTTTTGGCGAGATAGACGGCGTTGAACGCGTTTTGGTCGGCGTGGGGATTTTTTCCCCAGCCATCGCGGATGATCAACAAGACGGGTTTCAGCGGTGAGTTCATGGCAAAATAGCACCGTCACCCGTGAACACCCCGCCGCTCGTCGCAACGCAAAAAACCAAGCGCCTAAAATCGCGCCCTCCCGCTCCGCGCGCCGCCGTTTGACAATCCCGTGCTTCTAAAGACCAATTTCGACCCATGTCGCAACGCGCCGTTCTCCTCGTCAATCTCGGCTCTCCCGATTCGACGTCCGTCCCCGACGTGCGCCGTTATTTGCGGGAATTTCTCGGCGACGAACGCGTACTCGATTTACCCGCGCCACTGCGCTTCGTGTTGCTCGAAGGGATCATTTTGCGGACGCGCCCGAAAAAATCCGCTCACGCCTACGCCTCGATCTGGCAACCTGAAGGTTCACCCCTCGTCATCACCTCCCGCTCGGTCCGCGACAAACTCGCCGCGACGCTCGGCGCCGAAACTCCGGTGTACCTCGCGATGCGTTACGGCAACCCCTCGATCGCCAGCGTCATGGCGCAAATGGCCGCCGACGGCGTGACCGAGGTCCTGCTATTTCCCCAATATCCGCACTACGCGATGTCCTCGTGGGAAACAGTCGTCGTGAAAGTTTTCGCCGAGCGCGCCCGGCTCGCGCCAGGGATGCACATCACTACCGTGCAACCGTTCTTCCAAGACGCCGACTACATCGAGGCGCTCTACCAAGTCACCGCGCCGTACCTGAGCCAGCCGCACGATCATCTTTTATTTAGCTACCACGGGATACCCGAGCGCCACCTGCGCAAAGGCGATTCGTCCAAAGCGCATTGCACGCTCGTCGCCGATTGCTGCACCACGTGCTCGCCCGCGCACGCCACTTGTTACAAAGCCCAAGTTCTCGCGACCACGCGCGCCCTCGTCGCGCGCGCCGGCATCGCCGCCGATAAACACTCCGTCTCCTTCCAGTCCCGCCTCGCCGGCGAACCATGGCTCTCGCCGTTTACCGACTACGAGCTCAAGCGCCTGCCCCAGGCTGGCAAAAAACGCTTGCTCATCATTTGCCCCGCCTTCGTCGCCGATTGCCTCGAAACCATCGAGGAAATTTCCGAGGAGGGCCGCGAAGATTTCATGGGCGCCGGCGGCGAATCGTTCCAGCAGATCCCCTGCTTGAACGATCAAAAGCCCTACATCGAATTTCTCGCCCAGCGAGTCGGTCGCTGGCTGGAGCAACGCTAAACCTTGAGCCCAGACTCGCCCAACGATCTCAACGCGGCCCCACCCGCCGACCCGCCCCCGAGCGCACCGATCACCGCGCCGCACGACGCGCTCGAGCTGCTCGCCGCGCACGCTGTCGTCGGTTTCTTCGACCTGCATTTTAAAGCGGATCGCATCCATTATTCTCCGGCTTGGAAAAATCTCCTCGGCTACACCGCCGACGATCTCGCTGACCCCCGTGAAGTCTGGCGGCAACACATCCACCCCGAAGACTCCGACGCCGCCCCTTACTTCCTCGGCCACCGCCACACCCCCGGTACACGCCACCTCCAAGTGGAGTTCCGCATGCGCCACCGGCACGGGCACTACGTCTGGCTGCAATGCACCGGCCTCCAACAGATCGGCCCCGATGGCGAACTCGAACGCGTCACCGGCCTCTGCCTCGACGTCACCGAGCGCCACGAGCTCGAAGAAACCAGTCTCGCCAACGACGCCCGCCTCCAAGATCTCGCCAACACCACCGGCCCGCTTGGCGCCTTTGAATTCGATTTCATCCACCACCGCTATTGGGTCGCCCCCGCCTGGAGCCACCTCCTCGGCCACGCCGCCGAGGCCGATCCCGCCAAAGCCTTCCGCCAAAGCCTCCCCGCCGACGTCGACCCCGAGCTCGATCTCCCATCGTGGTTCGCCCAACTCAGGCCGGGGTCAACCACGTTTCAGGCCACGCTCACTCTGCGCTCCGCCGACGACCAACCCGTCCCCGTTCTGCTCGGCGCTCACCGCACGCTAAATCGCAAAAACGAACTCACCCGCATCATCGGTTTCATCAGCGCACTACCCGCAACCTTTCCTCAAACCACGACCGCCCCCGAGCCCGCAGTCATCGCCGCCCAGGCCCCCGCAATCGACGACGCGCTCATCACGAGCGCCTTCACGACCTTGGCCGAAGCCATCCTGATCACGGACGCACACGGCCATATCCTCATTTCCAACGCCGCCGCCGCGCGCTTGCTTCGCCGACCAGCCGCCCAAATTTCCGGCGCGCCACTTTCCGAAGTTTTCCGCCTCGTCCGCCGCGACAACCTGCAACCCGGCGACGATCCCATCACGCGCGCCCTCTCCAGCGAAAGCCAACTCCCACTCATCCACGACCAAGCGCTCGCCTTCGCCGACGCCGCTACGCCGACATTACCCATTCTCTGGACCGCTCGTGCCGCTTTTGATCAAGCCGGCCAACCCTGCGGTTTCATCGTCGTCTTCCGTGATCCCGCAGAAATGAGTCTCACGCCCGACGAGCTCATCAAAGCCAATCGGTTTGAAACCATCAGCCAACTCACCCGCGGCCTCGCCCACGATTTCAACAACCTCCTCACCATTATTCTCGGCGGCATCACCCTCGCGAAATACCCACTTCACCCGCACGCCCTCGCCGACGCCGAAAACGCCAGCCTGAAGGCAAAAAACCTCACCAAAGAACTCCTCTGCCTCACCCAAGGCGGCACCGGCCCATCGTCCCTCGTCACCGTTGACGAACTTTTCGCGTCGACCCTCAAACTGGCCACTGTGGGCAGCACCGCCAGCGTCACCGCCGCGGTCACCCCCGGCACCGATGCCGTGCACGTCGATCGCGGCCAAATCCAGCAGGTCTTACAAAATCTCGTTCTCAACGCCCTCCAAGCGATGCCGCCCGCGCCCCACCCTGCGCGTGTCCAAATTTTCGCGCGCAACGTCTCTCTTGCCCCCGAACAAATTCCCGGGCTCACCGCGGGCAACTACGTCGAATTTGAAATTCGCGACAACGGCGCCGGCATCGCCCCCGCGCACCTTCCCGAAATTTGGTCGCCCTTTTTCACCACCAAGAAACACGGCACGGGCCTAGGCCTCGCCACCGCTCGCTCGCTCGTGCAGAAACACGGCGGGGTCATCGGCGTCGATTCTACGCCTGACGTCGGGACTGTATTCACGTTTTACCTACCCCGCGCGGAGCACGCGCCCGGCTTTCAAGCCCACGGAGCCCCGACGCCGCGTTTCCGCACCGGCCGCATCCTGTTTATGGATGACGACGAAAATATTTCCAGACTCAGCGCCGCGATGTTCGATCGTCTCGACTATAAATACGACTTGGCGAAAAACGGCGACGACGCCCTCGCGCTTTACCAACGCTACCTCAACATCGGCCGCCCGTACGACGCCGTCATCGTCGATCTCCACGTCATCGGCGGCATGGGCGGCGAAGCGTGTTATCACGCGTTGAAACAACTCGACCCCGATGCACGCATCATCGCGTCCAGCGGCTACGACGATCTCGCTCTCGCTCGCCGCTACCTCGATCTCGGTTTCTGCGGCTACCTCAATAAACCTTATCGCCTCGGCGAGCTCGGCCAAGTCCTCAAGACCGTGCTCGGATAAATCCTTGGCGGCCTCCCGCCGAGTTCACGCCTCGCGCCAGGTAAACGCGTGGCAAAGCGCCACGCCGGCCGCATCCGCCTCGTCAAACGCCAGCGGTCGCCCGTGCCCCATCATCGCCATCACGGTACGCGCCATCTGCTCCTTGCTCGCTCGCCCCGCGCCCACCACCGCCTGCTTCACGCGCAACGGCGCATATTCAAAAACCGGCAACTCCTGCAAAGCCGCCGCCGCCATCGCCGCCCCGCGCGCCGCGCCCAAAATCTGCGCCGTCTGAAAATTCTGCACAAAAATCGTCTGCTCCATCGCCACGTGCCGCACGCCCGCGCCCGTCACCATCCCCGACACCGCCCGATGAATCTCCGCCAACGCCAGCGCCATCGCCAGCTTCGGATGCACCTTCACCGTCTGACAGCGCAGCAACAACGGCGCGCGCCCCGCCGCAAATTCCACCAACGCCAAACCCGTTCCTCGCAACGAGGGATCGATCCCGAGCACCACGCCGACAAACGGCACTTTCCGTCCCAACGAAGCGCCGGCCTGCGCCGTGGTCACACGCGAATGCGTCGTCGCCGGCACAGGTTGCCCCGCCAGTTTCGCCGCCCACATCTGTCTCACGTTCATCCGCGCCATACAGCAGCTTGCGCCACAAAACCCACCGAACACACGGAAAATTTAAACGTCATCGCTCGCTCCCGTTTTCAAAACAACAGCCGCAGTCCCGCCGCCGCCGAGAAAAATAACGCCAGATTCTCAAACACCTTTTGGTTGATCCGCGGTAAAATCCGCCGCCCCAGCCACGCGCCCGCCAACACCGCGGGCGCCAACCACAGATTCAGCGTGAAACTCGGCGGCGTGATCAACCCGAGGCTGATCATGAACGGCACCTTAAATAAATTCAGGAGCAGGAAAAACACCGCCGCTGTCCCCACGTATTCCATCTTCGGCAGCCGCATCGCCAGCAGGTAAATCGCCATCAACGGCCCCGCCGCATTTGCCACCAAGGTTGTAAATCCCGCCAGCACGCCGAGTAGAGGCGCAAACCACACCGCGTGCTCGGACTCCGTCGCCCCCGCGCCCGCATGCCAACGCCGAAAAAGATGCACCACCACGAGCGTCACTACGATCCCGCCGATCAACCGCCGCGTGTCGTAATCTCCGATCCGACCCATCGCAAAATATCCGATGACAACGCCCACCGCCGCCCACGGAAACAATCGCCACAGGTGCCGCCAGTTCGCGTGTTGCCGGTAAGAACCCACGGCCACCAGATCGCCGAAACACAACAGCGGCAACACCAGCCCCGTCGCCTGTTTCGCCGGCAAAATCTGCGCAAAAATCACGACGAAAAGCATCCCCATGCCCGCGATGCCAGTCTTGGAAACTCCCACCAGTAGTGCGGCGGCCAAGGCCAAAATCCATTCTGCCGTCGTGAAATTCAAACCGACGCCTCCGGTTGAAAATCACCATCCTTCACGCGGAAAATTTCCCACGTCCCCAACTCCGCATCGGGCAACGCCGTGCCCGTCGCCAACACCTGCGACTCGGGATCAATCGTCGCCCAAAATTTTCGCCGACGCCCCGGATCGAGTTCCCCGAGCACGTCATCCGCCAACAATACCGGACGCACCCCGCTCTTCGTGTGAAACCACGCCGCCTGCGCCAAACGCAGCGCGAGCACGACGGAGCGTTGCTGCCCTTCCGAGCCAAAATCCTTCGCCTCTTGTCCGCCCACTTTGAGCGCAAAATCATCCCGGTGCGGCCCTGTGTGCGTCGAGCGCAACGCGAGGTCACGCGCCCGCCCAGCCGCCCACCGCGCCAACAACGCCTCCACGTCCGGCAGCGCGAAATCCGGCGCGTACACCAAGGCCGCCGGCTCGGTCCCTTCGCATAATTTTTGATAACCGGCCGCCATGCCCGCACCGAGCGCCTGTAAGCCCGCGATCCGGCGCGCAATCAATTCGGCCGCCGCCGGCGCGAGGACTCGCTCAAACGCTTCCAACTGAGCGGCCACGGCGCCGCCTTTTTTCAGCAACGCGTTCCGCTCCGCCAGCGCCCGAGTGTACGTTTGCAGCGCCTGCAAGTAACTTCCGTCCATCGCGGCCAACGTGAGGTCCAACCACCGCCGCCGCCCCGCGGGTGCGCCGCGCACGAGCTGTAAATCTTGAGACGAAAACACCACCGTCGGAAATTTCCCGAGATAATCCGCGAGCCGGGTCACGCGCGTCTGATCGCACCACAATTCCTTGCTGTGGCGGTGGACTTTGATCGTCACCTGCGTTTCGCCCAGCCGCGCGTGTTCCAGCGTGCACGCCACCGCCGCCGTCGTTTGACCGTGCATCAACAGCGTCGCGCTTTCCGCCGTTCGAAACGATCGCGCCGCAGTCAGATAACCCGCCGCCTCGAGGAGGTTGGTTTTCCCTTGGCCATTTTGCCCCACGAAAAACTGTCGCCGTCCCGCAAAATCCAACCGCGCAAACGCCACATTACGAAAATGGCGAAGAGTGAGCGTGCGCAGGCGCATGAGTCCGCGAGTAGCAGGAAAAATTTCATCGCGGGCAAGCCCGCACCCACCTTTTCTCACAACATGAAGTTTGCCGCCGCCCTCCAAGCGTCCACCGCCACGCTCCAAGCATTGCCCACCATCCGCCCCGCGATCGACGCCGCCGCGGCGCTCATTCTTGAAACGCTGCGCTCCGGCCACAAACTCCTCATCTGCGGCAATGGCGGGAGCGCCGCCGAGGCCGCCCACTTCGCCACCGAGCTCACCGGCCGCTACGCCAGAAATCGGCGTTCGCTGCCGGCACTCGCGTTGTCATCAGACGGCTCGCTAGTGACGTGCATCGGCAACGACTACGGCTTCGAGCAAGCCTTCGCGCGCCAGATCGCAGGCCTCGCCCAAACCGGCGACCTCGTCGTCGTACTCACGTCCAGCGGCAACTCCGCCAACATCCTCGCCGCTCTTCGTGAGTCCAAAGCGCGCGACCTGAAGAGCCTCGCCTTTCTCGGCCGGGGCGGCGGCCCGGCCCGCGGTCTCGCGACGGTCGAACTCATCATGCCCGGCCAAAGCGGCCCGGCCACGCAAGAAGCCCATCTTTTCCTGATCCACTATTTTTGCGAACTCATCGACGCCGAGTTCGCCTGAGTTTTTGTCGTTCACTGCGGTTGCGATCGAAAAGGCGAACCGCATCGACTTTCTCACTTCGCCGCGGGCGGAGTCTTTTCGTACACGACCCAATTTTTCACGAGCTCATGCACGACGACGCTTCCCACGCGGTGCGCCGCCTCGAGCGCCGGTAAATACGCCGAGTAACCCGGCCCGAGTTTCTCGCCACTCAAACTTTCCGCCGCGTCGCCGCCCGGCATCTGCATGTCAAAATTACTCGCCGTGCGCAGCACGAGGACACGTTTCACATCCACGCGTTTGGCGCGATCGAGCAAGGTCAACGCTTGCAAGGTCCCCGTGTCCTCCATCGCCGTCGTCACGTAGTTACCCGCGCCATCGCTGAAATAGTTCACCCAGTCGTTGGCCCATTGGTTGAGAAGTTTACCGTGCCAGTAAGTCATCGAGGAAAGCGTGTCGCCTTTCATAACAAGCGGCGGCCGCTGCGCCTGAGGAAAACCCGTGTAAAGCGCCCGACGTTTTTGCATCGGCGCGGAATCAGCCAAGGCAACGTCCTTCGTCAAGCGATAGGCCCATTCCACCAGGGCTGGCTCCAGTCGATAGGCTTCGCCTTCACTGCGGTCGGCCGGCAACTCAAACGGCTTTTTCTTCCGCAACGGAATGAAGCCCGTAGTCCAACCCGCAGGCATCTCACGCGCGTCGATTTCATGACCGAGATCGCCGTCGACGATCCACTCCGCCCACACCGCCGCGCCGAGCGGACCATCGTGCGGGTCGATACCGGCGATACCCGCGACGAGCCAATAACTCTGCGAAAGATCGAAACGCGGATCGAGCCCGAGCGCCATGATCGTCGCCGCGCTCTTCGCCGTGCCCACGCCCGTCACCACGCCGAGCACGCTGCCGTCGGCATTCGACCGCAGATCGCGGTAGCCCTGCGGAAACGCATGCACCTGCGTCAATTGCTCGCGCTCGACCCAATATTGAAATTCACCCGGACGATCACCCGTGTCCGCCCCCGCTTCAAACATCGCCACGACCACGACTTTGGGCCGGATCACGCCGGGCGCGGACCACGCCGGCAACGCGAGCGCGAGGAACATAAAAACACCGAGCCGACGGTAGAATCGCTTTAACATCATGCGCGGACTCCAGCAGCACGCGCGCCAAGCGCAAATTGGTTCTTGCCGCACCGAAATGCCGGCGGTTCGCTCCGACTTTAAACCCATGAGCAAAGCCACTCCCGCCCAAGAAAACGCCATCATTAAAACCGCCTACGGCGAACTTACCGTCGCCTTCTGGCCCGACGTCGCACCGAAGACGGTGGAAAATTTCAAAAAGCTCGCCCGTTCCGGCTACTATGACGGCACCGCGTTTCACCGCATCATCAAGGGCTTCATGATTCAAGGCGGCTGCCCCAACACCAAAGTTGGCGAAAAAGGCATGCCCGGCACCGGCGGCCCCGGCTGGCAAATCAAGGCTGAGTTCAACGCCAAAGCCCACGTTCGCGGCGTCCTCTCCATGGCCCGCTCGTCTAACCCGGACTCCGCCGGCTCGCAGTTCTTCATTTGCCACGGCGACGCCAAATTTCTCGACCGCCAATACACCGCCTTCGGCCAAGTGATCGCCGGTGACGACGTCCTCGAAAAAATCGCCAACGTCCCCACCAAATCCGGCGGCGGCGGCGAAAAGAGCACGCCCATCGAGCGCGTCGGCGTCGAGAGCGTCACCATTGTCGCGGCTTAAACCACTTCGACTTTTAGTCTCTCTTAAACGAAAAAAGCCGGTCTTCACGACCGGCTTTTTTTATGGGCGTGAACCCAGCTCACGCGTAGCCCAACGCCTTCGCCACCGCGCCGCAAACGACCTTACCGTCGCGCGTGTTCACGCCTTTCGCCAAGCCGGGATGTTCCGCGAGCGCACGCTCCACGCCCTTCTGCACGAGTGTCGCCACAAACGGCTCCGTCGCCTGCGTCAGCCCCATCGTCGAAGTGCGGCCGACGAGCGCCGGCATGTTGGGCACCGCGTAGTGAATCACGCCGTGTTGCTCATAAACAGGCTCTTCGTGCGAGGTCGGCCGGATCGTCTCGATGCAACCGCCTTGGTCGATCGCGATGTCTACGATCACGCTGCCGGGCCGCATCTGCGCGACCATTTTTTTGGAAACCACGATCGGCGCCTTCGCCGCTGGGATCAGCACCGCTCCGATCAACAAATCCGCATCGGCCACACTCGCCTCGAGATTCGCCGGGTTCGACATGAGGGTGACGACGCGTCCGCGATACTCAGAATCCAGCGCCTCAAGTTTGCGCGTATCCAAATCAAGCACGGTCACCCGCGCGCCCATGCCCGCCGCCATTTGCACCGCGTGCGCCCCGGAGTTACCCGCGCCGACCACGACGACGTGACCCGGCAACGTGCCGGGAATCCCGCCGAGCAAAACACCGGAGCCACCATGCTGCGACTGGAGAAAATACGCGCCGACCTGAATCGCGAGCCGCCCCGCAATCTGCGACATCGGCTTCAGCAACGGATAGGATCCATCATTGGCCTCCACCGTTTCATAAGCGATGCCGAGAATTCTTTTCCTCAACAACACCTGCGCGAGTTCCGCACCGGCCGCGAGATGGAGGTATGTAAACAACATCTGACCCGCGCGCAGTCTCCCGTATTCAGCCGGGAGTGGTTCCTTAACTTTTAAAATAAGATCCGCCTGCGCCCACACCTTCGCCGCGGAGCTGACCAAGGTCGCGCCCGCTGCCCGATATTCCGCGTCGGTAAATCCGGCAGTGAATCCCGCCGATTTTTGCACCACGACCTCCGCCCCGAGCGCCACGCAGCGGCGGCACAAGCTAGGGGTCATCGAGACGCGCGTTTCGCCGATTTTGATTTCTTTCGGTACGCCAATTTTCATGTGCGCAACCCAATCCCGAAACCTCAAAAACGCAACGCCCCAGAAGACACCGCGTTAACCGCGCTGCTGCGCCACGACCCACTCGCGGATATTACCGTCGAGCACGCTCAATGGCACGGCGCCGTGCCGCAGCACCTCGTCGTGAAACGCCCGCACGTCGAACTTCGCCCCGAGCGCCTGAGTGGCAAAGGCGCGCAGCTCTTTGATTTTCAGTTCGCCGAGTTTGTAAGCCAGCGCCTGCCCCGGCCACACGATGTAACGATCCACTTCAACCACGATGTCGTGTTCACTTTTGCCGGCATTGTCTTTGAAAAATTCGATCGCCTGCGCCCGCGACCAACCGAGCGCGTGCATCCCGGTGTCCACCACGAGGCGCACCGCTCGCCACATTTCATAAGTGAGCTGGCCAAATTTCGCATAAGGGTCCGTGTAAAAACCCATCTCCTCGCCCAAACTTTCCGAGTAAAGCCCCCAACCTTCGACGAACGCCGTGTACCCACCCCACCGCCGAAAATCCGGCAACGAACCGAGCTCTTGCGCGATTGAAATCTGGAGATGATGCCCCGGTACCGCCTCGTGCAACGTAAGCGCTTCCATCTCCCATTTCGGCCGCGTATTAAGCGCGTAGGTGTTGGCGAAAAAATAACCCGCGCGGCCACTCTCCGCCGCCCCCGGATAATAATAAGCCGTGGTCTGCGATTTCTCCGCATAACTCGGCACCGGCAACACCCCATACGGCGTCCGCGGCAAGGTGCGGAATAATTTGATCAACTGCGGATCAGCGCGCTTCGCGATATCCCGATAAGCGCGCAAAAGCTCTTCTTTGTCGATGAAGAAAAACTGGGGGTCCGTGCGCAAAAACCCAAAAAACTCCGCGAGCGTGCCCTTAAAACCCGTTGCCGTTTTTACGCGCTCCATCTCAGCGCGGATACGTTTCACTTCGGCCAAGCCGATGTCGTGAATCTGCTGCGGCGTGAGATCGGTCGAGGTCTCCGTCTTCACGCGCCACGCATACCACGCCTGCCCGTCCGGCAACGCCGAGGCCGCCGTCGTCGTGCGCGCGCCGGGCAAATATTTTTCCGCCAGAAACGCATGAAGTCGTTCAAAAGCCGGCTTCACCTCCATCCTGTAAGCCTGCATCGCCTCCGTTTTCAACCGCGCCGCCTCTTCGCCTGAAACGCCCGCACCGGGTCGGTTAAAACCCCCGAGCAATGGGCTCTGCAACGGATCCGCCGGAATTTGGTTGAGCACTTGTTGCGGCACATCGCGCAACGTGATTTGGGGCGGCGTCACACCGCGCGTGAGTCCATCCGCGAGCAACGCGATCACTTGATCGACTTGCTGCGGCAAGGCCCGCAAGCGCGCCACCTGCGCCTCCAGTTGAGCGACCGTCGCCGTGGGCATCGTGGCAAACACCTGCGCCGCGTCCTGATGCACGCCGTTGAGCTGCGTGACTTGGACCAGCTCCGCCGGAAATCGCGCACCCTCGACCGCTTCTTCCAACTGGCGCTTAAACAAATCATAACTCACGCGCTCGCTCGCGCTCAACGCCGCCCGCTCGATCGTCGCCAACACCGCCAGCGGTCGGCTCGTGAGGCGCTTGCGCTCCGCGATCGCGGCCGCGGTTAGATCGGTCCATTTCGTCTCGTAGCCCGCCGCGCCAATGTAGGTCGCAAACTCGGGCGCGACCGAAAGCGTGTAAGCCCACTCGACTTTAAAGAGCGCCTGCAATCGCTCGCCGTCGGCCGTGCGGCCCTTGGCTGCGGCGATGGCCTGAAACTGCGCGTCGTAGTCATCCGCCCGCGCGCTGATCACCGTCAGCGCCGTTGCTGCCATGATCAAAAAAACAAAACGGAATTTGCTTCGCATGACCCAAAGCCTTCTCAGTCTTCGGCCACGATGCAAGACGCCGCACCCAAGCCCCTGCACTTGATCGTCGCCTGCGCCGAGAATCGCGTCATCGGCCGCGATGGCCGACTCCCTTGGCACATCGCCGAAGACACCGCTTTTTTTCACGCCACGACCGCCGGACAAATCGTCGTCCTCGGCCGCATCTGCTACGAGACGTGGCCTAAAGTCCGCTCCGAGGGCCGGCAACCGGTGGTCATCAGCCGCAACCCCGCGCTCGCGTCAGCCGGCGTACACGTCACTCCCACGTTTTCCTCCGCCCTCGGCCTCGCCGATACGTTGCCCGGTAAAATCATGATCTGCGGCGGTGAGCGTATTTACGCCGAAGCCCTGGCCAGCGGCCGGCCGCTTCGGCTTCATCTCACGCTCATCTACGCCGAGATCGCCGGCGACACGTTCATGCCCGAGTGGCGCCATCTTCCTTGGCGTGAAATTTCCCGACGCGAGAGCGCCGACGCGAATTATCGCTACACGTTTTTTGAATTGTCGCTGCCGTGAGGCGGCGGTTCGTCGCACGCGGTGGTGTTGAAATGAAACGGTAGGTAGGCCGGGCTAAATCCAAAAACGCAGCCCCACCAAAGCGGTTTTTTTGGCGACGCAGATAGTGCGCAACCTTCAGCGTCTCACCCCAAAAACGTTAACGCGGTAACGCCGCGTGCGCCTTCGCTACTTCGACGTATTTCTCCGCCCAAGCGCGCAAGCCCGCCTGTTCCTGCGCCGTCAAGGCCCGGACGACTTTCGCCGGCGAACCGTAAACCATCGAGCCCGGGGGACACGTGAAACGCTGCGGCACGAGCGCGTTGGCGCCCACGATGCTCCGCGCACCGATATGAGCACCGTCGAGCACCGTCGCACCCATGCCGATCAAGCATTCATCTTCAATCGTGCACGCATGGACGATCGCCGCGTGCCCGATCGTGCACCACGCGCCGATGTGCGCCCCGTGCGCATCCGCGAGATGCACCACCGCGTTGTCTTGGATATTAGTCCCCTCGCCCACGCGGATTTTTTCGATATCACCGCGCAACACCGCGCCATAAAAAACGCTGCTCGAAGGCCCGAGCACTACATCGCCTACAATAGTGGCGTTAGCCGCAACAAAAAGGGCGCGCGCCGCGTCGGGCTTTTGCCCGAGATGCCGCGTAAGCCGAGAGGAGACGCTTTCTTTGGTGTTCATTTTTCTTTAGAGTAAGGCACGCCAATCGCCTTCGGCGCCACCGCTTGGCCGACAAAACCGGCTAGCAGCAACACCGTGAGCACATAAGGCAGCGCGAGGATAAACTGCACCGGAACCACGCCGACCACCGGCAACGCCACGCCTTGCAGGCGCGTCGCGAGCGCGTCCGTAAACGCGAACAGCAGACACGCCCCGAGCGTAGGCCACGGTTTCCATTTACCAAAAATCAACGCCGCCAGCGCGAGGTAGCCCTTACCCGCCGTCATGTCTCGAACGAAACCGGAACTCGCCGCCGTCGACAGATAGGTCCCAGCGAATCCACACAACACGCCCGAAATAATTACAGCCTGATAACGCAGAGCGTTGACCGAGATACCCGCCGTATCCACCGCGTGCGGGTTCTCCCCGACCGCGCGCAAACGCAGACCGAAACGCGTCCGATAAAAAATCCACGCGCTGAATGGCACGAGCGCAGCCGCGAAATAAACGAGTAGATTTTGCCCGCTCAACAACTCCGCATACAGCAACCCCGGCAACGGCGCTTCCCTCGCCGTCTCCGCCCACGGCCACACGATGCCTGTAAACCGCTGCCCCACGCCGTCGAGCTGCGGCGTTTGTCCGCCTAGATTGAACCACGCGAGCCCGAGCGTGGGCCCGAGGCCAACGACCATAATCGTCACGGCCATGCCGGCCACGACTTGATTACCGCGGTGCGTGATGCACGCGTAGCCGATCACCAACGCGAGCGCCACGGCGGTTAAAATACCCGCGCCAAGCCCGAGCCACACGGAACCCGTCGTCGCCGACACCGCCGCCGCCGCAAAGGCCGCGCCGAGCATTTTGCCCTCGAGCCCGAGATCAATCACACCAGAACGCTCCGAAAAAAGTCCCGCCATCGCCGCCAATAACAATGGCGTCGCTACGCGAATCGTAGCCGCCAGCAAGAGCACGATGAGGGTGTACGTTTCCATTTACTCGATCCCCTTTCCGCTGCGTACACGCGCAAACAACGCCGTCAACGGCGCCCGAAACACATTCTCCATCGCGCCGCACAGTAATATCACGAGGCCCTGAATCACTACGACCATGTCGCGATTGATTTTTGGCATGTCAAAGGAGAGCTGCGAACCTCCCTGATAAAGCGCCCCGAACAACACCGCCGCGACTACAATTCCGACGGGATGGTTGCGGCCCATCAACGCTACTGCGATGCCGACGAAGCCCGCGCCACTCGGAAAATCCATCAGAATTCGGTGCTGCGAACCCATGAGCTCGTTGAGCCCGAGTCCGCCCGCCAACGCGCCGGAAATGAGCATCGCGCCCACGATGATGCGCGGCGGAGAAATCCCGGCGTAAACCGCCGCCGCCGAGTTGGCCCCAGCCACCCGCAGCGCGAAACCCCAGCGCGTTCGCCAAATAAAAATCCACACGCCAACCGCCGCCACGAGCGCGAGCCCAAATGCGAGATTAAGCGGCGTCGCCACCACGGTGATTCCCATTTTGGCGAGTAGTTCATGCGCCGCTGGCATCACCGCGTTGGCGGAAAATTCCCGCGTCTCCGGCGATTGCTGACCCGGTTTGATCAAGACATTGACGAGCAGGTACGTCATCAACGCCGCCGCGATAAAGTTAAACATGATCGTCGTGATCACGATGTGGCTCCCGCGCCGCGCCTGCAGCCAGGCGGGAATAAACGCCCACATCGCCCCGAAAATAGCTCCCGCCAAAACTGCGAGCGGCAAAACCACCCAAAACGGCCACGCCCCCAAATACAAACACACGAGCCCCGTGCCCAAGCCGCCGATATAAGCCTGCCCCTCGGCGCCGATATTAAACAGGCCCGCGTGATACGCGACCGCTACGGCGAGGCCGGTGAAAATAAAATTGGTCGCGTAATAAAGCGTGTAGCCGATTCCTTCCTGCGTCCCGAGCGCGCCCGTCGCCATGAGCTTGAACGCCGCGAGCGGGCTTTCGCCGAGGATTTTTATAATCACCCCGGCGACCACGAGCGCCACGCCGAGATTGATGAGCGGCAACAAACCGAGTTCGGCCCAGCGCGGAAGTTTAGCGGGTGCGCTCATGGCGAGGCCTCCGCTCGCACGCCGGCCATCATGAGGCCGATTTTTTCTTCGGTCGCATCCGCGCGCGCCAACTCACCGATGATCTCGCCGCCATTCATCACCAAAATGCGATCCGCGAGCGCAAGAATCTCATCGAGCTCGACCGAGACGAGCAGCAACGCCTTACCCGCATCGCGTAGCGCGATGAGCCGTTTATGGATAAACTCGATCGCGCCAATATCCACGCCACGCGTCGGCTGCCCGATGAGCAACACTTGGGGATCAGCGTCGATTTCACGCGCGAGCACGAGTTTCTGCTGATTGCCACCGGAAAACGCCGCGAGGCGCAGCTCCGGCTGCGGCGGGCGCACATCAAATTCCGCCATCTTGGCCGCGCAGGCGGCACGGATCGCGGCTTCGTCGCGCAATCCGCCGCGATTGAAGCGGGCCGCATCGTGATAACCGAGTATCGCGTTATCCGCGGCCGAAAATCCCGCCACCACGCCCATCCGCAAACGATCCTCCGGCACGTGCGCCAGCCCGAGTGCGCGCCGCGCCCGCGGATCGAGTTGCTCGCGCACCAGATCGCGTCCGCCGAACGAAATTTCCCCGCGGCTCGCCGCGCGCGTGCCCGCCAAGACCTCGAGTAATTCCGACTGGCCGTTGCCCGCCACGCCGGCGATGCCGACAATTTCGCCGGCCCGCAGATTAAAACTCACACTTTTTAGCCGCGCCACACCCAGCCGATCGCGAACTTCGAGCGCCTTTACGGAAAGCAACTCCGCCCCCGGCTGCGCCGGACGTTTCTCCACCTGGAGCAAGACCGCTCGGCCGACCATGTGCTCGGCGAGTCCGCGCGGTGAGGTTTCGCGCGTGGCGACTTCCGCGACGACCGCGCCCTGTTTCATCACCGTCACCCGATCGGTGACGGCCATGATTTCGCGGAGTTTATGCGTGACGAGAATCACCGCTTTGCCCTGCGCTCGTAGACGCCGCAGCATGACAAAAAGTTGATCCGCCTCGTGCGGCGTGAGCACCGCCGTCGGTTCATCCAAGATCAAAACCTCGGCGCCACGGTAAAGCGCTTTAAGAATTTCCACCCGCTGCTGGAGCCCGACCGACAATTCTGAAACCACCGCATCCAGGGGCACTTCGAGTCCGTAATCGCGCGCCAAACGCCCGAGTTCCGCCCGCGCCGCCGCCAAGGCGCCCGCCAAGAGCGCCCCGCCCTCGACGCCGAGCACGACGTTTTCCAGCACCGTGAAATTTTCCACGAGCATGAAGTGTTGATGCACCATCCCGATGCCGGCCGCGATGGCCTGTTGCGGCGAACCGATTTCGACGGCACGGCCTTGGACGCGGATCTTGCCCGCGTCGGCGCGATGAAAACCGTACACGATGTTCATCAGCGTGGATTTGCCCGCGCCGTTTTCGCCGATCAGCCCGTGAATACTGCCGGCGGCCACGGCGAACGTGATCGCGCGGTTGGCGTGGACCGCCCCGAAGCGTTTATCAATACCGCGCAACTCGAGCGCGGGCGGAGCGTCGGGCGGCGTGGACGGGGGCGCTGCGGGCTCCTTCGACACGAGATGCGTTTAAGGCGCTTTGTATTCCGCGACGACGATTTTTCCGCTGACGATGTCGGCCTTGGCCTTTTGGAGGCGGGCCTCGATGGCGGGCGTGAGCAGCTTGCGGTTATATTCGTCGAGCGAGTAACCGACGCCATTTTCCGGCAGACCAAGCACGAGTTGACCGGGCTTCCACGTGCCAGCTTTGGCGTCGCTGAAGGCGCGATAAACGGCCACGTCCACGCTCTTCATCGCTGAAGTCAAAACACTTCCGGGGTGCAGGTAGTTTTGATTGCTGTCGCAACCGATACTAAATTTGCCCGCATCTTTCGCCGCCTGCATGACGCCGATACCGGTCGCACCCGCCGCGTGGAAAACGACATCGGCGCCGCGGCCGAATTGGCTCCGAGCGAGTTCGGCGCCCTTGGTCGGATCGCCCCAAGCGGCCGGCGTCGTACCCGTCATGTTTTCAAAAATCTCGGCCGCAGGATTCACATAATGCACGCCTTGCGCGTAACCGAGGGCGAACTTGCGGATGAGCGGAATATCCATGCCGCCGACGAAGCCGACTTTACCTGTTTTTGAAACCAGCGCCGCAGCCATTCCGCAGAGAAACGACGATTCCTGTTCGCGGAAATTAATCGACTGGACGTTGGGCAGATCGACGACGGCGTCGATGATGGTGAATTTCACCGCCGGAAACTGCTTGGCGACTTTCTCGACCGCCGAGGCCTGCGTGAAACCGACCGCGACGATGATGCTGGCGCCGCGCTTAGCGAGTTGAGCCATCGCCAGATCGCGCTGCGCGGCGTTGGTGATCTCAAATTCACGATACGCGATGCCGGTGTCTTTCTTGAATTTCTCCGCACCCTCGCTCGCCGACTGGTTAAACGAGCGATCAAACTTGCCGCCAAAATCATAGACGATGGCCGGCAGAAAATCTTTTTCCGCGGCGCCGGCAGCTGACGCCAAAAAAACTGCGGCGCAGAGCGTAATCGCGGTCAAACAACGGGAAACGTGAGTTGAAAGCATGGGATAAAAATCCATTTCGATTAATTTCAACCCTGAGCCAGAGCCGCCGCCTAATCAATGCCTGATACTCATGATACTCAAAACCCTCCGCGTGATCTGCTCTCCGGCGAGAATTAACCGCCTAGAATTATTTTTTATACCAGTCGCCGTTGTCACGCTGGAGCCAGACCCCGACGGCGCTGCCGGCGGCGATCTGCTTGGCGCGGGCACGGGCGACAGTTTCAGCGGTGGAACCCGTTTGTTGGGCGAGAGCCGCGTAAACCGCTTCACGGTCACGATTCTCTGCCGCCACCACGTCGACGGCTTCCGCGTTGGCACCACGGACTTCGACGAGTCCACGATTGTTTTCACCGATCACGCCTTGGCTTTTCCACGAGTCGAGGTTCGCGAGACGTTTGCTCATGCGACCCTTAACGACACCGAGATCCTCGGCGCGCACGTGGGCCATCGTCGCCGAAAATAAACCAAGGACCAGTAGAAGACGGAGAACTAGAGTTTTCATAGGTGAATTCAGGATTTGGCTGGGACTGTGCCGATGGTGGCAGATTTTTTGTCGAGGTCGCCGAAGAAATCGTCGAGGGCGCGATCGACTTTGACGTTCACATCGAGTGTCGCATGGACCTTCACCTCGATTGGTTGAACGGTGACGCTCAAACAACCGGACAACAGCAAAAACCCAGCGAGCACAGGAAAAATGCGTAGCATAGAAGGAAAGGTTCGTGAAGGGACCGTGGAGCGCAACGAAAGTTTCCTCAACGCAACGAAAGCGTGGCACCGTTCTCCGCACCCAAACGCAGCACATAAGCCAGCGGGCCTTTCACGCCGATTTCAAAGCCGACGGGTCCAACAGAAGTGCCGTCGAGCGCCGGACGCGCCTGGATCAAGACGCGCGCGGATTGTCCCCGCGAATCGCCTTCGGGCGTGAGCCGGATTTCGAGCGATTCGACTTTAAGCGCGGTGCGGCCGAGTTCGATCGCCACCAAGTCCGCATACCCCGGATTTAAAGGTGCCGCCCAGCGCGCCAGCGGTCCGAGCCACGTTGGCAACAACGCGAAGCGCTTGGGCACACTCGCACTTAGCAAACCCGGAGCCGAAGCTAGCCGCAACACCATCGGTTCATCTGGGACGAGGTCGAGCTGCCCGGCCCCGATCTGTAGCCCGAGCGCTTTGCTCCAGCCCAGTTGCAACGCGCCCTGCACGAGGCCTTGCGCCTCGGCCAAACCCGTGGGCACGAGCGCCACCACGTCGGCCAAGCCGATGCGCCGCATCTGTAAAGCCACCTGAATCACCGGCGGCGATAGCGGCAACGTAAACGGCGCCGCTTCGATTTCGCCGCCCGCAATCTCCACGCGCGCTTCCTCGATTTGCGGCAAAAGCCGTTCGTCCATGCGCGCCCGCACGAGTAAATTACGCGCCCCAAAACGCCCGGTCGCGATCGTGCCGATCGTCAATCGCAGCGGACTCACGCTCGACCAGCGCGCCGCGTTTTGCGCAAAAATAAAATCTCCCGCCAACGCGATTTCCTCCAACGCCCAACCTTGCGCCGCATGCCGCACCGCACCGCGCCGCCACTCAAGCGTCACGCGACCCTCGAGTTGACCGCCGCGGATAACCCCATCGCCACGCAATTCAATTTCCCCCTCAGCCACGGCACCCGCGAGCGCCGAACTAAGCTGCGGCGCGAGGCGCGGGAGCCAAATAGCCGGATCCAAACGACCTTCGCGCAGAGTCCACGAGCCCACGTCGAGGTTGGGGTCGATGGCGACACGCATCTGGATACGCGCACCCGGCGCGTCAGCGAAAAGCTGCAGCTGCAAGCGCGCATCAGCCACGGTCGTGAGTTCGACGCGCCAGACGAGTTCGGGAGCCCAAGAAAATTTCAAAGCTTTCAGCGTGCCCCCAAGTTCACCGGCGAGCGTTGGCCCCACCGGTGACTGCGCTTGAGCCGGGGCCCAAGCGAGTAGCCCGCAAAGGGCGAAGAAAAAAACGGGACGATAAAAGCGCATCGGGCGTGGGCCGACGCATGACTTGGCGGAGCCCAGCGCGGCTGCCAATCCCCAAGCGCAGTCGTCGGCGCCGGGCCTGAGCACCCGGTGCGACGAGCGGCTCAAACCACCGGCACGGCGGGGAGATGCCAAATCTCTTCGGCGTATTCTCGAATGGTGCGGTCGCTGGAGAATTTGCCGAGGCGGGCGGTGTTGAGGATCGCAGATTTCGCCCAACCGGCGCGGTCGCGATACGCGGCGTCGACTCGGGCTTGGGCGTCGCAATACGCGCGAAAATCGGCGAGCACGAGGAAGGGATCGCCTTGGTGCAGCAGCGAAGCATGCACCGCGGAAAACGCGCCGGTTTCACCCAGGGTCCAGTAATCGCTGCCAAGCCAATCGATGACGGCGCGGAGTTCTTCGTCGGCGTGGTAGTAATCCCAGGGGTTGTACCCTTTGGTCCAAAGGGCTTCGACCTGATCGACGGTGAGGCCGAAGATAAAAATATTTTCCGCGCCGACTTCTTCACCGATCTCGACGTTAGCACCGTCGAGGGTGCCGATCGTGAGCGCGCCGTTGAGGGCGAGTTTCATGTTGCCGGTGCCCGAGGCTTCTTTGCCGGCCGTAGAAATCTGCTCGGAGAGATCGGCGGCGGGGATGATTTTCTCCGCGAGCGAGACGCGGTAGTTGGGCAAAAAGACGACTTTGATTTTTCCGCCGATGCGCTCGTCAGCGTTGATGCGGGCGCCGATGGTATTGATCGCGCGAATGATATTTTTCGCGACGTCGTAACCGGGCGCAGCCTTGGCCGCGAAGACGAAAACGCGCGGGACGACATCGAGCGCGGGGTTCTGCAATAAGCGGCGGTAGAGCGCGAGAATGTGGAGCAGATTCAGGTGCTGCCGCTTGTATTCGTGGAGGCGTTTGATCTGAACGTCGAAAAGCGCATCGGGCGAAACGTCGATACCGCACTCGGCTTTGATGACGGCGGCGAGTTCCGCTTTATTGGCGCGCTTGATGGCCATGAATTCGGCCTGAAACGCGGCGGAGTCCGCCGATTTTTCGAGGCCACGAAGCTGGGCGAGGTCACGCACCCATGCGTCGTTGCCGAGCGTGCGGGTGATGAGCGTGGAGAGGCGCGGGTTGCACTTAAGTAGCCAACGGCGAGGCGTGATGCCGTTGGTTTTGTTTTGAAATTTACCGGGAAACAGGGCGTCGAATTCGGGGAAAAGATCTTTTTTGAGCAACGCGGTGTGCAGTGCGGCGACGCCGTTGACGGCGTGGGAACCCACAACGGAGAGATGCGCCATGCGGACCATTTTCGGACCCTCTTCGTCGATGATGGAGCAGATACGTTTCTTGTGATTGTCGCCGGGCCAGCGGGCTTCGACGGCGACCATGTGATGCACATTGATCTCGTAGATAATCTGAAGATGGCGCGGTAGCACGCGCTCGAAAAGCGGCACGCTCCAACGCTCGAGCGCCTCGGGCAAGAGCGTGTGATTGGTGTAGGCGAAGGTCGCCGTGACGATCGGCCAAGCGAGCGCCCAGGGAAGGCCCTCTTCATCGAGCAATATCCGCATGAGCTCGACGACCGCGATGGCCGGATGCGTGTCGTTGAGTTGGACCGCGACTTTATCCGCAAAATTGTCCCAGGAATTCGCGGGATTACGACGATGCCGGCGAATGATGTCGCGCAAGGAACAGGCGACGAAAAAATACTGCTGCACGAGACGGAGCTCTTTGCCATTTTCCGTTTTATCGTTGGGATACAGGACTTTTGAGATGGTCTCGCCGACGGCTTTTTCGCGCACGGCTTCGACATAACCGCCGCTATTGAATGCGGCCAAATCGAAGTCTTCCGTGGATTTGGAGGCCCAGAGCCGCAGCATGTTGACCGTTTGCGTGCCATAGCCAGCGGTGGGAATATCGTGCGGCACGCCTAAAATCGTCTTCGTGTCGACCCAGCGCGGGCGGTAGTGACCACGGTCGTCGAAGACATTTTCGACGCGCCCGAAGATGCGGACTTCCTGCGTGTATTCCGGGCGAACCACTTCCCAAGGACTACCGAAAATGATCCAGTTATCCGGAGCTTCGACCTGGTGACCGTTCACAAACGACTGCCGGAAAAGTCCAAACTCATAATAGATTCCGTAGCCCAGCGCGGGGTAATCCATCGTCGCGAGCGAATCGAGGAAGCACGCGGCAAGACGGCCGAGACCGCCATTACCAAGCCCCATATCAACTTCGGACTCGCGGATTTTTTCAAAATCTTGCCCCAAGCCTTTGAGCGCGGCGTGGGCCGTATCGAGCAGACCCGTGGCCAGGAGGTTATTGCCGAAGAGTCGGCCCATGAGGTACTCGAGCGAAAAATAATAAACGCGGCGCACGTTCTGGGCGTTGTGCACGGCCTGCGTCGCGATCATGCGCTCATGAATCGTATCCCGCACCGCCAGCGCAGTGGCCACCCACCAGTCACGCGACGTGGCCGAGGCGGGATGCCGCGCCAGCGTCGAGGTGAGATGCCGCAAAATCAAAGCCCGGAAACTCGCCTCGCTCACGCCGGTATCCGCACCCGCAGCGGGCGCAGAACGAGCGGCAGCAGCGCCAGATGATGTGAGTTGGGATTTAGCGGCAGATTTGGCCATGGTATAAATAGAACGTACTAACAGGATTCATGCCAGCGTCGGGATGAGTCCGGCGGTTAATTTTTTGCGACAAATCCGATTATTTCTGAAATCGCCGCGCCAACTCGCCATGATTCAGCTCGATAAAGGTAGGGCGGCCGGACGGACTCGTCAGCGGGGTACGCGTCGCAAACAACTCGGCGACAAGCGCACGTAACGCTGCTTCCGCAGGCGCGGTCGGCAAGCGAATCGCTTTGGCCGCGGAGATACGCGCGAGCTCTTCCCGCGCGAGAGCGAGATTGCCCTCGGGCAGACGACCTTCACGCAGCGCCCCGAGCACATCCCGCACGAAGGGTTCAGCATCCGCCGGCTCCATCCACGTCGGCACGGCTTCGATCCGGAAAAAATTACGCCCAAATTCTCCGATTTCAAAACCGTGACCGCAGAGAAATTTCGTTCGATCGATCAACAACGCCGCGGCAATGGGATCAATCTCCAGCGGAATAGGTAACAACAGGCGCTGGCTGGGCACCGAGCCGGAGGTGAATTGCGCGACCAGTCGGTCAAACCAGATGCGCTCATGCGCAGCTCGCCGATCGAGCAAGACGAGCCCAGCCGACGTCTCGAACAAAGCATAACTACCATGCGCCAGACCGATAAATCTCCATGAGCTCATGGAGATTTCATGACGCGCCTCTCGATCACTCAACTCTGACGCAACCGGCGGCTGGGGACTCGCAGTCGCCACCGGCACCGCTATGGCCGCGCGAATCGGCGCGGGGATTGGCGCGGCGAAAAATCGCGGCACCGGCGCAGGCACGACGAGCGGCGCCAAACCCGCCGGCAACGTTACCGCTTCGCCGGGCCTAATCGCTTTAGCCTCCACCACCGGTACGACGGGCGCACCGAGCTCGCGCAGACGTTGCAACACACTGCGAATCACAAAGCCACGCACCTGCGGCTCGCTGCGAAAACGCACTTCGCGTTTAGCTGGATGCACGTTGACGTCTACCGCCGCTGGATCGCATTCGAAAAATACAAATGCCAACGGGTACCGCCCCTTCGGCAGCGATTCATGATAACTCTCGATGAGCGCGTAGTTGAGCGTACGACTGTCCACCGGACGACCGTTTACGAAAACAATCATCTCATGGCGCGTCGCCCGCCCCACTCCGGGGCGACCGATCAAGCCCGAGAGTTTCGAACCCGGCTCGACGCTCTCGATCGCGATGAGCGAGTCGGCGATCTGTTGACCAAAAATTTCCGTCACGCGCTCGGCCAACGTCGAACATTCCGGCGAACGAAAAATCACCCGGCCGTCCTCGATGAGCGTAAACGCCACCTGCGGGCTCGCGAGCGCGTAAAGCCGCACGCAGTGCACGATATGCGCGGCTTCGGTCGCGTCGGTTTTGAGGAATTTCCGGCGCGCCGGCACAGAATTAAAAAGATGCGTCACCTCCATCCGCGTGCCGACGGGGCGACCACAATCGCGGACGTGCACAAACTTCCCGCCGTTGATCAAAATCTCCGTACCCACATCACTATCGGCGACGCGCGTCTGGAGTTCAAAGCGCGACACGCTCGCGATCGAGGGCAACGCCTCACCGCGAAAACCAAACGAATGCAAACGATCCAAGTCCGCCGCTTCGGCGATCTTGCTGGTGGCGTGGCGTTCCAGCGCGAGCAACGCATCATCCCGCGTCATGCCCGAGCCATTATCCTCGATGCGCATCAACGAACGACCGCCATGACGAAACTCGACCTCGATCCGCGTCGCGCCGGCGTCGAGGGCATTTTCCACCAGTTCTTTTACCACCGCAGCCGGGCGCTCAATCACCTCGCCAGCGGCGATCTGATTAGCGACTCGATCGGGAAGAATACGAACTTTGGCCATCGGAACAGGAAAAGGAAACCGAGATGAATCCCGGAAAACGCGGCAAACGGAAGCGCGGAATTATTTCCGCTCGGCCCGCGGCGGCGCGACCTCGCGCCCGAGACTTTTGGCATCGATAAGATTCACGAGGTAAGAGGCCGCCCGAAAGGGATTAAGGACAGCGTTGCCGATGATGATAGGATCCACGTGTGTTTTCGTATCCTCACGGAGTCGCGCAAAAAGCACTGACAAAACACAGCAGCAAACCAACACGCTCGCGAAAAAAACCTGGAAGAGCTCGACGTTGATCCCTGGTGCCCCGGCCGGCCCCGTGCTCTTTAAAACCATCCCCCAAAGAATCGGCGTGCACCCACCGACACAGGCAATCGCCGCGCCGTGGATAGAAATATACAGCGCACGTTCACCCTCCGGAGAAACTTTTGGCAGATAATGCAAATTGGCGATATTCCAACACACCGCGCCGAGCCCGATGATGAAATAAATTCCGCCCATCACCATGGCGCCGCCAATAAATTCGCGCAAATAAAGCCCCCATAGCACCGCCGCCACCGCGACCAACCCGAGCGACACCAGAAAAAACGCCCGTGCCCCCACCGCATCAATTCTCCGACGGATCAACCAAGCCCCGGCGATGACTCCACAGTAGCGCAAGACCTCAAATTGCATGATCCGCCCCGGCGTCAGATTTCCGCCGACTTTGAGATAATATGCAGCGAACGGCGGGATCGGCGTCGTAATCACCGCGTACCAAACCGCCAGCCAAAGATAGCGCCGAAACTCCGAAGGCGCGAACAACAGCCGCGGTGTGTCACGCAACACCGAACGCAGACTGACCGCCGGCGGACGCGCGATATCCGGCAGGCGTTTCAACGAATAATAACTGAGCGTCGAGCCGAGCAACGCGATCACGTACTGCACCAGCAAGGCCGTATAAATCGGCAGCCACGCAAAGAGTCCCGCGCACGCGATCAACGCCCCCACTCCGCCGATGCCCGAGAAAAATTGATCACTCGCAAAATACCGGCCCTGCACCCGCGGCGGCAACAGACCCATCAACCACGTCGTCATGGCCGAGGCCCCGATTGACCGAAAAAAACAAAAGAAAAACACACTCCAAACCAACGTCGCCACCATCCACGGCTGGCCCGTCTCTGGCGCGAGCACCGCCAGCCACACCGG
Organism: Opitutia bacterium; assembly: GCA_947449835.1. GTDB lineage: Bacteria > Verrucomicrobiota > Verrucomicrobiia > Opitutales > Opitutaceae > Tous-C4FEB. The sequence continues at coordinate 112,917 of CANFSZ010000002.1, forward strand.
CAACACGAGGAAAAAACTGCGGATTCCCCAACCACCCAAAGTCACGCGCTTGAAACCAAAATGCGGCAAAAGTGCCGTCGCCGCGACCTGCACCGGCGTGAGCAAAAACACAAACGAGTACGCCAATCCCACTTGAAACGAAGAAGCCCCGAGCCGCTCCGCGAACAGCACCATCGGCGTACCAATCGCGATCTGCCACGTCAGCGCATTGAAAAAACCGAACGACAAACCCGCGCGATACGGCGCAAGTTCGGGATCAGATTTAGCGGTGGGAAACAACGACACAAGAACGCCCGCGGCGGCGCAGCCGATCAGCGATTATTTTAGAGCTTTTTGCCAACGAGCAAACTGCTTCGCGACCTGCTTCGGCCCGGGCATGCCCGTACCCGTACGCTTCGCGAGCGCCCGCTTGAGGTCGAACACCTCGAGCCAATCGTCGCCGTAAGCCGGATTGATTTTCTGCACTTCAACCGTGGGCAATTGATTAAGCGGCAGACCGAGTTTCTCGGCGAGCTTCACGATGTCGCCGACCGCATGATGCGCTTGGCGAAACGGCACACCACGCAACACGAGATAATCGGCCAAATCCGTCGCCAACAACGCCGGGTCCGCCACCGCGGCCGCGCAACGTTCTCGATGTAACGTCATGCCACCGATGGTTCCCGCGAGCACATCGGCGCAAAGCGCGGTTTGATCAAAACTGTCGAACACCGGCGGTTTGTCCTCCTGCAAATCGCGATTGTACGTGAGCGGCAAGCCCTTCGCGAGCGTGAGCAGCGTATGGAGATTGCCCTGCAAGCGCGCAGATTTGCCGCGGAGCAATTCGCACGAATCGGGATTTTTTTTCTGCGGCATCAGCGAGGAGCCCGTGCAAAACGCGTCGGGTAGCTCGATGAATTTGAACTCCGTGCTACTCCACAAAATCAGATCCTCCGCGATGCGCGACATATGCACGCCAAACGTCGCACACGCCGCCGCGAACTCGATGAACAGATCGCGGTCGGCGACGGTGTCCATGGAGTTTTGCGTGACCTGCGGACGACCCTTGGCGTCGACGAAACCGAGAGCCTTGGCGGTAAATTCGCGATCAATCGGCAACGTCGTGCCGGCGATCGCCCCCGAGCCCAACGGGCACCAATTAGCGTGCGCGGCGACGTCGGCGAGACGCGCGCGATCACGTTGGAGCATTTCCATCCAAGCGAACAAATGATGCGCAAGATACACCGGCTGCGCGCGCTGTAAATGCGTGTAGCCAGGGATCAACACGTCGCGATTAGCCGTCGCGACAGCGAGCAAGGCGCGTTGGGTGCCGAGAATTTTTTCGCCCAAAACCGTTGTGGCGTGCTTAAACCAGAGGCGCATGTCCGTCGCGACTTGGTCGTTACGGCTGCGCGCGGTGTGCAGCTTGGCGGCGGCGGGCACGCGCTGCGTCAGCGCCTGCTCGATGTTCATGTGCACATCCTCGAGCTTGATTTCCCATTTAAATTTACCCGCGGAAATTTCCGCCAAAATCGCGTCGAGGCCGGCATGGATCGCCGCGCGTTCCTTCGGGGAGATCAGGCCAACATGCGCGAGCATTGCCGAATGGGCCTTGCTGCCCGCGATGTCGAACGGAGCGAGACGGTGGTCAAACGAGACGGACTCGCTGAACCGGAGCATCAATTCGGCGGGGCCCGCGGTGAAGCGGCTGCCCCAGGTGACTTGTGAAGACTTGGCCATGGTTGATGCCGAGCACACGCCGAGGCACGCCGTCGCGCAACGCGAAAGAGAGTTTGCCCGACCGGACACCTCCGGCACGATAGGAGCATGTTTTCACGCGGTTTAATCGTAGGCTTGGTGCTGGGCGTCGCCACCCTCGCAGCAGCGCCAGATCCCCATGCTGCCGTAGAAATCGCGCCCGCCAAAACCTCGATTTACATCGGCAACGTCACTATGACCATGCCGACATTTCACCGCAACGACGCTCGTTACGATTCGAGCTACACGGCGCGAGTGTTTCCTTATTTTTTTTACAACGAACGTGGCTCCCTCGCGATCGAGTTCACCGACGAACAACTCACCCGCCTAGATCGAGGCGAACGGGTGGATTTTCGCGGCCAAGCCAAGAGCGAATCCGGCGAACCCCGCCGGATCGAAGGCCACGCGACGCCGACAGATGCGACGAGCGGAAAAATCAAAGTCCGCGTTTTTGTGACCGCAAAAATCGAACTGATTTTCAACACCACGTATCGTTTCACGCCTCCGACGCGCCCGTAAAGAGACGCTCGACGTGATTGATTAAATTGGCGCGGTGGAGGTGACTCGAACACCCGACCGGCGGTTTAGAAAACCGCTGCTCTATCCAGCTGAGCTACCACCGCAAAATGTTATGAAAATTTATTTTAAGCGATCTTTAGATCCCAGGAAATTCTTTCTAATCATCCGTAGTTGTAACCCTAGATTTGGCCAGAATCCAAATCCAGGAGACCTACGCTAGAACTTACGAATCACCACTCCTTGCAGAAAGTTGAGGGGCACCTATTTCGCCGAAAATCATGACCTGATTTCTACCTCGTTCGAAAAACATCGGGCAAGCAGTATCGCTGTTTCACAAAAGAACCATAACACAAAATTAAAAGCCGCAGCGTCCATCACGGCGTCTTCTTGAACACTCGCCTCAGAATCGCGCAGATTTCGATAGGGTCTTCCCCAACGGGACTAGAACTGATCTTGGTTAAACTAAACCCCATGAAATTCTCCGCTAAAACGTTCTCCGCTCGTTTTGCTTAAAAAAACTCTTAACCAGCTAAGCATGAATCAACGCATCCTTTTCACCGGTGGCTCGGGCAAAGCCGGGCGCCATGTCCTTCCATGGCTCGCGCAGCACGGTTATCAGATTCTCAATTTTGATCGCGTAGCCTTTGAACATCCGCACATCCCGACGCTGTTGGGCGATATCACCGACGGTAGCCAAGTCTTCAATGCGATGACCTCGCACTTCGGTTTTGCTGGCTACGAACGCGGCCATCCGCCGGGACCGGTGGATGCCGTGGTGCATTTTGCCGCGGTCCCGCGCGTGTTGCTTCAGCCGGATAACGAAACTTTTCGCGTCAACGTCATGGGGACTTACCATGTCATCGAAGCCGCCATGAAACTCGGGATTCGCAAAGTCATCATCGCATCGAGCGAGACGACCTACGGCGTGTGCTTCGCTGAAGGAGACAAGGACTACCACGCCTTTCCGCTGGAGGAAAACTACGACAGCGACCCGATGGACAGCTACGGCCTCTCCAAAGTGCTTAACGAGAAAACCTCACGCGCCTTTGCTGCTCGATTCCAGGCCGATCTCTACGCGCTGCGCATCGGCAACGTGATCGAGCCCCACGAGTATAACCGTTTCCCGAGCTTCATCGCTCAGCCCCTATTGCGGAAACGAAATGCTTGGAGCTACATCGACGCCCGAGATCTCGCCCAAATCGTCCATCTCTGCCTGCAGAAAAACGGTCTTGGTTTTCAGGTGTTCAACGCCGTGAACGACACCATCACCGCCGACGGGCCGACCGCCGAATTTCTCAAAAAATGGTGCCCGAAAACGCCCCACACGCGACCCTTGACGGGCGATGAAGCACCTCTATCCAACCGCAAAATCCGTGAGGTTCTCGGCTTCAAAGAGGAGCATAATTGGCGGGACGAAGTGCGGGCGCTCAAGCCGACAAATCCAGTTTCTGCCTGATCGGTGAACCGCTAAAACGGGGCGTATCCGCGTCGGGTTTTAAACTGAAACGCAGCCGAAATCTCCGTTGCTATGGATTTCTAGCTACGGAAATCTCGGCGTGATGATGCGCCACCTAGCTTTTGCCCTTGGAGTTGTTTTTGCGTGTGCAGTTTTCAGTAAAGCGGCGACGCCAAAAACGGGTCCCGTGAACGCGCTGCACGTTTCCGCTGTGCTCCCGGAAACGTTGGCGCCCGGCGTCACGGCCGGCCGGCTATTTATTTATTTCGCGCCGTCGGCACAGTCCGAGCCGCGCTTTCAATCCAACACCAGCCTCTTCGGCCTCGATGCGCACGGCGTGAAGGCCAGCCAACGCCTGCTCGTACCGCTGACGACCGCGGGCGCTCCCGAGCAAACCCTCCGCGATCTCGCCCCCGGCGACTATTACGTGCAGGCCGTGTTCAATGTACTAACGGAGTTTCACCGCGCCGATGGTCACGTGATTTGGGCGCACATGGACCAGTGGGAAGGGCAGAATTTCGCGCGTTCGCCGGGTAATCTCTTCAGTACGCCGCAGAAAATTCACATCGGGCCCGAAGCGCCGACGTCGATCATACTTCCGCTGGAAAATATCATTCCGCCGATTGACGTGCCCGCCGACACGGCTTGGGTGCAACGCATCAAATTCCAAAGCCCCTTGCTCAGCAAATTCTGGGGCCACCCGATGTACCTCGGCGCCACGATTCTTTTGCCCAAAGATTACGACCAACACCCGGACGTGCATTATCCGGTCGTTTACATTCAAAATCATTTCAGCATCGCGGCGCC
>CANFSZ010000003.1 GCA_947449835.1 Opitutia bacterium
GACATCAAACGATTCCACCGCATCCTCGAGAAATTCCCCACCGTGAATTTCATCGGCCACGCGCAGACGTTTTGGGGCAACATTTCTCAAAACTACGACGAGAAAGTTCTCTACCCGAAAGGCCCCGTCACGCCCGGTGGCATCACCGATCGCCTCCTTTCCGATTATCCGAATATGTACGGCGATCTCTCCGCTGGCTCGGGCCTCCAAGCCTTTCTCCGCGACGAAGACCACGCCCGCGCCTTCTTCGCTCGCCACCAGGACAAGCTCCTTTACGGCAGCGATTGCTCCGATCCCGTCGGCCACGGCCCCGCCTGCTCCGGCATCCAGCAAATCGCGTCCGTCCGCCGCTTCGCCCCCAACAAAAAAGCCGAGCGCAAACTGCTTTTCGAAAACGCCCGCCGCGTGTTGAAACTTAAAAACCTCGGCTAATTCGCCGTGCGTTTTTTCAGCTCCGATCTCGCGCCGATACCACGCCAAGACCGGTCCAACGCCACAACATCCGGCGCCCCGCGTCGTTGCGCGTCCAGAGTTTCTCCCAGCCCTCCGGCGCGCCGTTTTTCGTCGCCAATGATTTCAATGCCGCGATCTGCGGCGCCGTGAGCTCGTCCTCAAAACGCACGCCCAGCGTCGCACTGAAAAACTGCGCCGTCCGCTCGCCGTACTTGACGGTATAAAGTCCGGTCCAAATCCGCGCGGTTTCCCGCGGCTCCACGCGGCGCAACATCATCCGGTGAAAACCCGCCGGCCGCACCGCATCCAGTCGCGCCGCCACCTCGCCCGGCTCCGCCGGAAACAGCGGACGCTCCCGCCCGCCGTCCATCACGAGCCGCAGCGCCGGCGGCAAAATCGCCGTGCCCGCCACCGCCCAACCACTGCGACGCACTAAGGTCCGCCAATAAGCCAACGACCCATTGTTAAAAAACGCCCCGCACACGTCGCCCGCCAAGTAGCTCGTGGGCATCGTGGAAAGTTCACCGAGATCGTCGTCGTGCAACGCATCCCAGAGTTGCAGCAACGTCCGCAGTCTCCGCTCTTCTTTCATCTCGCTGACGTCGATGCCGAAGCTCTGCAGCCACGGCCGCAAGGTCGTCGTCGGATGCCCCGCGCCATTGACGCCAAGATACAGCGCGCCACCGGACGTGAGAGACTTCGCCAGGGCCTGCAAAGCCCGCGCCGGTTCAGGAATATAACTCAACACACCGTGACAGGTGATCAGATCAAAATCGCCGCCGATTTTTTCCGCCAACCTTGCATCCGTGAGATCGGCGACGAGAAACGTGATCGCGCGTCCGACTTTCGCCACGCGTTCCAATTTCCGCGCCACCGCGATCGAGCGCGGACTGAAATCCACCGCGACGATTTCCGCCTTCGGCAATTGGCGCCGCAACACCAACGCCTCAACGCCCGTGCCGCAGCCGGCGACGAGCACGCGCCGAGGCGCCCCGCAGCCGGGCCGGCCGATGCCTTGCATCCACTTGAGCGCCGGCATCGAGCCCCCGCGCCGGAGCAACGCCACGAGATCGTTTCCCGGATAAGGGAAGCGCTCGTAAACTTGCTTGATGCGTTCGGCGGAGGACAAGCGGGCAGTGTTCCAATCTCCGCCGCTGCGGGTCAACTGCGGGTTACGGCGAACCTTCGCTGGCCTTACTTTTCCGCCGCGTACGCCGCAAACTGCTCCGCGATGCGCGCCGTCTTTTCGTCGCCTACGTGGAAATAAAACCGCCAGCGAAACGTCACGCGGCCGCCCGCCGGAATCGTGAGATCGCCGGCCTTGGGGTTGGCTTTGTGCGCGGGCTCGAAATCGTGTTTTCCAAACGGATTCGCCGCGAACAAACCGTAGTCGCGCACGTGCCACCACGTCCGATGCCGCGGATTTTTCGGGTGATCGAACATCGCGATGCCGTAAATTTTTCCGTCTTTCGGCGCGTGGTAATCGACCCACGTGGAAGCCTTGCCCCACGTCTCGGCGTCACGGATACCTTCGGCATTCACGATCGTGCCTTTGCCGTCGGTTTTCTTTTTGTTGAACAGATGCGGCGGCGTGAGCCACTGCGCGACGCGAAAAGCCATCGAGCCTTCCTTGGTGTCGCCCAAAACCACGGTGCGATCCGCCGGCGCTTGCAACGTGACTTCATAGTCGATCTGACGCCCAGCCGGCACGGCGCTCAACCGCACCGTCGTCTCGTCGGTGCAGTGCACCACGCCATCCGGACCCACCCAGCGATTGGTCGACACCAACGTCGCGACGCTGCCGGCCGCGGTCGCCTTCACCGTGTCGTTGATGATCGTGCCGGCGTCCTTGCGCTCGGTCCAAAAATCCACGCCGTTCACCGCGCCGTGCGTGAACCACAACGAGCGATGATGCGGATGATCGAGCTCTTCGCCGGGCGTATCCGCTTTCATCGGAAAATCGCGGTTCAGCTGCGTGCCATCTTCGGCCAGCACGGGATAAAAATAAGGGCGCGGGCCGCCTTGATACACGTACTCGGTAAACAATTTTCCGCCGAGCTCCACGCGCACCCGATCGGCGGTGCGGACGACGCGGGCCTCAGGCAGCGCCGCCGCCGCGCTCTCTGCGACAGAAAAACCAACCAAAGCAAACAGGGGTAAAATTCGGGATATCATGCGCCGAATGAGTCACAATCCGACGCGCGAGTCCAACCCTGCGGCGCGATTTTTCGTGAACTCGGCGCCGACGTTTCGCTTAAGGTTTTTTCTCGGCGGCGGCCTTCGCTTTTTGTTTGGCGCCTTTTCCCGTGCCCGGGGGATTGCCATACCACGAGGCCGGAATGACCTCGGGCACTTTCAATTCGCGGCGCAAGCGCGTGAGTTGCTGCTTCAATTCAGCGGTGATGTCGGCGTACGACGACTCGCCGTAAACGCTTTTCATCTCGTTCGGGTCGCGCGCGAGATCGAAGAGCTCCCAATAATCTTCACCGACGCCTTCGAAGCGCACGAGTTTGAAGCGGTCGGTGATCACACCGTAGTGCGGCCGCACGCGGTGGGGCGTGGGGTACTCGAAATATTGGTAGTAAAACGCCGTGCGCCAATCAGCAGGAGTCTGGCCGGCGAGGAGCGGCTTGAGACTGCGGCCTTGCATGTCGGCGGGCTGGGGCAAACCCGCGGCGTCGAGAAACGTCTCCGCAAAATCGAGATTGGAAACGAGCGCGGCGGTAGCGGTGCCGGGCTTGGTGACGCCAGGCCAACGCACGATCAACGGTGTGCGCACGGACTCTTCGAAGATCCAGCGTTTGTCGAACCAACCATGTTCGCCGAGATAAAATCCTTGGTCGCTCGCGTAGATCACGACGGTGTTTTCCGCGAGGCCTTCTTGGTCCAAGTAATCGAGCACGCGGCCGACATTTTCATCGAGGGCTTTGACGGTCGCGAGGTAGTCGTGGAGGTAGCGTTGATAACGCCAGCGCAGGAGGTCGGGGCCGGTGAGTTTGGCGGCGCGGAATTTCGCGTTGCGCGGCTCGTAATAGGCGTCCCACGCGGCGCGTTGCTCAGGCGAGAGGCCGGGTGGCGCGACGAGTTTCGCGTCGAGGTCGGTGAAGGTTTTTTCGATCGTCATGTCCTGATCGCGCTCGGCGGCGCCGCGACCAGCGTACGTGTCGAACAACGTCGCGGGCTCGGGATAAACGCGGTCGCCATCGAAATCGAGGTGGCGCAACGCCGGCGACCACTCGCGGTGCGGCGCCTTGTGCTGGCTCATGAGGAGAAATGGTTTGGTTTTGTCGCGATTTTTGAGCCACTCAAGCGAGAGGTCGCCGACGATGTCCGTGACGTAGCCTTTGGTCGCGACGGTTTTACCCATGCGAATCATCGGCGGATTATAATAAATGCCCTGGCCGGGGAGGATCTGCCAAAAATCGAAACCGGTGGGATCGGAGTTGAGGTGCCACTTGCCGATCATCGCCGTTTGGTAACCGGCTTTTTGGAGAATCTGAGGGAAAGTCGGCTGCGAACCGTCGAATTGCGTGTTCGTGTTATTCACGAATCCGTTGAGGTGATTGTATTTTCCAGTGAGAATCGTGGCGCGTGAGGGACCGCAGATGGAGTTGGTCACGAGGCAGCGATCAAAGCGCATGCCTTGGCGGGCGAGGCGGTCGATGTTCGGCGTCTCGATGAGTTTGCGCGCGTCGCCGTAGGCGCTGATGGCTTGATAGGCGTGATCGTCGGAGAAAATCAGGACGATATTCGGCGGAGTCGCAGCGCGGGAGGAAAAACCGACGAGGAGCGCGAGCGTAAACAACAGAGTTTTCTTCATGGGCATAACGGGAGGGGTGGCTCGACGTTGCCCGGGTTTGCCCGCGGGCGTCGAGACTTCGATTCTGGGAATTTGTCGCAGCCTGGGCTCGCCACGCTGGAACGCAGCGCTTCAGCTCAACGCATCGATTGGTTTTTTGGATCCTTCGTTTTCTTCGTCGCCCATCATGTCTCGCCCCCTGCACTTTTTCACCCGCCGGAGTTTCACCGCTACGTTAGCCGCGGGTTTAGCGGGCTTGGCGTGTCCGCGCCTACGCGCGGCGCCATCGAAAACGAAAATAAAAGCGGCAGCTGAGGACTTAATCACCTCGGTTGAAAAAATCACGCTGCGTCGCGGCCGTGACGGCCAAGGCCCGACGTGGTTTCATCCGCGTGCGTGTCTCGTGCCCGGGAAAAAACAACCCGCGGTGTTCATGACGCTACAAGAAATCGCCGGCTCGGATATGTTTAGCCCGCTGCAACACATGATGTCGGCCGACGTCGGTCGCACGTGGACCGAGCCCGCGCCCGTGGAGCCGCTCGGCCGCATTCCCCTCGCTGATGGTTTTGAAGAAGGTGTGTGCGACGTCGTGCCCGAGTGGCATCAACCCACCCGCACGGTCCTCGCGCTGGGTCACAGTGTAAATTATCGCGGGCCTAAATTTTCCGCGAATCAACCGCCACGCTGGCCCGTGTACGCCGTGTGGCGTGATGGTGAGTGGGGTCCGCGCCGCAAATTACTCTGGGCCGACCCGCGCGGCGCCTACATCTACACCAACAACTGCGGCCAACGCGTCGTGTTGCCCAACGGCGACATCCTCCTCTCCTTCAGCCACGGCGCCACCAAAGCCCAAGCTCGCTCGCTCTCGAGCGTGATCTGCGGCTTCGATGGCGACACACTCACGGTGAAACACGTCGGCACCGAAATCGCCCCCACCGGCGGCCGCGGCCTGCTCGAGCCTTCGATCACCGCATTTGGCGGACGTTATTTTCTCACCATCCGCGCCGAGGACGAACGCGGTTACGTCTGCGTGAGTCCCGACGGCCTCACGTGGACGCCCAAGCAGGCCTGGGCTTGGGACGACGGCGAACCGCTCGCGATGTCCACCACGCAACAGCACTGGCTCGCCCACTCCGACGCACTTTGGCTCGTCTACACGCGCAAAGATGCGAGCAACCGCAACGTCCTGCGCTGGCGCTCCCCGCTTTGGATGGCGCAAGTCGATCCCGTCACGCTCCGCCTCAACCGCACCACCGAGCGCATCGTCCTCCCGCTCGTCGGCGATGGCGTCAACGACCCCGACCGCGTCGCCATCATGGGCAACTTTCACCCGCTTCACGTTTCGCCCGACGAATCGTGGGTCACCGTCGGCGAGTGGCAGCCGAAAAACGGCATCCGCGGCGATCTGCTTCTCGCGCGCATCCGCTGGTCCCGCCCCAACCGCCTCTACGTTTCCCCGACATGATTTCCACCCGCCGCACCTTTCTCCAAAAAACCGCGCTGCTCACCGCCGCCCTACCCCTCGCGCGAGGATCGCTGACCGCCGCAAGCGCCGCGCCCGCACCGCCTGCGACTCCGACAGGCGTGCTCCGCGAAATGCTCTTCAGTCCGGGCAACATCACCGAAAAGAAAAACTGCTACGACCGTTTCGAGCCGTTGAAAAAACCCGCGCAAAATCCCGTGCTGAAAGCCGAGATGCCTTGGGAAAAAAGCGGCGTCGCCTGGGGCAGCGTCCTCCGCTCGCAGGTGGACGGGAAATTCAAATTTTTCTACAGCACTGATTTTCCCGGCGCGCAGGCCGGCGCCGTGCTCGTCGATAATTCCATGCAGGGCCGCAGCCACTGCGTCGTCTGCTACGCCGAATCCGACGACGGCCTCGTCTGGCGTCGCCCCGCCGTGAATCAATTTTTTCAAAACGAATTTCCCGGCAACAACATCGTCCTCACTTGGGCCGCTTACTACAACGACTCGCCTTCCGTCATCGAAGACCTCCACGAGCCCGACCCGCAGCGACGCTACAAGTTGATGATGTTTCACCTCGACCCGCAAAACGCCGACCTCACCGGTTGCGCGCTGTTTGTGTCGCCCGACGGTCTGCGCTGGACGTTCACCGGCACGGTCCTGCCGTCGCAAGACGCCTCCTCGCTCTGGCAAGACCGCCGCACCGGCCACTACTACGCGTTTCTCAAAGACCGACAGGGCAACCACCGCAGCCGCATGCTCGCGCACAGCGCCGATTTCCGCACGTGGAGCGAACCGCAGTGGATTTTCACGCCCGACCACGGCGACCACGCCGGCACCAATTTCTACAACCAATCCGCCTTCACGCTCTGCGGCCGCAGTCTCGGCTTTCTCAATCTCTACGACCTCACCACGCAGACGACGTGGGTCGAGCTCATCGAAAGCGGCGACAACCTCAACTGGCAGCGCATGCCGTCACGCCCGCATCTACTCCAACCTGGCCCGCCCGGCAGCTACGACAGCGGCGGCGCTTACGTCGGCCTCGCTGAGCCGATTCTCGTCGGCGACGAATTTCGTTATTACTACTACGCATCGGCCGATCGTCACGATGCCGCCGACAGCGGAGGCAACGCCGCGCAACGTCCCGCGCTCGCGTACGCGACCTTCCGCAAAAATCGCATCGTCGGCCAACAAACCGAACACGACGGCGCCTTCGCCACGCTCCCCATCGTGTGTCCGGGCGGCCGCCTGTTTTTAAATTTCGTCTGCGCCGGCGAAGTCACCGTTGCGATCAAACGCCCCGGCTACGGCGGCGAATATCTCGGCTACACCGCGGCGGAGTGCGTGCCGGTCACCGGTGACAGTCTGCGTTGCGAAATCCGTTGGAAAAGCCAACCTGATCTCGCCGCCCTCGAAGGCAAAAACATCCGCCTCAAAATCAGCGGCCGCAACCTGATCGCTTACAGCGCCAGCTTCGAGCGCTGAACCTTTCCTCACGTGCGCGGTTGGCAGAAACACGATGACGTGAGCGTCACATCGGCGTGCGCCCACACGTGTTTGAAACGCGCCTCAAGTGCGGCGGCTTCGTCGGCGTTTTTGTTCTGCAACCGTAGGCATTGCGCGAGGCCTAAGAGCGACCAGCCGTTGTCGGCGGTGCGGACGAGGTCTTCGCGGTAAACCTGTTCGGCTTCGATGAGTCGATTACGTTGCAGCAAGGCGGCGCCGAGGGCTTGGCGCACCGGTTGCGCCCAGGCCGGGGGCTCGGCGTAGCGCAGTTTATCTTCCCGCTCGACGGCCGCCTGCAAGGCCGCGAGCGCGGCGTCGATTTTACCTTCGCGCAGCAAGATTTCGCCGTCGAGTAAGCGCGCCGCGATTTCCATAATGTCGGCCAACGAATTTTTCCGGTAGGTCGCGCCGACCGGAATCTGAGCACGCGCAGCCGCAAAGGCGCGCTCTTCGACGCGTGCCCCCACGGGATCGCCTTGCGCCGCCCGCGCGATCCCGCGCGCAAGATAACGCCACGCTCGCGCATGCGTGTAGCGCGCGATGGGTTCCGGTTCGGCTAAGATTTTATCCCATTGGCCGAAGCGTTTCATCACGTCGAAATGCATCGCGAAATAACCGTCGCCGATATCCGACTCGCGTTTCCACTCGGGCGGCATCTGGGCAAACAGATCACGCATAGTCTGGGCGGCGAGCGCGCTTTGACCGCTCATCATCGCTGCGTAGGTGAGCATATGATAATCGTGTCCCATATAATTGAGATAACCGCTCAACGGGCGTCCGGCGGTTTCGCGGTATTTGCGATTGGCGGCGATGGCTTGAGTGTTGGCGACGATCGCTTCCTGCCAGCGACCGCGGCGCACGTCGATGTGCGAGGACATGTGCACCATGTGGCCGAGTCCGGGCGTGAGTTCGCGCAGCCTGTTCGCCGCGGCATCGCCTCGTCCAGGTTGAGCGGAGGCTTCGTAAGCATGAACTGCGAGGTGGTTAGCGAGAGGCTGGCGAGGGTTGAGGCGCAACGTCGCTTCGAGTACGGCGACGGCTTCTTGCGTGCCGGCATGAGGTTCACCGTTTTTCTGCCACATATCCCAAGGGCGGAGCATCATCATGGCGTCAGCCGTCCAAGCCCCGATGTCGGCATCGTCAGGATACGAGCGCCACACGGTGCGCATCGCGGCCACGTAGTCTTCGTCGAGCGGACGACGCGGGACTTTCGGGTCATCAGAGAATCGCGTTTTCATAGCCGCGATGAGCGCACGCTCCGCAGACGTGCAGGCGGCGGAAAATTTCTTCGCCTGGGCGAGAGCGGACTCGGCGCGTTGGGCGCGCACGTTGCTCACGCCGACGCTGTTAATATGCGGACTACAAGCGAGCGCGACGCCCCACCACGCCATGGCGCACTCAGGGCTGAGTTTCACCGCGTGCTCCATAGCGCGAAGACCTTCGTCGTGATTGAAACTCGTGATGAAGGCCACGCCTTGATCGAAATAACGCTGCGCTTGCGTTGAAGCACCTGTGATCGCTCGCGAATGCGTACCGATACCTGCAAACAATGGCGGGGGCGCCTGATCTTTCGCATCATCAGCCGCGCGCGCCCCGAACCCGTCTGCAGCAGAAGTCATCATCCAAAAAATACCAATGCGGCTAAGAAAATTTTTCATTGGGAGGGGTCGAGATTCTAGGCAACCAACAGGGCATCCCCAGCGAAGCAGTTTTTTGCGGAATATAGCGACGACAACTTACCGCTTAGTTTTAGCGGTAATGCTATTTTTGAGGTCAACCGCAGCTACTCAGATCGCGGACAACAAACCACCGTCCACGTAGATGATCTGGCCGTTTACGAAGTTGGACGCGCCTGAAGCGAGAAACACCGCGGTGCCGACCAACTCCTCAGGACGACCCCAACGCCCGGCGGGGGTACGACCGCAGATCCATTTATTAAACTCAGGGTTATCCACCAAGGGCTGCGTAAGCTCAGTCGCGAAATATCCGGGGCCGATGGCGTTGATCTGGAGGTTGTGGCACGCCCATTCCGTCGCCATCGCGCGCGTGAGCATCTTGAGACCACCTTTGGCCGCAGCGTAATTACCCGTCGAGGGGCGGCAGACTTCGCTCATGAGTGAGCAGGTGTTGATGATTTTCCCGGCGCGTCGCACGATCATGCGCGGGGCGACTTGGCGCGTGACGAGAAACGCGCTGGTGAGATTCGTATCGAGCACTTCGCGCCATTGGGTCTCGGTCATCTCGGCCAGCGGCGCGCGGCGATGAATGCCGGCGTTATTCACCAAGATATCAATCGGCGCGACTTCCGATTCCACGCGCGCCACCGCCTGCGCGATCGCCTCGGCGTTGGTCACATCGAACGCCGCTGTCGTTACTTTTAAACCTTCGGCGCGCAACGTCGCCGCGGCGGCCTCGAGTTTGGCTGCGTCGCGGCCGTTGAGCACGAGCGCAGCTCCGGCCGCGCCGAGTCCGCGCGCGAGCGCCAAACCGAGGCCTTGGCTAGAACCTGTGATGAGCGCGGTGCGCCCGGTGAGATCGAAAAGCGGATTAGATTGAACCATAAGAAATCAACTGACGTCGATCCGACGCACGCGACCGGATAGAAAAAACAAAGCCAGCGTCGCCAAAGGAGCGAGCGCCGCAGCCGTGATCAAAATCGGCGTATAAGAAAAATGGTCCACCACCCAGCCGGTGGAGAACGTGAAAATCACCGCGCCCAAACCCGCAGCGGTGCCGGCGAAACCCGCGATGGAGCCCACGGCGCCCACCGGAAAATAATCACTCGCGAGCGTCTGCACGTTGCCGACCCAAAATTGAAATCCGAACAACGTGATGCTCAAACACACTATGGCCGCTGGCGCCGACGACGCGAAGGCCGTCGCAAAACCCGCCAACATCGCCGTCGTGCCGATGATGATCGCGGTCTTGCGCGCGCGGTTCACATCGGCCGTGCGGCGCAGCAGAAACCCCGAAAACCAGCCACCCGCCAGCGCCCCGAGCGCCGCCGCGACGTAAGGAACCCAACCCGTAGCCTTAAGTTGTTTGAGATCGAAGCCGCGCGCATCCGCGAGATAGAGCGGCATCCAATTTACGTAGAGCCACCAAATCGGATCACCCAGAAACCGCGCCGTCACGATGCCCCAAACTTCGCGACGTCGCAGCAACACGCCCCACGCCACCGGCTGCGCTGACGTCGCCGCGACTGAAGCGGAGGCGGGGCCGCCGGCCGATTCCGTTTTCGGATAAAGCATGAGCCAGAGCGCGAGCCAGACGAAACCCATCGCGCCCGTAATCACAAACACCGCGCGCCAGCCAAAATCGTCGCGCATCCAAATAATCAACGGAATCGCAAAGGCCGGCCCGAGCGACGCGCCCGTATTGGCAATTCCCATACCGAGCGCGCGCTGCCTCGCCGGAAACCACGCCGCGATGGTGCGCGTCGCACCGGGCCAGTTGCCCGCTTCACCGAGCCCGAGCACACCGCGCACGAAACCGAGA
Source organism: Opitutia bacterium (assembly GCA_947449835.1). Classification (GTDB taxonomy): domain Bacteria; phylum Verrucomicrobiota; class Verrucomicrobiia; order Opitutales; family Opitutaceae; genus Tous-C4FEB. Next base: position 10,718 of record CANFSZ010000003.1, read on the forward strand.
CTCGCCACGCCGCGCGCCGCCACCGTGCCAACCTGCGCGACCGACCAGATCACCACCGCGAGCGCGAACCCGAGGCGATTACCAATGCGATCAAACACCGCGCCCCACAGAAACATCGAGAGCGCGTAAACCAGCAGAAACGCGTTCGCGATCCACGCGTAGTCGACGTTGGAGAGCTTAAACTCCGCGCGCAGCACGGGCGCCAACGTGGGCAACGCGAGGCGGTCGAAATAATTGATCACCGTCCCCAGAAAAATCAGCGCGATGATAACCCAACGCCACGGACGTTCTTTTTCGGGCGGACTCAACGGGGCGTGGGCGGCGGGGTTCATTTGAATTTATTGCGCATCGCATCGATGCCTGGGATTTTTCCCATGAGGTGCCGATGTTGCGGCTCGAAAGACTGGATCAGCGAACGCTGCTGCGCGCCGACAAGAATGGTGAAGATGTAGCCTTCGTGTCCGGGCGAAGCCACCGTGGGATGATAACCGTGATCAACCAGAAAAGTGTCCCCGTGGCGCGTCATCACAACTTGGGGCGCGAGCGCGGCCGGTTGATCGGCTTGTTCTTCGTAGCAAAACTGCGCGCCGAATCCCGTATCAGGCCGGAAGCGATAATGATAAATTTCTTCGAACGCGGTTTCTTCCGGCGGACGCTCGGTGTCGTGTTTGTGCGGCGGATAACCGGACCAGCACCCGGCATCTGCGTAGAGTTCGCTGACGAGCAGATTCCCCGCGCGACCCGCGGCGTTTTGCCCGAGGATGTGATAGATGCGCCGCCGGGAATGTGTCGCCGCGGAACCGACCTCGACCATTTCAACGTCTTCGGGCGTGATGCGAAACGGCGCGTGGGCTTGGGCGCAGAAGCCACCGGCGACGGCGATCTCCGTACCGTCGCGCAGCGCGCGAACGATAACCGAAGCGCCAGTGCCACAATAAACGGAATCCGCTGGTCCATCCCAGATATCAGCGCGCCGCCCGATGTTTTTAAATTCCAGAGCACCGACGACGATATCAGCCGCGCCAGATAGAACCACGGCGAGCAACTCGCAGTGCGGGACGTTTAACGTGTGCGTCTCGCCGGCAGCCAGACGGAGGACATTGAAATAACTCAACGCGAGCCGACCAACGCCGGGTTCGACGAGAGCCAGGTTTCGATTATCGCGAGCGCGAAGAAGGCGGGGCATTTTAAGAAGACGAGAAGATGATCAGAGTTTTCCGTCCCAAACAAAACGCCAATATTCGCCAGCTGCGGCGGGGCCGAGGTGTTGAGCGAGTGGTGCACTAAAACTGACATCCGGCCCGTGCCGCAAGACTTCGACGAGCAGCGGCAAGATCCGCGCGCGATCCGTGGCTTTGATGTCTTCTTTCAGCCATTTTTTCGCGGGGTCGGCGTAAGGCGCGATGAGACGGAGCGCGGCGCGGAGATTGCGACCTTCGGCCGTCGAGAATTTCCAGAGGTCCACGTCGACGGATTCGCCGAGGCGCGCGAGACGAACGAGCGCTTCGAGATTAAAACAGGAATAATCGAGCGACTTGGTGCGCGCGAGTTCGAGCGGCTGGCGGCCGTCGGGTTCGATCTGGCGTTGGATGCGTTTCGTCGTGGCTTGAGCGACGATATTTTTGGCGTCGGCGACGCGGCCGAGATGGAGAGCGAGCGCGACGACTTGCACATCGTACCAAGAACCGTGGTTGTTTTCCGCGGCCGCTTCTTCGCGGCCGTTTTTGCTCGTGGTGACCCATTCGTAGTACGTCGTGAGCCAGTCTGTCATCGCGGTCGAGTCCGCGGTGGACCAAGCCGGCGAGCCTGCGATGAGGGCGAGCCCATCGACGAGATTGCTCAGATGGCGCGCTTCGAGAATGCCGATGCCGCGGCCGTTATTGAGACCGGGAATGGCTTGAGCGTACTCCAGCGAGGGGTTCATGCGCGTGGCGCCATCGAGAAACCAAGTGCGCGTGAGCGTAGCCGCTTTTTCGGCGTAGCGTTCGTCACGCGTAAACCAATACGCGAGCCCGAGGGTCTCGACGGCTTGGCACGTGCGGCTGAACGCGCCGGAATCTGTGCCGCGTTTGCTGTCCGGATTCACGCGGCCGTCGTCGCGGATGTAGGGCTTGCCATCGGATTTTTTTGGATCCGGCCACCAGTACGGCGCGAAGCTAAAATAATCGTGTTTATCGCCGCTCGCCGCCGTCCGGGTTTTATCCATGACCGAAGCCGGTTGGAGTTTGAGGAGGCGATCCGCCTCGGCGCGCAACAAGGCCAAAGCTGGCGCGAGTCGCTCATCGCCCGCGGCCAAACGTGCCCTCGAAGCAACGAGCCCTTCAGGTCGAAGCCCGACGGTGCGCGGCGCTTCGGCGGCACGCGCCAAGGCGCACCACCCCAGTATTCCGCCGCAGACCAAAAAACGTAGGTTGAAATTCATGATTGAAGAAACGAATGACGCCGAAACGCGGCGGATGTTGTGAGCGATTATAAAATTATAAGTAGCTAACTCCGATTACCGTTTTCTCTAAGCCGAAACCTAGCGCGTTTAAACGCTCAACCTTGCCTCAACCGCCCATCGCCGCCAGTCGCGCCGCGACATCGGCGCGCAAACGCTCGATGTGTCCCAGCGTGAACTCGCGCACACTCAGCGTCTCATCCGCCACGAGCGGCGTGAGATCCATCGCCAGCGAGATCGCGTTCGTCTGATCGGTCGCGTGCGAATTGAAAAACGTGGCATTCGCCAGCCGACGACCCATCGCAGCGAGGTCGTAGCGTTTTCCGCCGGCTATCTGCGACTCAAACACGCCGACCAATTTTGCCGCCAACTCGGGATGCGCGCTGGCGTCCATCGCCACCTTCTCATGGTCCGCGAGCCAATCGAGATCGCGCCAGCCTTCGACGCCGAGCACGCGCACCGGACGTTGATCTCGAGGCAACGCGCGCAACGCTTCGATGCAGCGCAAGAAACACGCGACGTGCGTGTCGTGCTTATCCGCCGGCTGGTGCAGATAAACCACCTGCGGCCGACAGCCGCCAAAGATCGCAGCGAGATCGGCCGCGACGCCCGCGTGACCGGCTTTTTTCACATCCGCGCTCGGATGCGCGAGCTGCAACTGGAGGTTGTACGCGCCGAGCGAGGCCGCCGTCCGCTGCTCTTCACGACGAATGAGCTGCATTTCGGCGTCGGTCACGTGCGCAAACTTTCCCGTGCGTGCTGAGCCCGCGCCGTTGGTCATGACCACGCCGGTGAAAAACCGATCGCTCCGCCCCAGACAATCCGCCACCGCCGGATAAGCGTTGATCTCGATATCGTCTTGGTGAGCGATCACGCACAAGTGCGTGGTTCGTGCGAGCGCCTGCGCCGCATCACCGCCGTTGGGCAAAAACACATCAGCTTCAGGCCGAGAAAATTTCATGAGCAACGCCGCCAGCGCGGATTCGTTATTTTTTCGCCGCCAACATCGCGACGACGGCGGCCTCATCGACCTCGCCTTGTACCGCGTGCAAATGATGCAACACGCCCATGCGATCCTCGGGGCTCGAGCTGGAAATCTCCAGCATCCAGTCTTCCGTCTTCGGCGCGTCGACGATCACAACGTCGGCCCACGCGATGACTTCGGCGGCATCGATCATGCCTTGAGTGAGGCCGCGAATGAAATACTCGGCCATGGTACGGTGATTAGGAGCGGTTGCCATAATGGAGAAAGCGAGTCCGCCACGCCGCCTCGGGTCAACCTCGCGTGTATTTCCCTGCCCCTTTTAAAACAGACGCGCCGGATAAAGACCGCGCGCCAAGAGATCCGCGATCGCCGCCTGAACACGCGGCTTATCTTCACGGTACGTCACGCCGAACCAAGTGCTCGTCGTCGGCAACACCCGCACCTTCGCTTCGGCGCGCGCGACCATACCAGCCACCGCCGCAGGCAAATAAAACTCCGACTTTAGCTCCGCCCCTTTCTCTTTTAAAAATTCCCGAAACTGCACGTCGAGCCCCGCCAACAACGCGGGCGTAAAACCCCAGCAGTTCATCGAAACGGTTTCTTCGCCCGAATATTTTTTGCCCGCGCCCACTTCGCTCGCGAAAATGCCTGTCTGCTCGACGATGCCGCGCAGTTGACCTTGCTGCAACGTACACACTCCGCGCGAGACCGCGCCGTGCTCCGAGAGCGTCCGGTCGAGGCGAAAACCCACCATCGCAAACTCCGCTAAAATCGGCGGCGGCGGCCGATGACCCGACATCGGATCGTACCCCGTCGCGGCCCGCGCGGGTGCGGCGAGAAATTTTCCGAGCTGCGCAAACGAATCCGCGCCGTAAAAATCATCGGCGTTGATGACCGCGAAATTTCCGTCGAGCACGGCGCGCGCGCACCAGACCGCGTGACCCGTGCCCCAAGGTTTCTCGCGACCCGCCGGAGTCGAAAAACCCGCCGGCAACGCTGCGAGCGATTGAAATACGTAATCCACCGCGATGAGCCCGGCGTATTTGGCCGCCACCTGCGTTTTAAAAAGCTCCGCAAATTCTTCCCGAATCACAAACACCACGCGCTTGAAACCGGAGCGCACCGCGTCGAACACCGCGTAGTCGAGCACCGTCTCGCCCGCTGGCCCGACGAGATCGATTTGTTTGAGGCCGCCATAACGCGATCCCATTCCAGCCGCGAGCACGAGGAGCGAAGGTTGCATCGCCGCAGCCAACCTAATCATGCGGAAAGATAAACTCGGAATTAAAAAAATCGCGCCGCCGATCTGACTCAGCCGCCGCGCTCAGCCGCGCCCGCCCTTGAGTAACACCAGAAAATCCGTCCCCTTGGCCTCAAACTCGCGCCAATAACTATCCTCAATTTCCTCGAGTCGTTTCTCTTCTTCCTCGTTCAACTCTTCGATGAGCTTCGTCGCTCCGAGCTCCGAACGCAGGTCACGCTCCGCCAGCCGCTCCACCAACTCGCGCCAAAAGGCATCCTCCGTAAAGCGCGCCAGTTTTTCGAGCACGGGACCGCTTTCCAATTTTTTCGAGGGCTGAAACTCATCCTCCGCCACTTCCTCTACGAGATCCGCGCAACCGAAGGGCGTCGCGAGTGCGAATAATTTCTGCGCCGCATCCGCGTAACACTCGGGCAAAATATCCGGCGTCTCGCTGTCGCTGCTCGCGACGCGCAAACCCATATAAGCGAGTTCGAGGATGCGCGCGTATTCCTTGGTGGTGAACGTGACTTTCATGCGCCGAAACAGGAAGCCCCGCGCCATCCCGCGCAAGGCCGGAGTGCGGAAAACTCCTTAAGCCTCCACGACCGCCAAACCCTCCAGCGGTGGATGCGCGGCGCCCAGACCCGGCCCGTGCGTGACCGAGCTGATGCGCACCTCGCCGCCGACTACATTCACGCGCGGCCAGCCCGCTGCATTCGCCGCGCGGCAATACACGTCGCCGTGCTCCTTCAACACATGGGCTTGCACCGCTGCCGGCCACGCCGAGAGGCCTTTGAAATAATGGTGGCCGTTGCGCTCCACGCTCGTCACGCCCAACGCCGCTTGTACCGCAAGATCCTGCAAGAGCGCCACCGGTCCGACATTACTCAAATCTTCGCCGCTCATCAGACCCGTCTCGCCGGCTGCACGCCGCTGCGCCAAACGACACGCGTTGGCCACGCCTTTGAAAATGCCTTTGCAGTTTTTGTGACTCGTCCCGGCGTAACCGAGCGCGAGCGCCGCCGGCATGCTACTCATTTCGCCGTCGGATTCGTCGATGATGATCGGCGGGCGCTCCGGCCACGCCCGCACCAAATCGCCGATCGCAGGCGAGAGCGCGACGTCGCGATGCCACGGCTGCTCGATAAACCACAACCGCGGCCACAACGCCGCCAGTTCTGGCGCCGCCATCAGCCCACGCGCGTAGTCGGCAAACGCGCCGACTTCGCGAAAGCTCTCGTTGCCATCGAGCGAGAAAGCCCACTCGCGACCCGCGCATTCGCGCGCGAAAATTCCCGCCATGCGCGTGAGCCGATCGCGGTCGCGCGCCGCCTCGCCGTTGATTTTGATCTTAAAATGTCGGAGGCCGTAAAACCGCACGCAAGCATCCAACGCTTGCGGCAAACCATCGTCCACGCGCTCTTCGGTTGTGATGTCGCCGTCTTCGAGCGCATCGCCGAGCCCCACCGTGTGCCGCGCGATCAATGTCGCCGCCGGTTGCGCCGGCAGCCAATCCCGCGGCGCCGAACCCGCGAGCTCGGGCCGCAAAGCCCCGAGATCTACGCCGAAAATATTTTCTCGCAGCCCAGTCGCAAAACTCACGCCGCGCGCGCGGCCAAACGCATCGATCAAGGCGCGCTCGACGAGCGACGTCCCGAAATGCGCGAGCAACGGCGGTACTTTTTTCCCGTCGTTGCCGCGCTCCGCCCAAGCCACCTGCGCGGCGTACAACTCTCGCCAAAAACCAAACACCGTCGGCGCCCGGACGCCGCGCGCATGATTCACCGCCGCGCGGATGACGGCGACCATGTCATCGATCTCGTCCAACGGCGCCCGCGCCGGATCTTTGGTGAACCATTTCGGCGGGAGATGATCCGCGGCGATGCCAGTGGCGATGCGGCCGTCGATTTCAAACGTGAGCGCGAGGATGACGTGCGGCAGCTCCGTCATCGTCGCGATACCGTAGCGAAACGGCATCCGCGCTCGCAGCTCAATCCGGTGCAACCTGACTTCTTTTAAAATAATCACCTTGGAAGCATCTCTGACCTGTTGGGTGCCGTGCAACCCTGCGGCGGGGTCGCTTTATTTTTGATAGTTACGTCATTCTACTTCCAACACCGGACGGCAAAACGCGCCGGAGCAGCCCGGCCAATTGAGCGGGAGCGCCCAAAATTTCTGCGGCGCAGGCAGCGCGAACACTTCCTCGGGAAATTTGAGTTCTTCGACGACCCACACGCCCGCTCCAAGCAAAATCGTGTGAGTCTCGGCGTTGAGCGGTCCACTGCCTCCAATCGAATAATGGTCGATGCCCACGCCACGCACCCCGCGCTCGACGAGCCAGCGCGCGCCCGAGGGATCGACAAACGGCGAACGATAAAGCCACTCGTCGGTCATCGCCCGACGCTCACCCCAACCTGTCGCCAACAACGCAATTTCCCCCGCGAGCAGCCCCGGCAATTTCGCCGCGAGCAACTCCGCCGTGATCGGCGCCACCGGCGCTAAGCCACGCACATCGCCAATCCGCGCCGGCCCGACAAACGTCTCCAGCGGCAAATCCGAAATACTTCGACCACCCGCGATTTTGTGCAGCGGGGCATCGAGATGGCTACCGGTGTGCGTCGCCATCGCGATTTCCTCCATGCGCCAACCGTCAGCCGGATGATCCGCCGTGCGCCGAAACGACACCGACGGGTGCACGGGGCAATTAGGCGCGCGATCAAAAAGAGGTTGAGACAGGTCAATGAGACGCATGGGGGAAACGATTTGAAAGATAGGGGCGAAAGCCGCCCCCACGACGCCAAACGGCCGCCTGAGAGGCAATCGCCGAGTGTTTCCTGCCGAGGCCGGACGGAAGCGGATTTGCGTTTTTATCCGCGCCGCGTAGTCTACCCACATGCCCCGATTACTCCTCGTTCTCGCCTTTTTCACCCCCTTCCTGCCCATGTCCGCCCAAGAAGCCTTCCCGCCAACCGCGCCCGGCACCGCAGAATTAAAAACCCTGCCCGCCGGCGTGCTCCTCCGATCTGCCGGACGCGGCAACTACTTCGACGGCGCGGATAATCTCTTCGGCCCGCTTTTCCGCTACATCTCGCGCCACAAGATCGCCATGACAACGCCGGTCGAAGCGCGTATCAACGACGCCGCGATGTATTTCTGGGTGGCCACGAGCGAACGCGCCAAAGTCGCCGGCAATGAATCCGGGGTCGAAGTGATCAACGTACCCGAGCGCCACGTCGCAAGCCGCGGCGAACGCGGTGGCTACTCGCGGGAGAATTTCGAAAAAGCCCGCGTTGCGTTACTGGCTTGGATGGCGGATCAAAAACCAGCGATCGAACCCGCCGGCGAAGCCTATGGCGTGTATTGGAACGCGCCCTACGTACCGTTTTTCATGAAGCGCTTTGAGGTCCACGTGCCAGTAAAAATGGCCAAAACTCTACCTTGAGCGAAAACGGCGGATGGATGGGAAGGCGTTAGAAAATCAATCCGCCTGGATGGAACTCGAAACCATTTCTCGACACAGCGTGATCACGCATTCGAGGTGACGCGTTTGCGGAAATAGGTCGAAGGGCTGGACGTCGGTGAGCACGTATCCGGCCGCGAGGAAGCCTTTGAGGTCGCGCATCTGGGTCGCGGGATCGCAACTCACGTAAACGACCGTGCGCGGGCCGAAGGCGAAAAGTTGGTTGAGAAACGATTCGTCGCAGCCTTTGCGCGGGGGATCGATGATGACAGCGGTGTCGGCGGGCGCGAAGATCGGATCGAGTCCGGCGAAAATCGTCGCGGCGTCGCCCGCTTGAAACGTGGCGTTGGTGATGCGATTAGCTTCGGCGTTTTGGCGGGCGAAACGAATCGAGGACTCACTGAGTTCGATGCCGGCGACGCGTTCAAAAGCGGGCGCAGCGCTGAGTGCGAAAAGTCCGCTGCCGCAATACGCGTCGACGAGAAACCGCGCGCCCCCAGCGGCGGCGCGCGCGCGCACGTAGGCGGTGAAGGCGGGCAAGATAAACGGGTTGTTTTGGAAAAAATCGCGCGCCAAGAAGCGGAGTTTTAAGTCACCGACGGTTTCAGTGATGATCGCTTCGTAGTCGGTGGTGACTTGGCCGCCGGCATCGCGGAGCAGGAGTGTGGCGGCGCGCACATATTCACCGGTCGCGGCGCGGGTGTGGATGGCGGCGCGCGCGACGGGGAGTTTTGCATTGATGGCGTCGGTCGCGATGTCGCAGCGCGGGACGTCGATGATGTCGAAGCGCGTGCCTTGGCGCAGAAAACCGATGGGCGGCGGCGTGGCCGGGTCGCGCGGCGGATTAAAATGCGGGGTGATTTTCGAGCGGTAGCCGTAGGGTTTGGGCGAACCGATGACGGGGTTCACGGCGTGCGTGACGCCGGCCATGTGTTCGAGCAATTCGGCGACTTGGCGCTGTTTCCACAAGAGCTGCTCAGAGTAAGTGAAATGCTGATATTGGCAGCCGCCGCAGCGGGTGAAAAGCGGGCACACGGGCGCGATGCGATGCGGCGAAGGCGCGAGGACGGAAACGAGATCCGCCTCGGAGTAATTCTTGTGGTTGCGAAAAATGCGGGCGCGGACGCGTTCGCCGGGCAGACAGAAAGGCACCATGATGACCCATTTGGCGGCGGGGTCTTCCGGATGTGGAACGCGCGCCAGGCCCACGCCGTGGTTGGTGAGCGTGGCAATCTCCAGCTCGAGCTCGGTGTGATACGGGAACGGGAGGTCGTTGGATTTCTTTTTGGGTTTTACCACAAGAAACACAAAATACACGAAAGCGAAGAAGACGAAGAGGATTCTTTTTTCGTGTGTTTCGCGGGTTTCATGGTGCGCTGGAGGCGTGGCTCCCGAAAAAATCACCAGTCTCCAGAATCCGCGCGTGAAACAACTCGTGAAATTGCGCGACCGCCGGCCGCGCGACGAAGCGGGTGTATTTCTCGTCGAAGGCTATCGGGAAATTCGCCGAGCGCTGGAAAAAGGCGTGAAGCTACAAGAAATTTATTTTTCTCCCGAATGGTTTTTGGGCGAGAACGAGCCGGCCTTGATTGCGCAAGCCGAAGCGGCCGGCGCGGTGGCGTTTGAGCTGACGAAAGATGCTTTTACCAAAGTGGCTTATCGGGAACGGCCCGATGGATTACTCGCGGTGGCGCCGCAATGGCGGCGGGCGTTGGCCGATCTGCCGGTGAAGGCAAATCCCTTTTACCTCGTGGTCGAAGCGATCGAGAAGCCGGGAAATCTCGGCACGATTTTGCGCAGCGCGGACGCCGCGGGCTGCGACGCGGTGATCGTGTGTGATCCCGTGACAGATATTTTTAATCCGAATGTTGTGCGTGCTTCGACCGGCGTTTTGTTTTCCGTGCCGCTAGTGGTGGAAGAAAGCACGCGCGTGCAGGCGTGGTTGCGGGAAAACGGCGTGCGTTCCGTAGCGACGACGCCCGCCGCGGAAAAAATTTACTCGGATGTCGATCTGCGCGGTCCGCTCGCGGTGGTGATGGGCAGCGAACAATACGGTTTAAGTAAATTCTGGCTGGAAAACTGCGATGTGCCCGTGCGCATTCCGATGGCGGGACAGGCGGATTCGTTGAATGTCGCGATGGCGACCATCATCACGCTGTTCGAGGCCGTGCGACAGCGGGACGGCGGGAAAACTTAAATCGAGGTCGGCGGCGCGAGCCGATTCACCAGCACGCGGTACGGCGGGAGCAACGCGAGCGCCATGAAAAGTTTCACGCCAAGATCGCCTACAGCGAGTGGAAGCCAAGCAATCGCCGAACCCGCAAAAGCGACACCGAAGAAAATCGATGTGTCGACGACGGACGCCGCAGCAGAACCAAAGAGCGGCGCCTTCCACCAACTCGCGCGACGCAGCCGGTTGAAGACGGCGACGTCGAGGAGTTGCGATATAATAAAAGCCGCGCCGGAAGCGAACGCGATGCGGGCGGGCGCAAACAGCGCAGAAAGAATCAGCCCAACCGAAAAACCCACCCAAGCGACGCGACGCGCGAGCGCAGGACCGGAAGTGCGGTTGCAAACATCGGTGACAAAATACGCCACCGGGTACGAGAACGCGCCCCACGTGAGCCACGAATTAATCGGAAACTGCACGAGCAGATTGGATACGAGTACGATCGCGGACATCGCGAGCGCGGGCGGTAGAATTTGGCGGACGGTCATCATCGAGAGATGGAGGAGAAAGTTGATTTTTCGGCGCGAAGCGAGGCCACGAGTTCGGCGGTGCCCGCCGCCATGCTGATGCGCGGCGTGTAACCCAGATCGCGACGCGCGGCGGTGAGGTCGAACCAATGATCTTTGGCAAGTTCCGCGGCGATGAAACGCGTCATGGGCGGTTCGCCGCGGAGCGGAAAAAACCGCCAAGCGGTTTCGCAGAACGCACCCAGTGTACTCGCTGTGCGCAGAGAAATTTTTCGGGTGACCGGCGGTTCACCGAGGGCAACGAGCAGCTCATTAATCCAAGTCCAAAGATAAACCGGTTCGCCGTTCGTGATAAAAAAAGCTCGTCCGCCGACAGATGGCCGCGACATCGCTGGGTGCTGGACTGGTTCTGCGCGCGTAGTTTGGCCACCGCGAGTGTCACCTATTGGGTGACACTGGGTGAGGTTGTATTCGGCGATGAGGTGGGCGTCGACAGCGTTTTCGACGTGGACCATGTCGACTTGGTTTTGTCCGTCGCCGACGATGCGGAGCCGGCCGGCGCGCGCGCGGGCGAGCACTCGGGGCACCAAATGGGGATCACCGACGCCCCAAATGAGATGCGGTCGTAGAGCGACCGTGCGAAGCGATGAGCTATGGGCGGCGAGAACCTCGCGTTCGGCGAGGGCTTTGGTGAGGGGGTAAGGGCTCGGGCACGCGGTGGTGAGCGGGAGCGATTCGTCGGCGCCGACAAGCGCGCGGCCGTTGTAAACGACGCTCGGGGTGCTCGTGTGGATAAAGTGTCGGACGCCGTGCTCACTCGCTCCTGCGAGCAGAGCGCGCGTGCCGAGGACATTGGTGCGGAAAAAATCGTCGTGGCGACCCCAGACGCCGACTTTGGCCGCGGTGTGGAAAATGGTGGTGATGCCGGCGCAGGCTGCTTGGACGGTGGGAGCGTCGTCGAGCGTAGCGCGGATAAAACGAACCCCGCGTTTTTCTAAGTCCGGCGCGGGGGTGCGGCCGAGAATGGTCACGGAGCGTCCGGCCGCGAGCAGGCGTTCAACGAGTCGGCGACCCAGAAAACCCGTGCCGCCCGTGACGAGGACGCGGGAAGGCGCCGGCGAACGAGACACAACCGGCGCGTTGAATGGAGAAGCAGGCATGAGGGGTGCGTTCACAGCGAAGTAGCGCACTCGTAACCTTGGGCGGTAGCGGCCCAAGCGGTGAGCGTGAGGCGATGAATTTTGGCGTTGTGCCGAACGTCGACGGGGAACGCGGGGTGAAAATAAAAACGCTGGATCGCCGCAGTGTAAGGTTGCGCGAGAGCGAGGGCGCGCAGCTCACGCGCAAGGACGCGGGCGTCGGCGGAATTGCGCACGTGGGTTTCGATCACGATAGCGGGTAACTGTTCAGGTGCGCGGCCGAGGCCAATAAGCGCGCAGCGTGTAGCGCGCGGGTGCGTGCGAAAAACCTGCTCGCAAGGTTCAGTGTATAAAATGCCTTGAGCGGTGATGACGCGTTCGGCTTTGCGACCGCAAAACCAAAGCCGGCCTGCGGCATCCAGCGTGCCGCAATCGCCGAGACGATGATAAGTGCCTTCGGCCGAAGAAATTTTGGCGAGCGCCGTAGCAGCCGGGAGCGCATCATACGCGCGCGTGACAACCGGACCGGTGGCAATGATTTCGCCGATCTCGCCGGCGGGAAGTTCGTGAGCGTCGGCCAAGGTGGCGAGAGGCGCGTCTGTGGGGGCGATGATTTTAACGGTGATCTCCTGCACGGGGCGACCCACGCACGCTCCGAGGCCACGGGCGGCGGCGATTTCATCGGCGGAAACACTGGCGAGAGGCAAAGATTCGGTCGCGCCGTATGGACTGTGAAGTTGGCCGTGCGTTAAAAAAACGCGCGATGAGTTCCAGAGCGACGCGGGGACCGGAGCGCCGGCGCATAAAACGCGACGAAGCGTCGGCAGGGTGATTTTTTGCGCGATACAGTGGTCGCCGATTTTTTTCCAGAGCGTGGGCGAGCCGAAGGACGTGGTGATATTTTCCTGGCGGATGGCTTGGACGATCGCGGCGGGATCGAGGGCGGCGGGGCGCTTGGGGTCGATCTCGGGAACGATGGTGGTCAGGCCCAGCGCGGGGTTGAACAACGCGAAGATAGGCAACAACGGCAGATCAATCTCACCGGGACGAATGTCGTAGGTGGCGCGGATGAGGCGGACTTGGGCGTCGAAGTGGCCGTGTTCGTAGACGACGCCTTTGGGGGCTCCCGTGGAACCCGAAGTAAAAAGAATAGCCGCAAGATCAGTGACGCGACTGTGAACGAGCGGAGCAGACGCGGCAGAAAATCGCGCACCGGGAAACGTGAGACGCGCCGTAAGGGAACCGCTCGCGGGCACGCGGATTTTCACCGTGGCAAACGCTCGCCGGCAGACGTGGCTAAGGAAGCGCGCGAGCGGCAGACCGACAAGCGCGCGGGGACGGGAGCGCTCGACGCAGGTGAGGAAATTTTTTAGCCCCATGCCGGGATCAATGACGACCGGAACGGCACCGATTGAAAAAAGCGCGAAGGCCGCGGCAATGAGAGGCAGGCCTTGGCGGACCATGACCAAGGTGCGGTCACCGGGCTGGATGCCAGCGTCGGTGAGTTTTTTTTGCCACGCGGCGACCTCGGCGGCGAGTTCGGCGAACGTGAGGGTAAGATAATCAATGCCGCCCGTGGGCGTGCGGCCGCGGGGGATTTTGAGGGCGGCGGTCGTGGGCGCGGACGTAGCCATGAGCCCGAGGTGGCGGGCGATGTTGGCGTTGGCGGCGGAGGCGATCACAGGGGCGCAGGTTTGCCGATGGCGCGAGTGGAGCAAAGAAAAACCCCGCAGATGCGCGGGGTTGAGAAGATCAAGCGCCGTTGGACGACGCGAACATTCGCCCAGAAAGCTCAGTAATCGTGGAGCGTGATGAGGCCCCAGAGAATCGTGGTTTTGGTGCCGGAGGGGTTGCCGAGGCCGACGATTTTGGTGGTGTCGGCCGCGAACGTTTGCGGGGCGGGGGGTTGAAAAGAGTTGGTGGCCACGGTGACAGCGCCACCAAGCACGGTGGTTTCTTTGCCGCCGCTGGGCGTGGTGCGGGTAGCACAACCCGCGAGGAAGGACAACGTGGCGGCCAGAATGAGCGCGAGGGGGAGTTTAGTTTTCATCAACGAGGCTGGGGTAAGATCAGTTAGGTTGGAGAGATGGGATAGAACGAAGAAGGGTGGCCTGCCAAGGGAGAAGCACGTCGTCGAGCGCGGCGGGGGCGTGGGCGAGTTGAGCGAGTTGGGCGCGATTGGCGATGAGCGTGGCTTCGATGGCGAGGGTGGCGGCGATGCGATCACGGTCTTCTTTGATGCGCTCGAGACGAGCGAGCTCGGTCTGGGTGAGCGAGCGGCGATTGGTGTCGCGACCGGGACGACGCGGGAGGGTTTCCGGGTCGCGTTCAAAACCAGCACGAAGGGCGGCGCTGAGCGAGCCGATGAGACGGTCATGGCGTTTACCGAGATTAACCTGTGCGAGGATGGCTTCCTCGGTCTGGCCGTCCTCGGCGGCGTAGGCGATGTCGAGGAGGAGGTCGTTGTTGCAGACTTTGAAAGGAGGTGTGTCGATGCGCTCGGCGCTGGTCTCGCGCCAGTGCCAGACGGCGTGGAGAACGGGCAAGCCACGGGCGCGGAGGCGTTCGCTGCGGCCGATGCGCCAGTCGTGTTCGGTGGCGGGAGCGAAACCCGAAGTGCCGGCTTCGATCTGCGCCGTGCATTGTTGGTCGAGCCAATCTAGGCGATCGAGGGCGGCGAGTTCGCGGGTGAGGAGATCGCGCAATGCGGGCAGGTACCAGACGTCGAGGCAGGCGTAATCGAGGAGTTTAGGCGTGATGGGGCGGCGGGACCAGTTGGCTTTTTGGCCGTCTTTGTCGAGTTGAACGTCGAAATGTTCTTCGAGGAGCGCCGCGAGACCGATGCGTTGGCGCCCGAGCAGTTGGGCGGCGAGCATGGTGTCAAAAATACTTTTAGCGCGGAAGCCGCAGCGATCGTGCAAGAGCCGCAGATCGAAATCGCTTCCGTGCATTATGAGATGAAGTTCCGCGAGACGTTTCCAAAGCGGCTCAAGGTCGAGACCGGGCGCAAGGGCATCGACCAAGAAAACCTCTCCGTCGACGAGAAACTGCAGCAAGCAAACACGGACCTTGTAATGATACATGTTGTCCGCCTCGGTATCGAGGGAGACTTCGTCGACGCGGTCGAGCGCCGCCAGCAACGCGGTGAGCGCGCCGGGTTGCTCGATGAGCGTGAAGCTCGCAGGTCGCGCAGAAGGCGGCGCCACGCGCGACGGGGAGCGCGGAGCAGTGGAATCGACGCCGAGAAGACGGCGCACGGTGGACGGCAGAAAACGGGAGATCATCTCAACGAAAAGTCCAACCTAGCCCCGGGCACGACGGAGGGCGAGTGCGGAAACAGCGGGGTTAAAATTAAGGCCCAGAGCCGGGCATGACGTGCCCCGTTGAGCCAGACCAAGCCGCTAGAAACGCTTCGATCAGCATTGGTAAATCCGAACTATAACCACCCTCCAGCACCCCCGCGGCTGGGATCGCGTGACTTTGAAAAATCTCCCGGAGCCACGTGCCGAGTTGGGCAAAATCTTCCCGCTCCAACGTCATGGCCGTAATAGGGTCACCGACGTAAGCATCGAACCCGGCCGAAACCAGTAAAAGCTCGGGTTTGTAATCTAGGATTGCATCAAGCGAGGCGCGCAGGGCGGCTAAGTGTTGCGAGCGTGGGCTGCGCGGCGGGATCGGCCAATTGCGAAGCGCAGGACCTACATCGACCAAACCGGTGCCGGGGTAACACGGCGATTGATGCACCGAGGCAAAAAAATACGCATCAGGATCAGCGCCGAGTTCCGCGCGCAAAATTTCCTCCGTGCCATTTCCGTGGTGGGCATCGAAATCCCAAACGGCAACGCGCCGGACGTCGAGCTGATGACGAGCGTGAAGCGCGGCGATCGCGATGCTGTTGAGATAACAAAACCCCATCGCCGTATCCGCCGTAGCGTGATGTCCGGGTGGACGCATGAGCGCAAACGCCGGAGAGCGCTGGGTCAACGCATGCTCAGCAGCCGCGAGCGCAGCGGACGTGGCGCGCCGCGCATGGGTCGCAATATCCGGAAAGAAAGGCGTGTCGGCGGCGAAGTCGCGCGGTTGATTAAGTCGGCGCAGGTGCGCGGCCGTGTGCGCCAGCCGCAATGCAGCCTCGTCCACCGTAGCAGCGGAAGGCGGTAGACAAAAATCCCAAGCAGGATGCGCGGCCCTAAGGTGGGCCGCGGAGCGTGTAAGCCGCGCCGGTTGCTCGGGTCGCATCGTAGAACCGTAATCAGCGCACTGCGGATCGTGAAAAATGACCATGGAGGACTAAAATAAAAACCGTGGAGCTTTACCCAAGAAAACACGCTGGGCTGAAGCTACCATTTTTCCAAGCCCCGCACATCTGCGCGTGAATGTTTCTTTGGTGTAATGGCGAAAATTATGGTCATCATACTGCGATGAATGTCGTCGTGCTTTGTTCTGGGGGAATGGATTCGGTCGTCGCGCTGCATTGGGCGCGTCGGGAACACACCGTCGTCGCCGTCGCGAGTTTTGATTATGGCGCTAAGCACAATCATCAAGAAATCCCCTTTGCCGCCGAACACGCACTGAGTTTGGGCGTGCGCCATGAAGTGATCCGCCTCGATTTCGTGGACCGGTTGTTCGCCTCCCATTTATTAAAAAGCGGCGGCACTATTCCAGAAGGCCACTACGAGTCCGAAAACATGAAGCAGACGGTGGTGCCGTTTCGCAACGCGATCATGCTATCGATCGCTTGTGGTTTTGCGGAGAGTGTCGGCGCGGAAGGATTGGTCATTGCCGCGCATGGTGGGGACCACGCGATTTATCCGGATTGTCGTGAAGACTTCATGCACGCGATGAGTGAAGCGATGCGACTCGGGACCTATGCGGGCGTGAAGCTTTTGCGACCCTTCATCGCCATGTCGAAAAACGACATCGCCGCGACCGGGGCAAAATTAAACGTGAATTTTGCCCGCACGTGGTCGTGCTATAAAGGCGAGGCGATCCATTGCGGCAAATGCGGCACGTGCGTCGAGCGGCGCGAAGCCTTCGCGTTGGCCGGCGTAAATGATCCCACGGAATATAAAGCTCGTGATGCGTTGCCGCAAAAACCCGCGGCGAGCTAAGGCGAAAATTATATTCTCACCGTTATGCTCATCGCTGAAATTTTTTATTCGTTGCAGGGCGAAGGCTCATTGAGCGGCGTGCCTTCGGTTTTTGTGCGGACGAGCGGTTGCAACTTGCGCTGCGCTTGGTGCGACACGCCCTATGCCTCATGGAATCCGGAAGGGACCCAAATGCGGGTAGAAAAAATCGTCGCGGCCGTCCAAGCGTATCCGTTTGCGCGACATGTCGTGCTCACCGGCGGCGAGCCGATGATTACAAAGGAAATAGGTGCGTTGGCGGGGGCGTTGAAGGAGCTGGGTTATCATATCACGATCGAAACCGCCGCAACGATCACCCCGGAGGGAATCGCCTGCGATTTGGTTTCGATGTCGCCGAAATTATTGAATTCGGCGCCGCAAGGTCCGGAGCACACCACCTGGCGTAAAAAACACGAAGCCACGCGCTGGCAACCAACGGTGGTGCGCGCTTGGTTAGATACGGGATGCGATTACCAATTTAAATTCGTCGTGGCCGCACCCTCCGATGTGGAAGAAATGGAAAACATGCTGGCCTCGCTTGGCCGCGATATTCCACGTCACCGAGTGCAACTCATGCCGGAAGCGCGGACGCTTGAATTGATGCGCGAGCGCTCAAAGTGGTTGAGCGAAGTGTGTAAATCACGGGGCTACCGCTATGCGCACCGTCTGCACATCGAACTGTATGGAAATAAACGCGGGACCTAGCTTAAACGGAACCCGCCGCCTCGAGCTGAGGTCGGGTTAGCCCCCTGCCCTTCTTGTTGATTTATATCTGTGATTTCTCCTTTGCCCGATCCGCTAAAAAAATTCTCGGATGAATTGCACCTGCTCGCGGCGCGGTTCGACGAGCAGACGGTGACATTGCGGGAATTAATCGCCGCGCTCGGTGCACGCGCCTCGGCTTTGTTGACGGTAATTCTAGCGCTGCCATTTTGTTCACCGATCACGATTCCTGGATTATCTGTGCCCTTTGGTTTAGTGATTACCGTTTTGGCGCTGCGGTTTGCTTTGGGGCTCCCGCCGTGGCTGCCAGCACGTTTACTCGACGTGAAATTACCACCGCGTTTTTTTCGGGCCGTCTTGGAAGGCGCGAGCAAGTTTATCGGGGTGATCGAGCGGCAACTTCGTCCGCGCTGGCTTTGGTTGACGGAAACCGAAGCGTTACGGCGCCTGCATATAGCCGTGGTGGGCGTCGGAGCCGTTCTGCTGTTGTTGCCGATTGGCGGGATTCCTTTCACCAACACCCTGCCGGCATTGGTCGTAGTAATCGGCACCCTTGGCGTGCTCGAGCGCGACGGTGTCGCGGTGGCTACCGCTTACGGATTTCTGGTGCTGACGATCATTTATTTTGCCGTGTTCGCCGGAGTCGTCGTGGAACTAGGCCAAAGAGTGTTCCATGGGCTAGGCTTCTGAGTTTTATCGTGGAGACAAAACTCTCCAAGCTCATCACCTCAAACGGGAGTCGTGGCGTCGTAGTCAGGTGTGGCTCCGGGATGCGCCGCGACCCACTCGCCTAGCCGACAGGCAGCGGATAACATTTCCGTATCCGTGTGAGCCGCACGCAGGAGGCTGCACAAAAATGCGGCAAGAAACGCATCTCCCGCGCCGACCGTGTCCGCGACGACAATCCGGCGGGCCGATACCCAAGTCCAGCAATCAGCCCGCAACAATCCAGCGCCGCGTTCTCCGGCCGTGATGCAGATAAACGTGGCGTTGAATTGCGCAGCGAGAGCGCGGGCGTGGGATTCTTCCTGACCCGGCGACTCCGTGGCATCAACCCAACGCGCCGCTTCGGTGGCATTAAGTTTGAGCACATTGGCCGACGAAGCAAACTCGCGCACGAGAGCAAGGTCGTCGTGCGGCGCGCGTAAATTGACGTCAAACACGCGCCAAGCGTTCACGGGCAGAGCGGCAATGAGTTGTTTAAGCACCGCGCGGTTTTCTGGGGACCGCAAAGCGAGCGAACCAAAAACAAGCGCGGGAGAATTAGCGGCGGCTTTAAGCGTATCAGAGCCGACCGTGATGCGGTCCCAAGCCACATCGCGAGCGATAACATACTGCGCATCGCCTTGAGGACTGAGAGTGGCGCTCACACGTCCCGTGGGCAGCGTGGCATGACGAGAAATAGCGGACGTGCTCACGTCCCACTGCGCGAGGCGCTGAAGAAGTTGTTCACCCAAATCATCGCGTCCAACTGCGGAAATCGGGCGCACGGGTACGGCGAGCCGATGCAGATGATAAGCGACATTAAACGGTGCGCCGCCGGGAAACGTACCGTGCGGGAGAAAATCCCATAGCACTTCGCCGAAACAAAGTACCGGGGAATTTATGGGGGATGCGGGCATCGCCAAAACGGATCAACCGCGTGATTTGGTTTTCAGCGCTCGACTCGAACAACCGCAATCTCCGCCACAACCGAGAGATTTTTTCTTGGCGCGAGCGCGCGCAATCAATCCCACCACCGCAAACGCAACGAGAACAAGAGCGATGAATGTTTGAATCGTGGGGGACATCTCGAGGGACGTGCCGATCAAAACCCGAGCGCGCGACCGCCTTGGTAAACTATGAAACTCAAAATCCACGCCGTGCCGGTCATGTAGAGCGTTTGAAAAATCGGCCATTTCCAGCCGTTAGTTTCACGTTTTACGACCGCGATGGTGCTCATGCACTGCATCGCGAAGACGTAAAAAATCATCAGCGTGAAACAAACGAGCGGGGTGAAAAGCGCACGACCATCAGGCCACTTGGCGCTCAGTAACGCGGTGCGAAGCGGTGCGGTAGTTTCATCCGTAGACTCAGCATTGAAAACAACCCCCATTGTGCTGACAAAAACTTCGCGAGCCGCGAATGAACTGATGAGCCCGATACCGATCTGCCAATCGAAGCCGATGGGCTTGATGAGCGGCTCGATGGCGTGGCCCGCCCGACCCGCAAAACTTTGCGCTAGTTGCGCGGTGGGCGTCGCACCTTCGGGCGCTTTCGGATACGCAGAGAGGAACCACAGAATAATACTTATCCCGAGAATGACCGTACCCGCGCGCCGCACAAAAATCCAAGCCCGCTCGAGCATGTGGAGCGCGACATCCTTAAAGCCGGGTAAACGGTAAGGCGGCAGTTCCATAATCATTAACGGCGGTTCGCCTTTGAGCAGCGTGCGTTTGAAAAGCCAGGCGAAGAAAAAAGCCCCGGCCGTGCCGAGAGCATACATGAAAAGCATGATTCCGACTTTGGTAAAAATGGGCACGCGTTCACCGGGAACGAGCGCGGCGATCATGAGTAAGTAAACCGGCAAACGCGCCGAGCAACTCATCAGCGGTGCAACGAGGATCGTGACCAGACGGTCTTTGGGGTCCTCGATCGTGCGTGTGGCCATGATGCCGGGTATCGCGCAGGCGTAGGAGCTGAGCATGGGAATGAAACTTTTACCATTGAGACCGACGCGGCTCATGAGGCGATCCATGATGAACGCTGCGCGAGCCATGTAGCCGGTGCTCTCCAACAACCCGATGAAGAAAAATAGAATCAAAATCTGCGGTAGAAAAACCAGCACGCCCCCTACTCCACCGACGGCTCCATCCGTAATCAGGTCGCGCAAATCTCCGGGCGGCATCGCGGATTTGATCGCGTCGGATAAAGCTGCGACGTGACCGTCGATCCAATTCATCGGACTTTCAGCGAGTGTGAAAATGCTGAAAAACAACAACGTCATCACGGCTCCGAGCACCACCCAACCCCAAAGCGCGTGCGTGGCGATGGCGTCGATTTTATCCGAAGTGCTGGGTCCCGCTTCGGTCCGTAATTGCACGACTTCGGCCGCGAGTGCGCCGATCGCATCATAACGTGAACTCACCAAGGTGCCGGCCCAATCGGTTCCCTCCTGCGTCCAACGTGATTGCCACGCGCGGAGAATTTCAATCGTGCGGTGGCTGAGCGGCGTCGAGCCGGCGACCCGCACGGAATCTTGATCCGTGAGTAACAAGAGCGCTTCAGCCCGAGCGACGAGCGGGGATTTGCGATCGCCTTCAACCAGCGCTGCGGCGATTTCAGAAACAGCCGGAGCAATGGCGGCGGGAACCGTCCACGCATGCCGCGCGAGAGGCAGATCGGCGCGGCTCATCGCGAGTTTGAGTTCGATCAAGCCGCGTTGGTGAATCGCTTCACAGGCGATGACGGGGATACCGAGTAATTTTTCAAGTTGCTCGACGCGAATCTCAAGCCCGGCGCGAGCGGCGAGGTCCATCATGTTGAGCACTAAAATCACGGGGCGACCAAGATCGAGAATCTGGTGAACGAGATAGAGATTTCGCTCAAGGTTGGTGGCGTCGACGATGCACAAAATGCGATCGGGTTGCGCGGTATCGGCGCGGCGACCGAGGAGCACGTCGCGGGTCACGGCTTCATCGGGTGAGCGAGCGGCGAGAGAATACGTGCCCGGCAAGTCAATCACGGTGATGGGTTGGCCGTGTTGCGAATAAGCGGTGCCTATTTTTTTCTCAACCGTGACGCCGGGATAGTTGCCGACTTTTTGTTTCAGCCCGGTGAGGGCGTTGAAGAGCGTGCTTTTGCCGCAGTTGGGATTACCGACGAGCGCGTAGACGGGTTGGCGCGAGGTGGCGCCTGCAGCGTTGACGGTGATGTGAGCGGGCAAAGCCATGGTCGCAGAAAAATTATTTACGCCGCCGGTTCCACGAGGATGTGATCGGCCTCGGATTTGCGCAGCGTGAGGTGATAGCCGCGGACCTTAATCTCGATCGGGTCACCCAGCGGTGCCGTGCGCACCAGCGTCAACGTCGTACCGGCAAGTAAGCCCATTTCGCGGAGCCGGAGAAATGCGGTCCCGGCCTTGGGGAAATCTCGGAGGGTCGCGGTCGCACCGACCGGGAGTTGGGACAACGATATCAAGGAAGCGGAGGCCATGATACAAACGCGGCTAAACCGGGCGCACTTCCCTACCCTGCGACCGGAGATGATGGGCTAATTTTCTCCACCAAAATGTGACTCGCGGCGGCGTGGCTGAGGGCGATGCGCGTGCCGCTCACTTGGCAAATGATCGTGGTGGTGCCCGAAATTTTCGTCACACAGGCGGATTCACCGAGGCCCATCTCGCGCACGCGTTGGCAAAAATGCGTGTCGCCGGTAAGACCGCAGACTCGGCCAGCCGCACCCGCATTGAGCTGGCACAGAGGCGTCGGCGCGGTAGTGGTCTCGCGATTCATCGGAGTCGCAAGGTGTGCCCGACCCGACGAGGTTTCAAGGGCAAGTTCTGGTCGGCGCGGCGATTCACAAAAAAAGCGCGGCGATGGGGCCGCGCTTGAGGAGATCTGACTCGCGAATCGGTCAACGGCGCCGACGCTTGATCGCCAACTGCGTGCCCGCGAAACGCACCATGGTTTGAAGGTGCTCGAATTCGTTCGGGTCCATGTCTTTTGCTTCTTTCATCGCGAGTTCGGCGCGCTGCATGGCTTGTTCCGCGGCTTTTTCGTCGATTTTTTCCTCGGTGATCGCGTGTTCGGCGAGAACCGAGATCTTGTCGCCAGAGATCTGGGCAAAGCCGCCACCGACGGCGAGGAGAAGCACCGTGGAGCCCTTGGTCACACGTAGTTCGCCGTGCTCGACTTGCGTGAGCAGCGGGATGTGTCCGGGGAGGATGCCGATTTCACCGTCCACCGTCGGGATGACGACGGTGTCGATAGTATCGGAATAAACCCGGGCCTCGGGTGTGACGATTTCGAGGGTGAGGGCCATGGCGGATTACTTCTTCGCGGCGGCGATGACTTCGTCGATGCCACCCTTCATGTAGAAATCGCCTTCTGGAATGTGATCAAGTTCGCCATCGAGGATCATCTTGAAGCCACGCACGGTTTCTTTAACGGAGACGTATTTGCCGGGCGAGCCCGTGAACACTTCGGCGACCGCGAACGGTTGCGAGAGGAAGCGTTGGATTTTGCGGGCTCGGTAAACGGTCTGCTTGTCCTCGGGCGAGAGTTCGTCGAGACCGAGAATGGCGATGATGTCTTGGAGATCCTTGTAGCGTTGGAGAACGCGTTGGAGTTCGCGGGCGACGCGGTAGTGTTCTTCGCCGACGATAGAAATTTCGAGCGCCTTCGAGACGGAGGCGAGCGGGTCCACGGCGGGATAGATGCCGAGCTCGGCGATGGAACGCTCCAACACGATGGTGGAGTCCAAGTGCGCGAAGGTGTTGGCGGGCGCGGGGTCGGTCAAATCGTCGGCCGGAACGTAGACCGCTTGCACGGAGGTGATGGAGCCTTTCTTCGTCGACGTGATACGCTCTTGGAGGAGGCCCATTTCGTTGGAGAGCGTGGGTTGGTAACCGACGGCGGACGGCGAGCGGCCGAGGAGCGCGGACACTTCGGAGCCGGCTTGGGAGAAACGGAAAATATTGTCGATGAAGAGCAACACGTCCTGGTTTTTCTCGTCGCGGAAATACTCGGTCATCGCGAGCGCCGAGAGAGCAACGCGCATACGCGCGCCTGGGGGCTCATTCATCTGGCCGTAAACGAGCGCGACCTTGGACTTCATGAGGTCTTTTTGGTCGATGACGCCGGCTTCGGACATTTCGTGGTAAAGATCGTTACCTTCGCGCGAGCGTTCGCCGACGCCGGCGAATACGGAGAAGCCGCCGTGGGCTTTGGCGATGTTGTTAATCAGTTCGAGAATGACGACGGTCTTACCGACGCCGGCGCCACCGAAGGCTCCGGCTTTACCGCCCTTGATGAAGGGCGCTATGAGATCGATGACCTTAATGCCCGTCTCGAGGATCGTGGCTTTGGTGTCTTGATCGGCAAGCGCGGGCGCGGGACGGTGAATGGGATATTTCTTCTCGTGCTGCACGGGACCGCGGCCGTCTACGGGCGAGCCCGTGACGTCAAGGATGCGGCCGAGGATGCCGTTGCCGACGGGCACGGAAATCGGAGCGCCGGTATCGACCACTTCCATACCACGCTTCAAGCCTTCGGAGGAGGACATGGCGATGGCGCGAGCGAGGCCACCACCGAGATGCTGCTGCACTTCGAGCGTGAGATTCTCGGCTTTGCCGCCGACGGTGAACGCGATGGTGAGCGCCTGGTAGATGGGCGGGATGGCGTTCTCCGCGAACTGCACGTCGACCACGGGGCCGATGACTTGGACGATTTTGCCGGTATTCATTGAGAGAGGGATTTTTGGACCGTGAAACGAAGTTGGGATCAGGCGGCGAACGCGGAGGCTGCGATCTCGAGGATTTCCTGAGTGATCGCGGCTTGGCGGGCCTTGTTGTATTCGAGTGAGAGTTCGCCGACGAGTTTGGTGGCGTTATCTTTGGCGGTCTTCATTGCGACCATGCGAGCACTGTGCTCGGAGGCTTTGGCGGAGAGGACCAATTGATAAATGTAGCGGTTAACGAAAAATGGCATCAGTGCTTCGAGCACCTGCGGAGCGCTGGGCTCAAACAACATTTCGCGATCATCGGATTGAGCGCCGCGCACGATACCGGAGTCAGCTTGGGAAGTCGCGATGACTTCCTTCAGGCTAAGCAGGGGAAGCACCGGACGCACCACCGGCTCTTGGATGAGCGTGTTTTTGAAGCGCGGATAAATGACTTCGATCGTGTCGATCGCGCCTTCTAAAAATTGGGCGACCATGAACTCCGAAGCAGCTTTGACTTCTTTAAACGCGACGCGATCGGACACCGTGAAATCGGCGACCATGGAGCGTTGCGTGCGGGCGATGAATTGCGCGCCCTTGCGACCGATGACGTAAAACTTCGCCGGGGATTTAATCTCGGTGACGAGTTTGAAGAGATTGGCGTTGAGCGGGCCGCAGAGGCCTTTGTCGGTGGTGACGAGCAAAATGCCGCGGGTTTTGACTTCGCGTTGCGCGAGAAACGGATGAAACGATTCATCCACGCTACCGCCGAGCGCCGTGAGCATATCGGCCATGAGTTGAGCGTAGGGGCGGCCGGCCAGAGCGGCGGCCTGCGCCTTCTTCATCTTGGAGGCGGCGACGAGCTCCATCGCCTTGGTAATCTGGCGGGTGTTTTTGACCGACTTGATGCGTCGGCGGATGTCGCGAGTAGAGGCCACGGTGAATAAGAGGGTTGGCGAGGAGCCGAGACGTTTTAGGCCGTGTAGCCGGATTTCCACTCGTCGCAGGCGGCCTGAAGTTTGGCTTCGAGGTCTTTGTCGAGAGCGGCTTTGTTGCGGATTTCCGTGAGGAGGGCGTCTTTGCGGGTCGTGAAGAAATTCTTCATGTTGGCCGCGGCGGCGACGACCTTCTTGGCGTCGATCGGGTCGAAGAAGCCTTTCTGCATGGCGAAGAGAATCGAGACTTGGAGCTCGATGGCGGCCGGGCTGAAAGCGGGTTGTTTGAAAAGTTCGACGATGCGGGCACCGCGTTCGAGTTGGGCCTTGGTCTTGGCGTCGAGGTCGGAACCGAATTGCGCGAAAGCCGCGAGTTCGCGGAACTGGGCGAGCTCGCCCTTGAGTTTGCCGCCGACTTGTTTGGTGGCCTTGATCTGAGCGGAGGAACCGACGCGGGAAACCGAGAGACCGACGGAAACGGCGGGACGGATGCCTTGGTTGAAGAGATCGGTTTCGAGGAAGATTTGGCCGTCGGTGATGGAGATCACGTTGGTCGGAATGTACGCGGAAACATCGCCAGCTAGGGTTTCGATGATCGGCAGCGCGGTGAGCGAGCCTTTGCCGTCGAGACGTGCGGCGCGTTCAAGGAGGCGGCTGTGGAGATAGAATACGTCGCCAGGATAAGCTTCGCGGCCTGAAGGACGCTTCAGGATGAGCGAGATCTGGCGGTAGGCGACGGCATGCTTGGAGAGATCGTCATAAACGATGAGCGCATCCATGCCGTTTTCCATGAACCATTCGCCCATCGCCGCGCCGGAGTAAGGCGCGATGTATTGGTTGGCGGGATTATCGGCCGCGGTGGCGGCGACGATGATCGTGTATTCAAGGGCACCGGCGGCTTCGAGTGCGGCGACGGTGCGCACGATGTTCGAGCTCTTTTGACCGATGGCGACGTAGATGGAGTAAACCGGGCGGAACTTCGCGTCACCACTGGCGAGACCGACTTTATTAATCTTGGCCTGATTGATGATCGTATCGATCGCGATGGTGGTCTTGCCGGTGCCACGGTCGCCGATGATGAGTTCGCGTTGGCCGCGGCCGATCGGGATCATGGAATCGATGGCCATGATGCCGGTGAACAACGGTTGATTCACGGATTTGCGGGCCATGATGCCGGGCGCGATGCGCTCGACGGGATAAGTTTCTTTGGCGTCGATCGGGCCTTTGCCGTCAACGGCGTTACCGAGGGCGTCGACGACGCGACCGAGCAGGGCTTTGCCAACGGGAACGGAAAGGAGCTTACCGGTGGTGGTGACTTCGTCGCCTTCTTTGAGCTTGGAGACGTCGCCGAGAATGACGCAGCCGACCTCGGTCTCTTCAAGATTCAGGGCGATGCCGATGGCGCCGCCGGGAAACGCGACCATCTCGTTGTACATGACGTCGGAGAGGCCATCGATTTTGGCCACGCCGTCGGCGATGGTGCGGATGTTGCCGGTGTTTTTCTTGACCGCTTTGGTCGAGAGCTTGGCGATCTGTTGTTCGATTTGGTCGAGGACGGTGCTCATCTCAGGTAAAGGCGTGAAGGGTTCGAGGAACGGGTTTTAAACAGAAAGGGAAAGGGCGGCGAGTTGGCTGGAGACGGAAGATTCGTAAACGTCATCGCCGACGCGTACGCGCAAGCCGGCCAGGAGCGCGGGATGCGCATGCGCGGTGGCGGTGATCGGGCGGCGATAGTTTTTGGTCATGGCGGCGGCAATCGCGGCGAGCGCGGTGGGCGCCACGGCACCGGCGTGCTCGACGCGGGCTTCGCTCTTGGCGAGTTCGACGGCGATCAGGCGATGATAAGCCTTAAGCACGAGCACCGCATTGGCCGGGGCGTGTTTTTCAACGTAGGCGAGCACGCCGGCCACGCGATCGGTAGAGACGACGTGGTCGACCACACTCAATTTAAAGAGTTGGCGAGCGAGTTGCTGAGCTTGTTTAGCGGCGGCGGCCATGCGAAGCGCGTGGGTTGTTAAAAATTAAACGCCGGTGAGCTCGCGAGCAGCGGTCTCATTGTAGGAGGCGCGATCCGCGTCGGTGAGTTTCTTGGCGAGCACGCGTTCCGTGGTGGCAACGACGAGGCGAGCGATCTCGGTGCGAGCTTCCGCGAGCATTTTCTTTTTCTCGAGCTCGATGGCTTCTTGCGCCTTGGCGATGAGGCCGGAGGCTTTCTCGATCGCTTCTTTTTGCTGTTTGTCGGCAAATTCCTTGGCGGCTTTTTGAGCCTCCGCGACGATGGCTTGGGCTTTTTGCTGAGCTTCTTTGAGCGCGACTTCGGTCTGCTGCTGCGTGGCTGCGAGACGAGTTTCCATCTCTTCGGCATATTTGAGGCCGGCATCGATTTGATGCGTGCGCTCATCCATCGCAGCGATGGTGGGCTTGATGCCTTTCCAATAAAGAACTACGAAGAGGATGCCGAAGCTGATCGCTTGGACGACGACGTATTTCCACTCGAGGCCGAATTTCTCGACGATGCCGGGTTCGGCAGCGACGGCGTGGGCCGCATGGGCAGCGGCCGCGGGGGCTTCAACGACAGCGAGAAACAGCGAGTGCAGCATGGCGGATGAAATGACTAGGGAAAGAGGTAGGGCCGCGCCACCCAAATAGGTGCGCGGCCACGGGACAAATTACTTGGCGAGGAACAGCGCGAGCACGCCGAGACCTTCAGCGAGGGCCATACCGATGATGGCTTGGACGAGGATCTTGGTGGCGGCGCCGGGATTGCGGCCGACGGCTTCGGCGGCTTTGGTGCCGATCATACCGACGCCGATGGCGGCGCCGAGAAGACCGAATGCACTGGCGAGGTTGCCGTTGATTTCAGCGATGATGGTGGTCATGTAGTGTATGTATTTTTTGGTTGTGGTTGCCGCCGTGCGCACACTTGGGCACGCTCCCGACGATAAAGGGTTAATTAAAAATCAGTGATGTCCTTCGGCCCCGTCCTCGTGATCGTGGCCATCGCCGTGATTACAAATAAGGCCGATATAAACCGAACTGAGGAGCGTGAAAACCAAGGCCTGAATCAGCCCGACCAACAGCTCCATAAAATAGAAGACGAAAAAATATCCCGTGCCGTGCAACAGGCTTTCGCCGCCAAAAATATTACCGAACAAACGGACCGAAAGCGTAAACGGCCGAATACTGATCGACATGATTTCGATCACGCCCACGACCAAGAAAACGATCGATAATATATAATAGAGAAAAATCGGAGTTTCTTTCTTATCCGCTTTATTCCCAAAAATGTCCTGCCAGATCACTTTGGGACCGGCGAATTTGAAGATGATAATCAACCACGCGCCGAAGGAAATCGCCGCGAGCGCGATGGTCGCGTTGAAATCTGCCATCACCGGCCGGATCAAGGCAGTGGTAAGGTGAAATTCACCATTAACTTCATGCCCCATGCCCATCGTACCCACACCGGGTAGCAAACCCATCCAGTGCTGCATCAAAATGAAAATGAAAAACGTCAGGAGCAACGGGAACGCGAACGGGAACGCTTTTTTGCCAATAATCGGCTCCAGCAAATCCCGCAATCCGCTCACCAAAGACTCAACCACCGCTTGACCCTTTGAGGGCAAAATCGACGGCTTACCAATCAGCCAAAGAATGAGACCGATCATGGCCGCCGAAAACAACCAACCCGTAACCATGCTGTTGGTAATCGCCCAACCCCCACCAAAATCGTACAATTTTGAGGCTGCTGGCGAGACGCCGCCTTCACTCGCTGACACGGTTTGACCGGCCAGGAGCAGGATGGAGAGAGAAACGAGTTTAAGGACTCGGGACATGGCGCGCGATACAGCTTGAGAGGTTTTGAAAGGTTCTGACATAGGCAAACGAGATCCCCTCCGTCAATCCCGTAAACCGTCTCGCACCGACGTGAAGCTGCATTTTTACCCCGCGGCGTCCGATCTTCTACCCCACACCCGCACTCAACCGCGCAAAGCCGCTACTAAGGATTGATAACCGGGCGCACGTTCTTGAAAAACCGTCTCATATTCAAACGCCCAAGGTGCGTCTAAGACTTGCCACGCTGGATGTTCCATCACCACCGCTCTCGCCGCGGCAAAATAATCGCTGTCGTCGGTCCTAAAATAAAGTCGCAGCCCCTGCCCGGCTTTGGCCGCAATTTGAGAGAGAAAATCCGCCTGCATGAGCCGATTTTTATGATGCCGGCGCTTGGGCCAAGGATCCGGAAATAACACAAAAACATCCGCAAATCGGACGTTTTCCGGCATCGACGCCAAAAAATCCTCCGCGCTCGCGTGCAGAAAGTGAAGATTACCCAAACGCGCGCGGTTTTTCTTCCGATTCGCCCGCTCTACGCGTTCGGCGATGATATCCAAACCGACACACCTCCGCTCGGGGTGCGCTGCCGCATAAGCCGTCAAAAAATGTCCATGACCTGCGCCGATTTCCAGCACACACGCCCCCACCCCCGTCAATAACGTCGCACTCGTCGCTTTAAGAGCGACTTGTCGTTCTGCAACTTTCGAGACGTACGCAGCGGTGCGCAGGGCGTTTTCCACAATTTTATGAAGTTTTCGCGGTTAAAAAATGAACGAGGAGCGATCAGTCCGCGTGGGTCGATTCCATCAAAATCATTAAAACACTTATGTCAGAAGGATTTATGCCGCTGATTCGACTCGCTTGGCCCAGATTAAACGGCTTAAACGTCGCCAATTTCTGCGCGCATTCACGCCGTAAACCACGCACGGCAAGATAATCCAAATCCGCCGGCAGACGGATTTTTTCGATCTGGCTTAATTTCTTCACGTGACGATGTTCTCTTTCAATATATCCTTGATAAACAACATTATAAATAACCTCTTGTCGAATCTCATGCGACTCTTGGTTAAATAATTCCGGCGTATCCACCCCTGCCCCGCCCCGCCGCATTTTATCACCCCAAGTTTCGCCCTGCGTGCGCTGTTTTTCAAAGGTAGCCAGCCAGTGTTGAATCCGTTCCCGCTTCAGCTGAATCCGTTCGCTGCGGCTGGCGCTGATCAATCCATGCTCCTTCGCATGGTGCCCCAACCGCAACTCTGCGCTGCTATGGTTAAACAACAAACGGTGCTCCGCCCGACTCGTAAACATGCGATAAGGCTCATTCGTGCCCTTTGTTACAAGATCGTCGATCAACACCCCAATGTAGCTCTCGTGGCGCTGCATCACCAGCGGTTGCCCTCCCCTCGCCTTTTGCACGGCATTGACGCCCGCCACCAAACCCTGCGCCGCCGCTTCTTCGTAACCCGAAGTCCCATTAATTTGACCGGCGAAAAAGAGATTTTCAACCTTCTTGGATTCGAGCGAAGGAAACAACTGGGTCGGCGGGGCAAAATCATATTCTACCGCATAAGCCGGCCGCAATAATTCCGC
Source organism: Opitutia bacterium (assembly GCA_947449835.1). Classification (GTDB taxonomy): domain Bacteria; phylum Verrucomicrobiota; class Verrucomicrobiia; order Opitutales; family Opitutaceae; genus Tous-C4FEB. The sequence continues at coordinate 41,313 of CANFSZ010000003.1, forward strand.
GCGCTCCAAGCCCGGAATACTTTGAACCATCTCCAACTGAACATCGAACGGCAGACTTGTTGACAAACCATTCACATAAAATTCGTTGGTCGAGCGACCCTCAGGCTCGAGGAAAAGCAAATGCCGCGGTTTATCCGCGAAGCGCACGAATTTATCCTCAATACTGGGACAATACCGAGGGCCGACGCCTTCGATTTCGCCGCTATACATCGCCGATTTACTGAGATTACGGCGCACAATATCGGCCGTTTCCGCGGTCGTGTGAGTCATCCAACACGAGACTTGTTCACAACCGGGCCGCCAACCCAGGCGCCGTTCACCCGTTTGTTCCACGTGGAACAAATCCTGAGGATCGCGCGTATCATGAAAGGCAAAGAGAGTGGGGCGCTCGTCGCCTTTTTGCTCCTGCATCCGAGTAAAATCCAAGCTGCGGCCCAATAAACGGGGTGGCGTGCCGGTTTTAAGCCGCTGCAACTCAATTCCCGCCTGCAAAAAGCTAGCCGACAGCGTTTTTGCGCTGAAATCCCCGAGTCGACCGCCTTCATTCTTGTTTTGGCCGATATGCATGAGCCCGCGCAAGAACGTACCGGTGGTCACGACGACCGTTTGCCCGCGGAATTCGATATCTAAATTCGTGCGGCAGCCGACAACTTTGCCGGCCTCGTAGACCAACTCGGTCACGGTTGCCTGAAAAACCCGCAGGTTGGCTTGTAGCTCTAAGGTGTGCTTCAGCCGGAACTGATAAGCCTTTTTATCGCATTGGGCGCGGGGCGACTGCACGGCGGCGCCTTTCGACTCGTTTAATAACCGAAATTGTATCCCAGTGACGTCGGTGTTGATCGCCATCTCTCCACCCAAGGCATCGATCTCACGCACCATCTGCCCCTTGGCCTGACCACCGATCGCGGGATTACAACTCATCTGGGCGATGGTATCGATGTTGCCCGTGAGGAGTAGGGTAGAGGCCCCCATGCGCGCCGCTGCAAGCGCCGCTTCCACGCCCGCATGACCCGCGCCACACACAATCACATCGAACGGTATCTTATTGTAAATCATTATAATGCAAAAATAAAACCTTATTTACCGATGCAGAAATTGGCGAACAAAGCGTCCAGCATCCGCTCGTTATCCACCTTACCGGATATCTCGCCCAGCGCCGCCAAAGCGCCCCTCAAGTCACTGGCCAACAACTCAGCCGCTTCACCCGTGGCGAGTTTTTCCGCCGCTGCCGCGAGATCGGCCCGGGCCTGTTTGAGTGCTTGCGCATGACGAGCGTTGATTGCCACCACATCCTCGCCAACCGCGGGCGTAAGGCCATCGGCCAACGCAATGATCTTTGTCCGCAATCCATCCAAACCCGACCCCGTCACCGCCGAAACCTCGATCGCGGATAAACCCTTCCAGCTATCCGCCAAAACGGGCGCGGGCGCCAGATCGATTTTATTCCACACCACCAAAGTGTTTTCAGGCCGAAGTTTTTCTCTTAAAACATTATCCAACAAAAGAGTAGGGGAGTTAACCGCCATCACCACCACAAAAAGATCCGCCTCGCCTGCGATTTCGAAGGTTTTTTCAATGCCGAGTTTTTCCACCACCCCAGGCGCGGGATTCAAACCCGCCGTATCGATCAAACGGAGACAATGCGGGCCGATATTCACGACTTCCTCGATAAAATCCCGCGTCGTCCCCGGCTCCGGGCTCACAATCGCCCGATCGCGCCCCACCAAACAATTTAACAATGAACTCTTTCCAGCATTAGGTTCGCCGATAATCACGGTCTTAATCCCATGCCGCAAGACCTCGCCGTAGTGACTCGTCGCCAACAAGCGCTCCGTTCCACGTAGAACGTCCGCCACCTGCGCCGCCACCGCCGCCCGATCCTCCGGCGGCAAATCCTCATCCGGAAAATCAATATAAGCCTCCACGCGGGCCAATCCGAGCAACAGCGCATCAATCAATACCGCCATCTGGCGCCCTAAAGAGCCCCGTAATTGTCGATTAGCCGCCACCAAAGCTCGTTCGCTGCGCGCCTGGATTAAATCCATAACCGCCTCAGCTTGAGATAAATCCATTTTACCACCCAAAAAAGCCCGTTGCGTGAATTCGCCCGGTTCCGCCGCACGACACCCCCGCGCCAACAAATCCTCCAATACCCGCTGCGCCACGTAAGGATTACCATGGCAGGAAATTTCCAACGTATCCTCGCCTGTGTAACTCCCTGGCCCCGCAAAAAACACCCACACCACATCATCCAACACCACCCCCGCGCGATCCCGATAATCCCCATGACGCACCCGACGTGCCTGCGGCACGACGCCGAAAATATCCCGCGCCACCCGCCCCGCCTCCATCCCACTTACCCGCACCAACGCAATCGCGGCAGTGCCCACCGGCGTAGCTAAAGCAGCAATCGTTTCAACATGTCGTGACATCGCGCAGCGAACCAACGCCCGCCACCCATCCGCGCCAAGTCAAAAGCCACCTCAACCCATTAACCCTAATCACCAATCTACGCCCACCCTTCGCCAATACCCGCCGAGCCACCCCGGCCCAAACCCAGCAAACTAACCCACATGGACGCCACGACCGATCCTTTTGTTCTATTTCAAACTTGGCTCGCCCACGCGCATAAACACGAACCAGCCGATCCCACCGCCATGGCCCTCGCCACCGCGGACGCTACGGGCCGACCCGCCGTTCGCATGGTCCTACTGAAACAAGCCGACACGCATGGATTTGTTTTTTACACCCACACTACCAGTCCCAAAGGCCGCGATCTAGCCACCAATCGTCGCGCCGCGCTGTGCTTTCATTGGGCAAAACTCGAACGCCAAATCCGCATCGAAGGCACGATAGAAGCCACCACCGTAACCGAAGCCGATGCGTATTTTGCGACCCGTCCACGACTGAGTCAGATCGGCGCCTGGGCCTCACACCAATCTCAACCCATGCACAATCGCTTCGAACTCGAACAAGCCGTCGCGCTCAACACCCTCCGATTTGGCCTCAGCAAAGTACCCCGCCCGTCCTACTGGAATGGATACCGCGTCGTGCCAGAGAAAATTGAATTCTGGCAACAACGCCCTTTCCGCCATCACGACCGCCGCGTATTCGTGCGCGACGGTGACTCGTGGCTCGCCACTTGGCTATTCCCCTAAATGACCGAGCTTAACTCAACCGCGCGCGTCGCATCGCAGAATAGTGGGCAGGGTGAGGGAAGCGTAGGGCTAATCTCAATACGCCACCACGATCGGCTTAATTCGCGAACCGTCGGCGATCTGATCTCCTGGATAAATCACCACGTTTTGCCCCTCAATTAAACCTTCCAAGGTTTCCGTCTCCCGGCCACTGCTGCGACCCACCCGCACCGTGCGCAAAACCGCCCGCTTACCCTCCACCACGTACGTCTGCCACTGCGCGCCGCGTTGAAACAACGCACCCGACGGCACCTTCAAAATGTTTTGTCCCGACCACGTTTCAATCCGTGCCTCGACCCGATAATTATCGCCCAGCGACCGCCGCACTTCGAGCGGATCGGTAAAATCAACGATCACATAAACGCGTTGTTCTTCGACGCCCAACGCCGAGACTTTGGTAAACGCCGAGGGCTCCACCACGCGCACCCGCGCGTTCAACGCCACCGGCCCGCCCCATTGTTCAAGCTGTACCCGCGCGCCGGGTTGAATCACCACCCCATCCCGCGAAAGCACCTCGATGCGCGCCTCGAGATCAGTCGGATCACCCACTTCTAATAACGGAAAACCCGCCGGCACGAGTCGCTCGCTCTCCTGCATCACTCGCAAGACCCGCCCGCTCACGGGTGATAAAATCACCAAAGGTTCACCGCGCGCCCCCGCGCCTGCAGGTTGTCCGCGCAATAACAAGGCCCGCGCCTGCGCCGCTTCAAACTCCGCGATTTGACCGGCGAACTCCGCCGCCCGGGCCTCTTGCGCGGTCGTTGTGAATCGCGTTTCCGCCGCGTCAAATTCCTGCCGCGACAACGCCCCGCTAGCGAACAACAGCTTCTGACGCGCGAAATCCTCACGCTGCAAATTCGCATTCGCAACCGCGCGCGCCCGTTGGGCGAGAGCCTGCGCGACCGCCGCTTCCGCAGCCCGCACCCGCGCCTCGGCCTGCACGAGACTACGCGCGTCCAAAATATCCGCGCCGCCCGATTCCAAGACCGCGAGCACCGTCTTACCCGCCTCCACCACCGCACCGGGCTTCCAATCAATCCGCCGCAACTGGCCCGCCACAGGACTCGCGATCAGATAGCGATTTTTTACCCGCGTCATCCCCTCCTCATCGACCGTCACCCGCAAATCACCGCGCGCCACTACCGCGATCTCCGCCGGCAAGGCCTTCGGCAGCAACCCCACCACAATGAGCGCCAGCAATCCGCTGCCCACGATCCACGGCAACCAGCGCGACCAGCGCCGTGTCTCCGAACTTTTTTTATTCTTAACCCCAGGTTCAACCCGCGAAGACGAAGATGCTTTCATGATAAAATAGGTAAGAAATAAAAATTAATCGCGGGCTTTCAGCACACCCACCAAATCCAATTGATCTAACCGCCGGCAAGCGAGCAACGCCGAGACCATCGAAGCTACCGACACGACCAACACCGCAAACGCGTAGTTCTGCGCCGTGAGAATCAACGGCAAACGCACAAATTCCGTGTTCACCGTCATCAAAATCACGCGCGCAAAACCCGAACCGATCAACAAACCACAAGGCAACGCGATCAACGTGAGCATCACCAACTCACCCACTAAAACCGTCGCGACTTCGCCACGCGTAAATCCGATCACCCGCAACGTCGCGAGTTCGCGCTGACGTTCACTGAGCGAAATTCGCGCGCTATTATAAACGATGCCAAACGCCACCACAGCCGCAAAGGTCAGATAAATTTTCTGCAACAGACCGATACTCTGCGCCGTCGTTTCGCGAAATCCCTGCCGAATTTTATTTTTCACAACCACACTGCCCGCACGCGGTGAAGCCTTCATCGCGCGCAAAAATTCGTTCCATTGCCCAGCGCCCACCGTCAGATAAGCCGCATTGATCCTATCGCCTTCACCGAGATGACGACTCAATGCCCCAATTTCCATGTATGCCGCCGTCCCCGCAAAATCCTCGGATAATCCGGCCACCGGCACCGAAAATTCCACGCGCTTACCCTCCAATCCGCGGACAAAAAGCATTTCACCGATTTTTACGCCGAGAACTTCCGCCAACTTTTTAGAGAGAACGATTCCCTCCGGCGGCAGAGTGATCTGACGCCCGTTGCTATCCATCACGCGATACAGCTCCGCTTGCGCCGGCAAACCCGTGATACTTAAACGTCGAAATTGATTACCCGCGCGCAACTCCACCGCCGCCCCGCACACCGGCTCCGCCAAAATCACCCCCGGCAACGCCTTGAAATCCGCCAACGTGCGCACTGGACTCGGCTCAATGAGCGACACCATCACCGTCTGCCGTTGAATCAAATCCCACTGATAATCGAGCACGTGACCGATGCCGTCGCGAAACGCATTAGGTACGATCAAAATTCCTGTCGCCAAAGCCAACGCACCCACCGTGAGCGACGCACGCACCGGCCGGCGTTCGATATTTCTCAACGCCATCCGAAACGTCACCGTAAACAGCCGGCCAAAACCCAAACGCTCCACCAGCGCGGGTCGGTAGCTCGACGGCGGCTCAGGCCGCATCGCCTCCGCCGGCGGCAGTCGCACCGCCGCCCGCACCGAGCCCGCGACGCCGATGATCGCCGCAATCGAACTCACGAAAACCGCCAAGACCACGACGGTCGAAGCGAGTTGGAATTTCAGTGCCGGAAACCGGAAGAAAACATGGTACAAATCCACCAACCGTTCCCCCAAAAACACTCCGCCTAAGACCCCGAGCGCCGTGCCGCTGGCGACGATCACGATGGAAAATTTAAGATAATGCCGGCCGATCTCGCCGTTAGAAAAACCGAAAGCCTTCAAAATCGCGATCTGTTCACGTTGCAACGTGATCTGCCGGCTCATGACCGCATTTGTCATGAAGGCCGCGACGCTGAGAAAAACCAGCGGAAACCCGATCGAGAGTCCGTTGAGAATATTGATTTCATCGCGCAAGCGCGTGTGCGAAGGATGCGAGGTGCGACCATAAGCACCGCGTCCACCGTAAGGCCGCAAGATGTGATCTACGGCCTCGATAACGGCCGGCTCAGACGCTCCTGGCACCAAACGCAAGGAAAGTTGATTGAACGCTCCATCAAGATTACTGGCCCGCGCGAGCTCCTTGTACGGCATCCAAAAAACTCCGTACGTTTTATTGTTGGGCAACGAGGCACCTGGTGGAGCCTCAAAAATGAATTCGGGCGAAAGCACGATGCCCGCGATGCGGAACTGTTGCCGCCGTCCATAAAGCACCGCCGCCATCTCGTCTCCGGGCTTGAGCTGATTCGCCTGCGCAAAAGCTTCTCCGACTAAAATTTCACCCGTCGATTCACGCCCTACTAAAATACGTCCAGCACGGAGATGCAGCCGATTCAACGTGAGTTCGCCTTGCTCGGGGAGCGATTGGATAAGCCCCGTTGCGGGTTCAATCACGCCGGGCAAATCCAATGTAACCGATAACGCGATACCGGTCTGTACCGTGGCGACACCGGGAATCGCGGCGAGTTGGGCCGCGACGGAATTGGGCGCACGTTTAAGGCGGGAGAAAATTTGCGCGAAATGATTGTCGCGGTAATAAGCATCGCGCGTCGTCTCCAACGAAACGATGAGGCTGCGCGTCATGATCATCATCGCCAAACCGCAAGCCATGACGATGGCGACGGCCGCCGCTTGCGATTTCAAGGCGCGGAGATCGCGGATTAATTTAAGATCCAGCAGCGACATGACGAATCCGCGAACGTTTTACCACGCCAGCGTGCTGGCGGCGGCGCGCGTACGATTATGTTTTTCTCCTGTGATATGACCGTCGGAGAGCGTGAGGACGCGATCCGCCATTTCGGCCATCACAGAATTATGCGTAATGATCAACGTGAGCGTGCCGAGTTCGCGATTGATCCGCTCGATCGCTTCAAGAACGGCCTTCCCGGTGCTCACATCAAGCGCTCCCGTAGGCTCGTCGCACATGAGGACGGCGGGGCGTTTCGCAATGGCCCGAGCGATCGCGACTCGTTGTTGTTCACCACCAGAAAGCTGCGCGGGAAAATGATCCATGCGGGCCCCGAGCCCGACCATGTGAAGCGCTTCTTCTGGAGTCATCGGATCGGCGGCGATCTCCGTGATCAGCGCGACGTTCTCTCGAGCGGTCAGGCTCGGGATCAGATTATAAAATTGAAAAACAAAGCCCACTGCTTCGCGCCGATAACGCGTCAAACCCGCTTCGTCAGCGCCACCCAGATCCCAGCCGCGATAAAATAAACTGCCGCTCGTGGGCGTATCGAGCCCACCCAACAAATTCAGTAGCGTTGATTTGCCGCTGCCAGAAGCTCCGAGCACTACGACCAATTCTCCCGCGCGACACTCCAGATCCACTCCGGCCAATGCGCGCACCATCGCTTCGCCTTCGCCATAAATTTTGTCCAATGCCCGAGCCTGGAAAACTGGAACTAAATCAGAATCTGCAGAAGTGAATGCGGCGTGGGCCATGCAACGGGTAATACTGCGCACAGGATTTCAGCCCGCAAAGCGCAAAGGTTGTATTTATCCAAAAATAAAAAGACCGCGGCTGATTACCGCAGTCTCGAAACTTAAGTTGGCCTACGCCGCTACTAGCGAGGCCCGAACCGGGAGATCAAAAGAACGTGTAGTATTTATTTTCCGACAAACGCTGGATGAGCAGCGCGAGCTCCATCGCGTGGTAATCGCCCCACATGGACGATTCGCCGCACGGCACTTTCTGACCCTTCGGCACGTGATCCCAGCCGTTCGGACGGTGATAAACACTGTGCAAGAGGAGGCCTTGGTGTTTTTTGTCGGTGGAAAGATACGGCTCGGCGAAAAGCGTGTCGGCGATCGTGAGACCAGCTTGGAAATATTTTTTACCGGCGGCTTTTTCCCCATTCGCATCGAGCCAGCGGCCGAGACGGAGCATGCCTTGCGCGGCGATGGCGGCTGCGGAACTGTCGACCGGCTCGTGAGCGTTGAACGGATCGGCGGCGCGTTTGGTGAAATCACCGAGTTTATGCGTGTTAAGCGCGGCACTGTCCCAATAAGGAATGCCGTCTTTCGCAGAATATCCGTCGATGTAGTAATCACTCGTGGCCTTAGCCGTTTCCAAAAAGAGATCGGTGACCGCACGCCGGCCACCAACCGCATCGAGGTCGGAGCCTTTCACGGTGTCGAGAAACTCCAATTGCTCGGCGTAGCCCGTGATGATCCAGGCTGCGCCGCGCGTCCACGTCGTGAAGGGCGAGTAACCTTGCTGGGAGGACGGACAACGGAATTGGCCGTCGTTGCGATTGAAAACACTCTCGTGCGCCACGCGGCCACGGACGTCGTAGCTGTCACGGCCCAGACCGAAGAAAACATTGAAACGCGCCGTCGTCGCCGCGTGTTCGATCGCGCGGTGCAGCAAATTGATGGGCTTGTCGCCTTCGCCCATAAGCGAGTGACCGAGTTGATGCGCGACGACGAGCGAGCGCATGGAGCGAATCGTATCGGCAAACAAGGACTGCGGGCCATTGAACGAATACACGTAACCGCTCGGCGCCACGCCGGCGGCGCCGGGAATCGGCGACCACGGTTGTTTGTACTGGGTGGTCGCGTAGCGCGCGGCTTGCACGGCGCCCGAGGCTTTCAACGCCATCTCGGTGTAATCGAGCTCGGCTTGATTGAAGCGCGTCTTGCCCTCGAGCATGAGGCGGCGCTGGTTGCCGTACGTGGAGACGTTATTGAAACCGTGATCATGCACGCCGACATGCGAGACATGGGAGGCCATGTGGCGCACGGTCTTTACCCGGCCGCGTTCGAGCATCGCTGTATCGCCGGTCGCATCAAAGTGGAGAAACGCCATACCGAACTGAAAACCCTGCGTCCACTCCGTCCAGCCGCGGGACGTGTATTTACCCTGCACCGTAAAAACAGGGGTACCCTTGCTAGGGTCCCATGCGGCGTCGATCGCGCGGATTTTTTCGCCGGCGAGTTCAAACACGCGGGCGGTTTTTTTCGTGAGCTTGGCCGGAGTAAGGGTGGCGTTGATTTTCATAACGGAAACGAAGAGAGAACCACGAACCCGGCGGACTGCACGAAAGTTTTTTAATCCCGTAGCTTTTTAAACCTTCACGACGTGCAGGCCCGAGGTAGGCTTGCACGCAATCCCCAAGAGGACGATAGTGACCCGTATGCCCCCGGTTATCGAACTCTTCCTGAAAGCGTTCATTCCTCTTTTCGTGGCGATCGATCCGATCGGGCTCGCCGCGGTTTTTCTCGCTCTTGGGCAAGGTACCCCGTTGGAACAACGTCGTCGCATCGCCAAACAAGCCACTTGGACGGGTGGGGGAGTCGCCCTGCTATTTTTGTTTCTCGGCCAATCCATATTCACCGCCATCGGCATCACGACGAGCGACTTTCAAATCGCCGGCGGACTCATCCTCTTCATCCTCGCCGCGCGCGATCTCGTCCACTCCGCTGCCGAAGAACCCGCCAAACTCGCGGAAGATTTTGGCGTCGTGCCACTCGGGATGCCTTTAATCGCCGGACCTGCCTCGATCACGACGTTGATCTTACTCGCCCAGACGCTGGGGCTCGCCGTGACCCTCGCGGCTCTCGCGGTAAATCTCATGCTCGTAATCCTCGCCTTTGCTTATAGTGAGCGCCTCGCACGACTTATCAGTTCGACCGGTCTGCGCGCGATTTCAAAAATCATTTCCCTGCTCCTCGCCGCGATTGCCATCAGCATGATTCGCAAAGGCTGGACCGGATAACTTCTTCGCGGCTTCCCGTTAATCCCCCGCTAAACCCCATCATGAAACTTCTCCTGCGCAACCTCGTGCTTGCGACAGTCTTGAGCACCGCCTTAACCGCCGCCGATCCTCGACTTTCCGGCATCACCGCGGCTTTGCAGCCGGCTCTGGATGAAAAAGAAATCGCTGGCGCGGTCACGTTGGTGATTTCCAGCGAAAAAATTTTCCATTTTGAAACGCATGGTTTCGCTGACGTCGCCACGCAACGTCCCATGACGCCAGACACGATGTTCAACATCATGTCCATGACCAAGCTCATGACCGCCACCGCCGTGCTCATGCTGCAAGATGAGGGTAAACTTAAACTCACAGATCCGGTCGCGAACTATATTCCCGGTTTTGCCGCGCTCAAAACCCCCTCGGGCCAACCCGCCAATCTCACGCTGCTCCAGATCCTCACCCACGTCTCCGGCCTCGGCGAAGCCTCTGCCGCAAGCGCCCGCGACGCCCGCACTCTCGCTGATCTCGTACCGCATTGGCTCGCGGCTCCCATGCAAAACGAGCCCGGCGCCCAATGGCGCTACTGCCAGTCCGGCATCAACACGGCCGCCCGCATCGTCGAGATTGTGAGCGGCAAGACCTTCGATGAATTTCTTCGCACGCGCCTTTTCGTTCCGCTGGGTCTCAAACACACCACCCATTATCCCTCCGCCGAACAGCTGCCTTTCCTCGCCACAGCTTACACGAAAAACAAAACCACCGGCGCGCTCGATGCCGTTTCCGCACCACCGCCCGCGCGCGGTACTCGCCCACCCACAGGCAACGCAGGTCTCTATTCCTCCGCTCACGACTACGCGCGTTTTTGCCAAATGCTGCTCAACGGCGGCACGCTCGATGGGCAACGCTACCTCTCGCCCGCCGCGCTAAAGCTCCTCTCCACGCCACAAACGCCCGCCGCACTGCCGACCGGATTTTTTCAAAACAACACCTACGGCCAACGCGGGAAAAACTACGGCTGGGGCATCGGCACCTGCGTTTTGAAAACACCTCACGCTGGCGTCGCCGCGATGCTTGCACCTGGCAGCTACGGCCACGGTGGCGCCTGGGGCACGCAAGCCTGGGTCGATCCCGTGCGCGGCGTCGCGTACATCCTCATGGTCCAACGCACCAACTTTCCGAACAGCGACGCCAGCGACGTCCGCTGCGCGTTTCAACAAGCCGCGGTAGACGCCCTCGCCGCGAAATAAAATTCGCGCGGCTTTTTCGGCCACGTTTACCCGCCGAATTTCGTCATCAGCTCCGCGTAAATTTTCGCGCTCGCGATCAACTCTTTCACCGAAGCGCGTTCGTCGACGCCGTGATAATCAATCCCGCCCGGACCGTAACCGAGCGTGGGGATTTTACGGTGCGCGGCGAAAAAGTGCATGTCGTTAAAACCCGTCGAAACATTAAACACCGCTGGCTCCCGCCGGACCTCAGCGACACTCGCCGCCATCGCCGCGAAAAACGGATGCGTTGGCGGCGTGAAACACGCGAAATTCTCGGAAATTTTAGCCACCGTGATCCGACACTGGGGAATTTTATTTGCGGCAATGGCGAGGGCCGCGCGCAGTTCTTTTTCTGCAGCGACGTGATTTTCCATCGCGAGCACGCGGCGATCGATGGTGAATGTCGCGGTCGCAGGCACCGTGTTGATCTTCGCGCCATCACCACAGCCAAAGACGCCCCCGATGTTTAAGGTCGGCACCATCGTGCGGCCTTCGGGAGTTTTGAATTTACGGCGCGCGAGTTCTTTTTTGTGTGCGTTGAGGCCAAGGACGAGCGCCGCCATTTTTTCGAGTGCGTTGATCCCGCGTTCTGGCGTCGAACCGTGCGCAGGTCGGCCGTGAACCGTGACTTCAAGCCACACGACGCCGTTGTGCCCACAACACACCGCGGAACCCTCGCCACCTTCCATCACGACGGCGTAGTCGGGCTTAATCGGCGCGTGCTCCACGAGCCAACCGGTGCCCAGCGCGGAATCGGTTTCCTCGTCCGCGGTGAAGGAAACCTCAACGTTCATGCGTGGAACAGTGCGCGTGGCTTGCAGCGCTTCGAGCGCCATGAACAAGCTCGCGATCGAGCCCTTCATGTCGGCCGTGCCACGGCCAAAAATCCAACCGCGCTCAACCGCCCCGCTAAACGGACTGCCGTGGCGCCAGCGACCAGAAACCGGAACGACATCGTAATGTGCGTTGAAATGAATCGTCTTCGTCGCGCCGCGCACGCCGAGTTTGCCGAGGACGTTATAACGGGGAAATCCGAGTTGGGCGGCGGGTAATGATTTTTTTAGCAAAGCCGCCGGGATGGGATAGCGTTTGGTTTTTAATCCCAGAGCAGTGAGATCGCGCGTGAGGCTGGCGGTGATCTTGTCGTAGTTTTCACCGGGTGGATTAACAGTGGAGATGCCGATGAGCGTTTTCAGGCGACGGAGGAGCCCAGCGGTGTGGAGATCGATGTAGGCGGCAGGCGTCATGGCGAAAAAGTAGAAAATTAACTCAACGCGCGCGCGTGAGCTCGACGTAGGCGAGGCGTGCGATGGTGAGTGTGACCATGGTCAGAAACACCGGCCGGATGAAGCGAGCGCCTTTTTTCACGACGAGCCCGGCACCCAGCCGCGCACCCACAATTTGGCCCGCGACCATCACCCCGCCCGCCATCCAGTCGACCTGACCCACCACGATGAAAACGCCCAGCGAGGCCAGGTTGCTCGCGGCGTTCATCACCTTCGTATGACCCGTCGCAGCTATGAAATCTTGGCCGAGCAACAGCACGAGTGCGATCGTCCAAAACATGCCCGTCCCCGGCCCGAAAAATCCATCGTAGAAACCCAGCCCGATCCCAGCGATAAACCAAAACACGTTCGACGTCATCCTCGGCTCACGTTTTTCCTGGCCCATCTGCGGGCGAAAAATCGTGTAAATCAAAATCCCCGCCAACAGCCACGGGATCAGTAATCCCAGCCGACTGGCATCCATCCGCTGAATCGTCCAAGCCCCCACAAGCGCGCCCACAAAAGTGAGCACCACTCCCAGCCGGCAACGCCGCCAATCCACGACCCCATGCCGCGCATAATGCACCGCCGCCATACTGCTCCCAAAAAGCGACTGAAGCTTGTTTGTCCCCAACGCCAGCGGCACAGGAAACCCCGCCATCAGCAACGCGGGCAACGCAATCAAACCACCGCCGCCCGCGATCGAATCGATCAACCCCGCGGCTAATGCCGCAAGAAACAACAACGGGTAAATCCAAGGCGCCAATTCCATCACCCCAACTTCACGACAAACTCGGAAAAACAAAAGCTCGGAGACGGCGGACGCCGTTTTTGCGGTATTTGCGCGAGATGATTTTTGACAGGGCCCAACGCCGCGCGCACACTACACCTCCATCATGAGCTTGGCCGACCTCCGCAAAGATTACGCCCTCGCCGGGCTGAATGAAAAAGACCTCGCCCGCGATCCGTTTCGCCAGTTCGAGAAATGGTTCCAAGAAGCCGAAGCCGCCAAAATCACCGAGCCCAATGCCATGACGCTCGCCACCGCCAATCGCGAAGGCCGCCCTTCCGCTCGCACCGTGCTCCTCAAAGGCCTCGATGGCCGCGGCTTTGTTTTCTACACCAACTACGAGGGCCGCAAAGGCCGCGAACTCGAAGCCAACCCACGCGCCAGCCTCGTGTTTCCCTGGATCGTATTGGAGCGCCAAGTCATCATCGAAGGGACCATTACCAAGGTCGCACGCGAGGAAAGCGCCGCCTATTTTCACTCCCGCCCCCGCGCCAGCCAACTCGGCGCTTGGGTCGCGCAACAAAGTGCGGTCATCCCTGGACGCGCCACGCTCGAAGAGGCGATGAAGGCTTTGGAGAAAAAACACGCCGGTGCCGATGTGCCATTGCCACCCAACTGGGGCGGCTATCGCGTGGCGCCAGAAACAATCGAATTTTGGCAGGGACGCCGCAGCCGCCTGCACGATCGCTTGCGTTATCGGCGCGAAAAAGACGGCAGCTGGCTCGTCGAACGTCTCGCGCCCTGATTTGTTTTAACTCCTTCGGTCGGCCCGCCCTATGCGCATTTTTCTCACCGGCGCTTCTGGTTTAGTCGGAGCGGCCTTCGCCCGCGCCGCCGCTCGTCGCGGCCACGCTGTCACGGGCATTGTAGGTGGTTTCACGGGAGAATTACCCGGTCTGGCCGCGCGCCGCTCGCTGGATCTTGGCGATGAATCCGCCGTGACTGCCGCGCTGTTGGAAGTTTTTCCCGACGCGATCGTAAATTGCGCCGCGATTTCCGTGCCAGAAACGTGTGACGCCGATCCGGCCCGAGCACAAACGTTGAACGTCGCTCTTCCCACCGTGCTCGCGCGCCTCGCGCATCACTTGAGCGCGCGGTTGGTCCATATTTCGAGCGAACAAGTTTTTGACGGTAGCCGCACGTCTTCCTACGCGATCGGCGACGCCACCTCACCGATCAATCTTTACGGCCGACAAAAAATTGAGAGCGAGCGCGCGGTCCAAGCCCAAGCGACAGAATTCGCGGTAACCCTGCGCGCGCCGCTACTCATGGGCAACAGCCCGGGCGGTAAACGCAGCACGCATGAACGTCTTTTCGCCGACTGGGCCGCGGGACGGCCGGTGAAATTGTATGCGGATGAATTTCGCCAAACGTGCACGGCCGAAAATCTCGCGGAAGTGATACTCGAGTTGTGCGAGCGCCGTGACGTGCGCGGCGTCTGTCATTGGGCGGGCGCGGAGTTGTTGTCGCGCTACGAACTGGGTCGCCGGATTCGCACTCATTTTAAACTCAGTGAAACCGAAGCCCCAATCTCCGCGATCACGCGCGCCGAAACACCCGAAGCAGCAAAAAAACGTCAAGCGTGTCTCGCCCTGGATCTCGCGCCGCTGTACGGTCTTTTGAAAACCCAGCCGCAAACGATCGAAGCTCAAATCGCCGAACTTCACGTGCCCGCGACGAGTCGAGATTGGTATTTTTCGCGGCAATAATTTTTATGGCGACGATGACTTTGGAGGTTTTACCCACGCGTACAGGCGGGGCCGCTGAAAACATGGCGACGGATTTTTTGTTGCTGCAGCGTTATCCGCGCGCGGAAGCCGCACGGTTTCGGCACTACGGTTGGCGAGGGCCGGCGTGGACGTTTGGCTACAGTCAGAAAATCGCCTTCGTGCGCACGCAGTTGCCGGCCGACACCAATCCCAACGAAATCTGTCGTCGAGCCACAGGCGGTGGCGTGGTGGATCATCGTGAAGATTGGACGTATGCGCTCGTGATTCCGCGTGGTTTTGCGTTCGAAGAATTACGCGCCACGGAAAGTTATCGGCGCGTGCATGAATGCCTGGCGACGGCCTTGCGCGCGCAAGGTGTGCCGGCGGTGGTTAAGACCCACTGCGAACCTCCCGCCGAAGGTGAACTAGCCTGCGGACCAGCAGGCGTGTGTTTTCAACGCGCGGAACTTTACGACGTCGTTCACGGCGACACCGGTGAAAAAATCGCCGGCGCGGCGCAGAAACGGAATAAACGCGGTTTATTATTCCAAGGTTCGCTGTGGCGCCCGGTGGTGGGTGCGGCAGCGATGGATTGGGATCTTTTTGGCGCGACATTCGTCGCCGCGTTGGCGACGGAACTGGGTGCGACCGCCGAAGAAAAACCGTGGCCGGAATTTAACGAAGAAGAACTGAGCGGACTGGTTGAGCAGTACAGCTCAAGCGAGTGGGTGGAATACCGCTAAGATTACCGTGGAATTTTCTGCGTTAAACCCAAAAAAAACTCGTCGCAATTATTCGTAACGTTGCGCGCGACCGAGGTAATTGAGCATCCAGATTTCTTTCCACACGCGATAGCGACCTTCGTGCGTGATCTTACCGAAATCTTCGCGCTCGGGATGAGGATGGAGGAAACCTAATTCGGTATTGAGACGGTCGAGTTCGCCTTGTGTGGCGTTGAGATCGTAGAGGGGTTCGGTGGTAAACGACGTCTCGACAGCTTTGGCGGCGAGGAGGCGCGCCCGATGCCGAGCGAGCAATCGCGGCAGGGAACGGCTCCAAGGCCGACGCTCCACAAACCAGTTTTCAGGATAAAAACCCGCAAATGGTACCGTGAGATTATCGGTCACATAACGAGCACCATCGAGCGTGAGGGAGGTCAACGTGTAGCAGAGTCCGATCGCACCGTTGCTCTGCGGAAGAAAGGTAATTTGCACGCGCAACGTCGCCGCCGCGTCTTGATAAACCGAAACCCGCAAATAAAGCCCGCCGCCGACTTCGGCTTTGAGGGCTTGGGTCTGACGAAAACCCTGCGCGCGTAACCATTCGCGGATTTTTAAAAGGCGCGGCTGCACCGGCCATTCTTCGCCTGAGGAATTAATCGCGTAGCGCGGAAACAAAGGCAACGGGCTGACGCTGAGCGCGGATATAGCGAGCCAGTTGTAGAGTGTTTCGCCCAAAAACCAGATCAGGAAAAACATGATCGTAAGCACCCAGTAAGGCCGGTTGATCAAATCAAAATCGCGGCACAATTGAGCCGCGCCGAAAGCGAACACCAACCACCGCAGCCAACGGTCAGCTATCGCCAAGAGCGGCGAAGCATAACGTTGATTGAGCTGCCCTAAGACCAACGAAAGGACGATCGCGCCCAAAATAAAATACTGTGTGTCCATCAAAGGTGCGAATCGCTGCGAGTGAACCGCTAAAAACGGAGCTTAGCTCAATCGCACGGGCATGATCACACAGATGAAGCTTTCCAGCGTTTTGAAAACACCGGGGCTGACTTCATCTTTCACTTCAAAAAAGACTTCATCTTTGGTTAGCGCTTTGAGCGGATCGATCAGGAAGGCAGGATTGAAGGCCACTTGAAGATCGGGACCGCTATAACCGATCGCCATCGATTCGTGCGCTTCGCCGAAATCGGAACTCGAAGCAAAAATTTCCAACAAGTTGCTGCTGATTTTAATTTTAACCGAATTCGATTTTTCTGAGCACACCAATTGCGCGCGGTGCACGCATTGCAGCAACAACTCGCGTTCGAGTTTGATGCGTTGATGTGTCTCTTTCGGGACAACTTGTTGATAATTGGGATAATTGCCTTCGACGACTTTGGAATAGAGATAAACGTGGTCGATCAGGCCGCTGGTGTCTTTGTCGGTCGCGATTTGGAAGGCTGCGCGGCGTTCGTTAAAGTTGATTTTAACCTTAGAACCCTTGTCGAGGAGGCGGTTGAGCTCGGAGACGGTTTTGGCCGGCAAAATGATCGCACCGGCGCTGGCGGCGGGAACTTCCATTTCTTTGGCGATGAGCGCAAGACGCCGGCCATCGGTGGCCACCAGGGTGAGCTTCTCGTCGCGGAAGTTGAAATAAACGCCGTTGAGGATGTAGCGGGTCTCATCGGTAGATTGCGCGTAGGAAACGCTGCGCAGCATGCTGATAAGCTCGCTTTGCTCGAGCGTGTAAGCCTTTTCGTCGCCAAATTCTGGCAAGGGCGGAAATTCCTCTTTGCCGATGCCCATGATCTTAAACGTCGAACCTCCCGACGTGAGCTTAACTTGATGATTAGGAGCACCGTCAAAGGTAACATCCACGCTTGGTAATTCGCGCACGATCGTGGCCAAGCGCTTGACAGGCAACGTTACGGAGCCGGTTTCTTTGACTTCGGCTTTGATTTTGCAGCGGATGCCAAGATCTAGATTGGTGGTGGAGAGTGAGATCTGATCTTTTTCCGCTTCGATCAGCACATTGCTCAAGATGGGCATCGTCGCTTTGGAGCCGACGACGTTCAACACTTGGGCTAGGCCGTTGGCGAAATGGTCGCGGTTGATTTTGAATTTCATGGAAATTTGGACGGGGTAGGGAACGAGACGCGTGAGGAAGTTAACAAACGTTAAAAGAATACAGGTTCAATAATGAATTATATCAGTATCACTATGGGCTGCGAATAACCGTAGCAACTGCGTGTTTCCGCTCTGAAAATCAGCAGAAAAATCGAGGTGAAAAACTTTCGGGCTCATCGTGGCAAAGGCGGTGTTATTCGCAGGCTGGAAGTTGTTGGTTCGTCGTACGCAGGTTGCTCACACGTTTTTCTCGGTTGTCGCGGAATCCTGCGCGTCGGTTTTTAAAAGTCGCGGGCGCCGAATTTGGCGAATGAGACCGAAAAAAATATAGGACAAACACACAATCAGCAACGCGACCTCCTTAAACTGATAAACTAAAAAAGCCACGAGCAGGAACCAAATGAACGGCAATAACTTAGTCTGGGTCTGCAGATCGAGTTTTTTACCACTCGGGTAACGTACTGTGCTCATCATCAGCACGGCGATTAATAACATCAAAAAAGGAAGAACCAAAGCCCAGCGATTCAAAGACTTATCAGCATCTTCCAGTTTGAGTAAAAACAGAACCAAAGACGCTACAGTACCAGCGGCCGCCGGGACGGGTAACCCCACAAAATCTTTGGAGGATTCTTTTTTGCCGCGATGCACGAGCGGGTTGGTGATCACGTTGAATCGCGCCAGCCGCATCGCGGCACACAAAAGATACACAAAGCCCACAAACCAGCCGATGTTACGAAACCAGGTAATGCCTTGGGTTGGCGAGAGAATGAAAAAAAACATCATCAAAGCCGGCGCCATCCCAAACGACACCACATCGGCCAACGAATCGAACTCCGCACCAAACAAAGATTCGCGGCCACCCATCCGCGCTAGCCGGCCATCAAGTGTATCAAACGCCGCCGCGCCAAAGATGAACCACACCGCCATGCGATAATGTCCGGCCGGCGTCGCATCGAGGTATTCGCCGGTGAGCGAAGTTTCGGCCAGACGGGCTTGGATGCAATTCACTACCGCCATAAAACCGCAAAAAAGATTTCCCGCCGTCATCGCATTGGGCCAGAAGAAGATCCGGCTCGCTTGCGAGACGTTGTATGGATCTTCGGGATCAGTCGGAGCGGATCGGCGCGTCGGGATCATTTTTTCGCGAGGCTTTCGAGGTATTTCCAGAATTTCGAATCATGCTCAAAGAGTTGTTGTTCGGAAACTGGGAATTTATTGCGCAACAGAAAATCTTCGAGGGAATTTTTATGCAGGATGTAGTTCACGTGCAGTTTTTCCCCTTGAGCATCAAAATATAAACGAAAATCCCCTGCTCTCAATCGGTAGAATTCTTTCCCCGCCCGGGAAAAACGGCCCAAAGGTTCGCGCGGATGAGCCAGATCGTCCGGTTTCAGCGAACTGATCGGCTCTACGAGATCGAGCTGCAGCAGCTTATCCAGCCGGTTGAGCTCGTGCATCGCCTGCGCGGAAAAAGTGACCTGATACATGGGAAACCAAGAGCTAGTGGACCCACGCCGCTCGGCAACGCTATTTCCCGATGGCGCGCGGTAAAAAGGCGCCATTTTGCGAGGCGAGATCGAATCGCGAGCCAGCACCAAAAACTAAGAAGTCTCAGGCTCGGCTGCGGTGTTATTGAAATCGGCTAAAATCGCCCGCGCGGCATCTGCGTCTTCATCCTCCACTTGCACGCGAAGCCCACCAATCATGTAGTTGTAAACATTACCCGAAGTCTGCGCCGTGAGTTCTTCGGGAAGATGAGCTTTGATGCCGCTGCCGCCGAGGGTGGCTTGCAGGATCTGCGCCTCAATCAGTCGCTGGCAGGTCGCGATCGTTGTCATAATAACAATTTATTTTACCCCTGGCTTTAATTCAAGCCCGGCCATGAAAGCTTCGGACTGGAGATATCGAGCTGTCGACGTCACGGTGAATTTTTATCCCAAATCCTCGCATGAAAAAAAACGCGTTGCTGCTGCTAGTTTTGAGTTTGCTGAGTTCCTTCGTCGCACGGGCGGCGGAAAATAAAACGCGCAACGTCCTGCTCGTCACGATCGACGGCCTGCGTTGGCAGGAAGTGTTTCGCGGCGCGGACGAAGCGTTCATGAACAAAGATAAAAACTCCGGCGGTGTGCCGGCGGGTGAACTGGTCGCGTTGAAGGCGGATTATCTCGGCGCCACAGCGGAAGAACGGAGGAAAAAACTCATGCCGTTTTTCTGGGGCACGCTCGTCCCGGGCGGACAGGCATTTGGTAATCGTGATCTCGGTAGCGCCGCGAGCGTGCTCAACGCCGAGCGGATTTCTTATCCGGGTTACAACGAGCTGCTAACCGGCGCGCCGGATCCGTTGATCACGTCCAACGCGCCCGTGCCGAATCGCAACGTCACGGTGTTGGAATGGTTAAACGGGCGGCCCGGATTCGCTGGTCGCGTCGCGGCCGCGGCGGCGTGGAGCGTGTTCGCGCCGATCATCAATGTCGGACGAAGTCGGCTGCCGTTATTCGTCACGGGACAACATTCAGCGCCAGGCAGTGTGTCGCCGCGCACGGCGGAATTAGAGCGCTGGATGGATGACATCCCGCCGCTCAGCAACACGGAGAATTTCGATGCGTTTGTTTATCATGCAGCGGTCGATCGCATCGACACGCAGCGGCCGCGCGTTTTTTTAATCGCACTCGGCGAGCCAGACGAATGGGCGCATGCGCATCGGTACGATCGTTACCTCCAATCGATCCGGCGCTGCGATCGGTTTATCCGCCAACTCTGGGAAAAACTCCAAGCGCTGCCTGAATACCGTGATTCCACTACGATCGTGCTCACGCCCGATCACGGCCGCGGGGTGACGCCGGAAGATTGGAACGGTCATGGCAAAAAAATCCCGCGCTCGGAAGAGACGTGGTTCGCGGTTTACGGACCCGATACGCCGGCGCTGGGCGAACGTCGTGCGGGTGTCGCCGAGGTGCATCAAGCGCAAGTCGCGGCGACCGTGGCGGCGTTGTTGGGCGAAGATTTTCGCGCGGCGTTTCCGGCGGCGGCCGCGCCGGTGAGCGCGGCGTTGCGCGCGGGCGCAGAAAAATAAACCGCTCACGCGCGCCGGCGTGGCGTGGTGGTTATTTTACTTTGGAACAGAGAATACAATCGCGCGGTTCGGGGCCGATATTGGGGGCGACGTGCCAACGCTTGAGTAGGGCTTCGCGGGTGAGCCCGGCTTTTTCCATGACGCGCGCGGAACTGGGGTTGGAGGCATCGCAAAAAGCCCAGAGGCGAAACACATCGGGTTGCGCCATCGCCCAATCGACTAAGTAGGTCAGCGCCTCCGTCATCATGCCGCGGCCCCAAAATTTTTGCGCGAGCACGTAGCCGCACATGACTTTGCCGCCATCGGGCATGAGGCCGATGGAACCGATGGGTGTGTCCGTGCCGCGCAGACAGAGTAGCCACGCGTAGTGCGGCGATTTCGGGCGGTCCCAATCGGCGGCGCGATCGCGCAGAAAATCAGCGAGCAATTCCACGCGTTCGTAGGGTTTCCACGCGAGGTAGCGGGTCACTTCGGGATCGCTGGCGTAGGCGGAAAAAACGGCGGCGGCATCGTCGGCGCGAGGTCGCCGCGCGGTGAGGCGAGCGGTGGCGAACGTGGCGGGCGGACGAATCATGGCGGAGCGACGAAGGGGTGCAAGCGAGACGTGGCGGCTATCCGAACGTTGCGGCATCCAAGTTTAATTCTGCGCGAAGCTTCACGCGAGAGCGGCGCGCACGAGTTCAGCGATCGCGGGCGGAAGCGTGAGGCTGGTGGCGGCGTGTTGCGCGGCGGGGCTGAGTTTGCGCCAAGTTTTTTTCAAAATATCGACGAACTTTTCGCGCGGGTAATCGGCATGTTGCGTGGCGAAGGTGCTGATTTCGTTTTCAAGAAAGACAAGGACCGCGGCGTCTTCGAGGGCTTGGGTGCCGGGGTTAGTTTTTAATCCGGTTTTAGAAATCCAGGTGGCGACTTCGGCGGCTTCGCTCGCGGCGACGCCGGCGGCGAGGAGCAGTTCGCGGGCGCGCTCAGCTTGTTTGACGTAGAGCGAGCGGCGCCAAGTGAGGTAGCCGACTTTGCCTTCGGGAAACGTGGCGCGGGGAGTGAGCCAGCGCTCGAGATGTTGGCAGCGAGCGGCGAGGAGCAGAAGCGGGCTCGCGTCGGGGATAAGACGGGCGACCCAGGCTTCGACGCGTTCGCCGTAGATGAGTTCGGCGGCGCGGCCGTCGGCGGCACGCGTGGGATCGGCGGCGTGAGCGGAGTCGATGAGCTGGCGGGCGCGGGCGTAGGCTTCCATGCGGACAGGAATCGAAACGGTTGCGTACGACGCGGCAAGCGACAGGTTGGTAGCGTCATGCCTTTACCCCCGGTATGTCTGCGCTGCGGCGTTTGTTGTTTTTCGAAATTGGAAACGTATGTCCGCGTGACGGGCGCGGATTGGGCGCGGCTCGGTGCCGAGGCGGATCGACTCGTGCATTTTGTCGGCCATCGTGCGTATATGCGTATGAGCGACGGGCATTGTGCGGCGTTGGTAGTGCGCGTGGGCGAGGATGGGGCGCGGGAATATTTTTGCTCTGTTTACGAGACGCGACCGGCTACGTGTAGCGAGTTGGAGCGGGGATCACCTCAATGTGCGGGTGAAATCGCGTTGAAGGGCGAGCGGCCCGGACAGGTGGCGCTTTCTTAGAGCCAACGAGCTGAGAATTCGCGGCGGTCGACGGGCCACGTGCGCCAACGCGGACGCGCGGGTTTTGCGGCGGGGAGCGTGATGCGCGTGGCCTCGGCGAGGTTGTGAAAAACGATGCGGAGATCGTCGGCGCACCAGAAATCGCGGGCCGCGGCGGGGTCGTGGCGAGCGGCGATGACAGCCGCGCGGGAAAGGACGAGGCCGGACATGGGCGGGATCGAGCAACCGAAAGTGACGAGCACGCCTTGGAGGCGCGAGAGGACGCCTTTGCCGCCGGTGCTGTGCTCGCTCACGATGACCGCAGCGGGTTTGCCGAGCCAGAGCACGGTTCCCTCGGTGGGCGTGGCGACTTCGAGAAAATTTTGGAGCACGTTGCTCCAGGAATCCCAATGCGTGCCGGTGCCAAAAAGAAAACCATCGGCGCGCGAGAGCGCGGCGCGTAGCTGCGGATCAATTACAGAAATTCGCGCTAACGGAGTCGCGGTGGCGTCGGGTGCGAGCGTGAGCATTTCGACGGTGGCGCGGCGAGCTAGATGACGGCGGGCTTGGGCGAGGAGAACGGCGGTGTTGCCGGCATCACCGGCGAGGGAGGCGTTGAGCAACAACAGGTGGGGGCGGCGCGTGGGCATAGACGCAGACAATCAGGCGGGGCGGATCTTGGGCCGGAAGCGGACGAGTTTTTGGTCGCCAGGGACGTAGAGCGGGTGGCGAGGGTGGCCAGCTTGCGTGGTGCCGAGGCACCAAAGTTCGCGTTCGCCGAAGAGGCGGACGACGGCATCGGCGCGGGCTTGGTAATCGCCGCTCACGCCCCAGGCGGCGACGATCCGATCACAGCGGTCGGCGGCGGCGAGGAGCGAGGCATCGTTTTCTGCGCCGACGGGATCGGGCGCGGATTTCATTTCTTTCGGGTACGGCGTGCGCAGGCCAAAAAGGTTGGCCATCCAGAAACCATCGAAGCCATCGCGTTCGGAGAAACGGGCGATGCGGCGCAGCGTGGGGTCGAGTTGGGATTCGTCGGCGGTGCTCGGGTTGAGGCCGATCCACATGATCAGACGGTCGCCGCCGAGGAGCGGATCCCACCGATGAATGAGACTGTAACGGTGGCGACGGTCGGGGGAGAAATGGCAGGCGTTTTCCATCGCGGCCAGGGCGGTTGCGGGCTTTAGGCGAGGATTTGGCGGAGGCTGTCGAGGTCGAGGACGCTGGCGAGGGATTCTTCCTGGACGACGGCGTTGGCGAGGGCGGCTTTATCGCGTTGGAGGGCGAGGATTTTTTGCTCCACGGTGTCGGCGGCGACGAGCCGGTAGGCGACGACGGGTTGGGTCTGGCCGATGCGATGCGTGCGGTCGATGGCTTGAGCTTCGACGGCCGGATTCCACCACGGATCGCAGAGGATGACGTAGCTGGCGGCGGTGAGGTTGAGGCCGGAGCCGGCGGCTTTGAGCGAAAGAAGGAAAACCGTTTTGGAGCGATCGCTTTGGAACTGATCGACGAGTTCGGCGCGGTTTTCGGTGGCGCCGGTGAGCTTGAGGTAACCGATGTCGGCAGCTTGGAGGCGCGGCTCGATGAGTTCGAGCAAGGAGACAAATTGGCTGAAAACGAGCACCTGTTGGCCTTCGTCGCGGAGTTCTTCGAGGCGCTCGAGGAGGGCGTCGAGTTTGGCGCTGGGGATCTCGCTGTGGGCCCCGGAGACGAGCGCGGGGTGGCAACAGATTTGGCGGAGGCGCAGGAGGCTCGCGAGGACGTTGAAGCGCACGGCGTCGAGGGCGCGGGCGGTTTCGATGCCGAGGAGTTGGGCGCGGGCGCGTTTGAGCTCGGCGTCGTAAAGGGAGCGTTGTTCGCCGTCGAGATCGACGAGGATGATGTCTTCGGTGCGCGGCGGCAGCTCGGGAGCGACTTGGGCCTTGGTGCGGCGCAACATGAAGTGGCGGACGCGGCGGCGGAGACGAGCAGCGGAGGTCGGGTCTTCGGCCGGGTATTGGCGGCGGAAACCGGCTTGGGAGCCGAGGAGGCCGGGCTGCGCAAAGGCGAAGAGGCTCCAGAGATCGAGGAGGCGATTTTCGATGGGCGTGCCGGTGAGCGCGACGCGGTGGGCGGCGGGGATGGCGCGCGCGATGGCGGCGGTCTGGCTGGTCGGGTTTTTGATGAACTGAGCTTCGTCGAGAATGACCGCATCCCAGTTGTGGCGGTGAAACCACGCGGTGTTCAGGCGGAGTTGAGCGTAGTTGACGACGAGCAGGGCGCCGCGGTCCGCGGGACCGGGCATTTTGGTTCCGTAGGAAATGAGCGGCGTGAAGATTTCGGCGGCGAGTTCGGGCGCGAAACGTTCGGTCTCAGTGAGCCAGCCGTGCATGACGCTTTTAGGGCAAATGACGAGGGCGCGAAACGGTTTTTTATCGGCGCTGCCCGCTTGAGCGGCGGCGTGGGTGTGGGCTTGGTGCAGGAGCCAGGCGAGGGTTTGCACGGTTTTACCGAGCCCCATGTCGTCGGCCAAAATACCGCCGAAGCCGCGGGCGGCGAGGTGCGCGAGAAATTGAAATCCTTCTTCTTGATACGGGCGCAAAGTGGCGCGCAGGCCGGTGGGAAGCGCCGGGGTGGGAATCGCAGCGAGGGCGGCGGCGCGCTCGCGGAGCGTGTCGGCGAGGGCGGCGTCTTTGGCGGCGAAGGTATCGATCTCGGCGACGAGTTGCAGCGCGTGCAGCCGGTGCTTCGCGGGCTTGCCGGCGGTGAGCATGTCTTCGGCGCGGAGGCCGAGACGGTCGAGGGCGGCTTCGGTGCCGTTGTTGGCGGTCGGCGCGAGCTCAAGGCGTCGCCAACCGTGGTTAGGCAGGCGGACCCATTTGCCGCGCGCCTTGAGAAGCAAGGCGAGTTCGTCGGGCTTGAGCGTGGTGTCTTCGACGCGGAGTTCGACGGTGAGATCGAACCAGTCGCGGCCTTCGCCGGCGGCGGGTGCGGCGGAAAATTCCACGTGGCCTTGCAAGGCCGGGCCGAGGAGGCCGGACAACATCGGTGAGGCTTCGATCTCGAGGTCGGGCGGCAGCGTTTCGCGCCAGGCGAGAAATTCTTCAGGGAACGTCTTGGTCATGGACCGAGCCCAGACGTTGACCCAACGGTTCCAATTGAGACGGAATTCAGCGAAGCAACCAGCGATGGCGTTGGCGCCGTTGAGATCGAACTCGAGCAATGGTTCGTCGGCCGCGCGCGGCGCGGGGGCTTTGCTGGGCGTCCATTGCCAGCCGCGTTCGCCGTCCCATTGTTGTTCGCAGGCAGGATTGCTGGAACGCGCGAAAAGTTGGGCGTGAAAATATTCGGAGGCGTCCGGCTCGGTGTCGGCGGTGCTCCAGCACTTGATGACCGGTCGGAGCGGGACGCGGCGGACGCGATTTTCCAAGGCCGCAGGCAGGCGCAAGCCCGAGGCACGTAGACGCGACATGAGGCCGGCATCGGCGAGGACGGCGGCGGGGATGTGGCGCGCAGGCAGCGGCGGCGGGCCGCGCCAGATGCGGCCGGAGAATAAATAGAGCGGCTCGGGTTTTTTGGTGATAAGCCGCGCTTCCTCGGCGTTGCGGCCGTCGGGCGTGAGTAGGCGAAGTTCGAGACGATCGCGTTGCGCGGCCGAAATGATGGCTTCGGGAATGAGCGGCTCGGGCTCGATGATGAACGGTTGTTCATCCGTGCGGACAATCGCGTCGCGGGCGGCCGCGGTGGTGAGAAGAGCAGCGGCGCCGTCGACGGAAAGAGTGAGGCGCGGCGTGTATTGCCAGGCGTAGCCGCGGCATTCGGTGATCAACAACGTCGCGAGCGCGGCCTCGGCGGGTGGGCGATCGGAGAAATCGGCGGGGCGCGAAGCGGCGAGCGCGGTGAACCAGCGTTGCGTGGGCGGGCGCCAGGGTTTGTCTGCGGCGGGGCGGATCTCGATCAGGAATTTCCCGAGCGGGTTGATGCGCGCGCGGAGGCCGACGATATCGGTCGCGGGGTTATCCGCGTGGCTGGTGCCGGTGGTTTCGGGAGCGGCAAACGCGGTGCGCCAGACGGCGAGTTCTTGTTGGACGAGTTGATCATCGACGGCGGCGTGGACGGCCGTGGTGTCGGTGAGCGGCCGGAGAAATTCCGGAATGTCGCGTCCCGTCTGTTCGTAATGGTAAGCGATATATTGCCAGAGCTCCCACGGATCGCGCGGCGGGGCTTCGGGATTCCACCAATCTTCAAAAATCGGCGTGTGCAACTCGTGGCCGGGGGTCGGGACGTATTCGAAGCCGTGGGTGCGCAGCTGGCTGGCGTGGAGCTTGCCGGAGCCGCGCGCGAAATCGGCGAAGAGGGCGGCGATGTTGCCGAGTTGGCGGCCTTCGCTTTCGGTGAGGGCGCGGCCGAGTTTCTCGGCGAGGACGGGCGACCATTGCACGCGAAACGTGTGCCGGTTAAGCGGGGCAGTGGGCGCGGCAGATTTTGCGACCGCGGGAAGTTTGGCGGCGGTCGCGCTGGCGGCATCGGTACTGGCGGCGGAGCCGGCGTTGGCTTCAGCGAGCCAAGCCAGCCCCGCGCCGTAGATGTGGCGGCAGTCTTTGCGGAGTTCGCAGGCGCACTTGGCCGTCCATTGGCCGCGCGTGAGGAAGAGCGTGACGGGAAATTTTTCCGCGTCTTCGGCGACGACGGCCTCGACGTAGTGATCGGCTTGCGTGCCGATTTTTTGGACCTGCTTGGTCGTGAAAGTCGATTCGCCGAGTTTGCGGGTCTTGGGCTCGAAGGTGTCGAGCCACGTACGCAACGCAGCGAGCGCGTCCGGAGTTTGGACGCTGCGGACGACGGGAGGGCGCGCGCGGGCGCACATAGCGGGTTAGTAAACGTGCTCTTCCAGGAGAGCGAAAAGTTCAGCCTCGGTGACGCGGCGTTGCTGCATGGTGTCGCGGTCGCGGAGGGTAAACGTGTCGCCCGGTTTCTCGATCGTGTCGAAATCGATCGTCACGCACCACGGCGTGCCAATCTCATCCTGGCGACGGTAACGGCGACCGATGGCGGCCGTCTCGTCGTAAAATACGGCGTAGCGGCGCTGGAGTTTTTTGTAGAGCGCTTGGGCGCGGGCGACGAGGACCTCTTTGTTTTTGAGGAGCGGGAGGACGGCGACTTTGACCGGCGCGATGCGCGGGCTGAGGCGGAGCACGGTGCGTGTCTCGGTGTTACCTTTTTCGTCGGTGACGGCTTCTTCGGCGTAGCCCGCGCAGAGGACGGCGAGGAAGATGCGATCGACGCCGACGGCCGGCTCGATGACGTGCGGGACGAATTTCTTTTTCGTGGCTTCGTCGAAGATTTCCTGCGGTTTGCCGGAGGCGTTGGCGTGTTGCGTGAGATCGTAGCTGCCGCGGGCGGCGATGCCCCAGAGCTCTTGCACGCCAAACGGATATTTGAACATGATGTCCACCGTGCCTCGGGAGTAAAACGCGAGTTTCTCCTTCGGATGTGCGTAGCGCGAGAGGTGCGAGTCGGGCAGGCCGATGCTCTTCAACCACGCTTCGCACCAAGCGATCCACTCTTCGTGGACCTTGGACCAATCGGCGTCTTCGTGGATGAAATATTCCATCTCCATCTGTTCAAATTCGCGCGAGCGGAAGATGAAGTTGCGCGGCGTGATCTCGTTGCGGAACGACTTGCCGATTTGCGCGATGCCAAAAGGCAATTTCACGCGACCGGTATCGACGACGTTTTTGAAATCAACGAACATGCCCTGCGCCGTCTCAGGCCGCAGATAGGCGACGGAAGAACCATCGGTCATGGCGCCGACGTTCGTCTGGAACATCATGTTAAAGGCGCGCGGAGCGGTGAGGCTGCCGGGTTCGCCGGTGGCTGGCGAGGGGATCAACGCGATCTCGTCTTCGCGTGCTTCGGTGAGGTCTTTGGCGACGACCGGCGAGAGCGTGCCTTGAATGGCTTTTTTGCGTTTGAACGACTCGGCGGCGGTTTGGAGTTCGCCCGCGGTATTTTCGCTTTCAAGCGCGGAGACGTAGCCGACGGTCTGCGCGACGCCGTCTGCGCCGGTGATGACGACCGGCGAGAAAAACAGCTGGTCCGCGCGGTAGCGTTGCTTGGAAACTTTGCAGTCCACGAGCGGATCGGAAAACCCGGCCACGTGGCCGGAGGCTTCCCAGACTTTCGGGTGCATGATGATCGAAGTCTCGATGCCCACGACATCGTCGCGGCGTTGCACCATGTCGGCCCACCAGCAATCGCGGATGTTCTTTTTCAACTCAGCGCCTAGCGGACCGTAATCGAAGAAGCCGTTGAAACCGCCGTAGATCTCGGACGACTGGAAAATAAAGCCGCGGCGCTTCGCGAGCGCGACGAGGTTA
Organism: Opitutia bacterium; assembly: GCA_947449835.1. Classification (GTDB taxonomy): domain Bacteria; phylum Verrucomicrobiota; class Verrucomicrobiia; order Opitutales; family Opitutaceae; genus Tous-C4FEB. Next base: position 70,127 of record CANFSZ010000003.1, read on the forward strand.
TCCATCGAAACGGGAGCCGGGATGGCGGTAGCGGGAGTGGTGGCGTCTGACATAGCCGGAGAGACATGCCGCATCGGTCACGCGCGGTCAAGGGCGGGAGCAGGTTAACGTGCAATGTTTTGCGAGCGATTTTAAGGAATAGGGAACCCGCCCCCGTTGAAAAAGTCTGAGCGGCGAGTTTATTGCCTCCCAAATCCTCATTATGAATCCTCGATCTCCTCGTTTCGCTCTCGTGTTGGCTGCCCTTGTGATCGCTGGCGGTTTCGCCAACCTCACGCTCCGCGCTGAAGAAAAAACCAAAACCTCCGAGCGCCCGCCACTCAAGCTCAAGGCCGAGCCCAAAGCCATCAACCGCGACAGCCCCGATCGCATCAGCTACGCCAACATCGTCAAAAAAACCGCTCCGAGCGTGGTCTACGTTTTCTCATCGAAGAAAACCAAAATAGCCGCCGAGGCTGCGCCATTTTTTAACGACCCCCAGTTTCGCCGCTTTTTCGGTGTACCTGACTCCGATGAGCGCGATCAACGCAACGATCGGGCTGAACGCGGCGGGCGGGGCAATCGCGGGGGCCGCGGTGATTCCGGCCCCTTCCAACAAGGCCTCGGCTCGGGCGTGATCATCTCGTCCGACGGCTATATTTTAACCAACAACCACGTGATTGACGGCGCCGATGAGGTTAAGGTCGCCTTCGGTGAGCCGCGCCTTGAATTCAAAGCCACCATCATCGGCCGCGACTCCAAGGCGGATGTCGCGGTCATCAAAATCGCCGCGACCAATCTCACCGCCGCTACACTCGGCGACAGCGATCTGCTTGAAATCGGCGACGTCGTCCTCGCTATCGGCAATCCTTTTGGCATTGGCCAATCTGTCACGCGTGGGATCGTCAGCGCGCTCAGTCGTGGCGGTCTGGGCATCGAGACGTATGAAGATTTTATCCAGACCGACGCCGCCATCAACCCCGGCAACTCCGGCGGCGCGCTCCTCGACGTCGAGGGCCGTCTCATCGGGCTCAACACCGCGATCCTCAGTCGCAGCGGCGGCTTTAACGGCGTCGGCTTCGCTATTCCGATCAACCAAGTCCGCACCATCGCCGAGCAACTCGTGAAAACCGGCCGCGTCGACCGCGCGTTTCTCGGCGTCCAGACGCAATCCCTCGACGCCGAGATTTCCGCGATGTTCAAAGTCAATCAAGGCGCGCTCATCGTCGACGTGCAGTCCGATACGCCCGCCGAAAAAGCCGGCCTCAAGAGCGGCGATATCATCACGAAAATTGACACCACTGCGATCCGCGACCCGCGCCATCTGCAACTCACGGTCACGCGCCTCACGCCCGGCACGGAAGCGAAAGTGGAATACCTCCGCGACGGCAAACCTGCCACCGTGAAGGTGAAATTAACCGCGCTACCCGGACAAAAGCGCGCCGGCGGCGACCGCCGTGAAACGCTTGAGGCCAAAGACATCGGCGTGCTCAACGGCGTGGGCGTGGGCGATATTTCCGCCGAGCTGCGCGAGCAGTTGAATCTCTCGCGGCGCATCGAAGGGGCGATCATCACGGCCGTCGAACCCGACAGTCCTTCCGCGCGCGCCGGCCTGCGCGAGGGCGATATCATCCTCGAGCTTGATCGTCGCCCCGTGCGCAACGCGGATGAAGCCGTAAAATTGAGCGAAGACATCAAAGGCCCCAAAGTGCTTGTCCGCCTTTGGCGCGATGGCAGCAGTCGGTTCCTCGTCGTCGACGAATCTAAATAAAACAATCTCGCCCTGCCTATCCTATCGCGATCAGCCCCCGCGCGGCTAATCCGGTGAGAGGCCGTAAAAAAACCCCGATCTTGTGTGACCGGGGTTTTGTTTTCCGAAAGCAAAACGTTTAGGCGAGCTGCGGGATCGTGAAGGCGCCGCGGCCCACGCGTTTGCGTAGCGCGTGGTTGTTCGCGGCATCGACAACGACTTTGTCGGCGCCCGTAAAGAGCTCGGTCTTGCGGTCAAACGTGAGCAACGGCCCGAGGACGGTCGGGGTCGTGGCGACGTCGACGGCGTTGGCCTTCAAGTGTTCGAGGATGCGGCCGTAGGCTTCCGTCGTGGGCGCGCTGGCTTTGATGGCTTCGCCGATAGCTGCGTTGGATTTATCCGCGCCGACGAGATACGAGAGGTTGCCCATGTGACAGAGCGACGTGGAATAATAGCATTCCTCGATGAGGCCGACGACGACTTTGCGGTTTTTCACGGCTTTCACGAAGTTGGCGCGGTGGGCGCCGTTGCCGCCATTGCTGAGGGCTTTAATTTTCGTGTTGGCGTTGTCGTAGATGTTGGCGGTGCCGTTTTCGCTGACGGTGACGTAGCCGTTTTCGCATTGGACGACGACCCCGACGCGGGTGCCGCGGTAGTTATCCATGGCTTTCATGCCGGCTTTCATGGGCAGGCCGCGGACTTCGAAGATGAGTGGGGCTTTTTCGAAATTGAAAACAGAGAGAAGGGTGTTGGGCGTCTCGGCGTCGTCGCGGTAACCGAAGCGGCCACCGAGGCTCATGACGCTGGCGGGCAGACCGGTTTCACCGAGGAACCAACGGGCGACGTCCATCTGGTGGATGCCTTGGTTGGTGATGTCGCCGCCGCCGTAGTTCCAGAACCAGTGCCAATCGTAGTGGACGGGGCCTTTGGAGCCGTTGCGGTGCGGGGGCGTGAGGGTCGCGGGGCCGGTCCAGAGATCGTAGCCGACGCTGCCGATGCTTTCAGGGACGGCTTGAGGTCCCGTGGTCAGGCCGATGCTGTCGCGGGGTTTGTAGCAGAGGCCGCGGGCCCATTGGATTTTGCCGATCTGGCCGGAGCGCACGTAGGCGATGGCTTCTTGGATATCGAGGGAGGAGCGGTTTTGCGTGCCGGTCTGGACGATGTTTTTGGTGTACTTGAGCGAGGCGGCGAGCGCTTGGCGGCCTTCCCAGATGTTGTGGGAGAGGGGTTTTTCAACGTACACGTCTTTGCCGGCTTGGAGGGCCCAGATCGTCTGGAGTGAGTGTTGGTGGTTGGGCGTACCGAGGACGACGGCGTCGATATTTTTGTTTTCGAGGAGCTTGCGGTAATCGGTGTAAGTCTCGGGTTTGACGCCGGCTTTTACGCATTCTTCGAGGCGCTTGGCGAGGACGGCGGTATCGACGTCGCAGATGGCGACGAGGCGGGCGCCGGGGAGTTTGTTGAGATAGTCGCGCATGTGGCCAGCGCCTTGGGCATTGATGCCGACGACGGCTACGCGGATGTCGCCATTGGCGCTACCGGTGGCGGGCGCGACTTGGCCGAAGAGGCGGGTTTGACCGGCGATGAGGGCGGCGCCACCGCCGACTAGGGAGGCTTTGAGGAATTCTTTGCGGGACCAGGATTTCATGGGGATAATAAGGGAACAGGGGGAGGAAACGGTGCGGGGATAGACGCGTCGCAAGCGGGGAAGAGACGCGAAAACTTACTTCACTGCTTCTCGTCGGTGGGTCGAGGACAATTTGTCGCGCGGGCGCGTGGCTGGATGGGCTTAATCGGTGTCGGGTTCGACGTAGTGGCAGCCTTGGCTGCGGGGGTTGAGCGTGGCGGCGTGGACGACGAGCAACGCAGTTTGGATGGCGTTGCGCAGCTCGATCAATTCACGCGTGAGGGCGCAGCCGCGGTAAAAATCCTGAATCTCCTCGCGTAACTCGAGTAAGATGCGCCGCGCGCGCGTGAGGCGTTTCGGCGAGCGCACAATGCCGGCGTAGTTCCACATGGTGGTGCGGATCTGGTCGATGTCTTGGCGCACGAGCACGGGATCCGCCACGCGTGAGGGGCTTTCCCAGGCGCGGGGTTCGCTGGGCGGAAACGTGACGCGGGCGAGATCGATGGCATCGGCCTGCGCGGTGAACTTCGCGCTGGTTAGGCATTCGAGCAGCGAGGTGCTGGCGAGGCGGTTGGCGCCGTGGACGCCAGTGCAGGCGGTTTCGCCGATGGCGTTGAGGTGGAGAATATTGGTTCGGCCGTGGAGGTCAGAGTGGACGCCGCCGCAGGCGAAATGGGCCGCGGGCACGACCGGAATCGGCTCGCGGGAAATATCCACGCCGTAGCTCAGGCAGCGCGCATGGATATTGGGAAAACGTTCACGAATAAATTCTGGGGTCATCGCCGAGAGATCAAGGTAGACGCACGTCTCGCCGCTCGTGGAGAGTTCACGCTGGATGGCGCGGGCTACTATATCGCGCGGGGCGAGCGAGCCGCGGGGATGCACGGCATCCATGAAGCGCTCGCCACGGGTGTTGATGAGCACGCCGCCTTCGCCGCGTAGAGCTTCGGTCACGAGGAAACGCGGGGCGTTTTTCTGCGCGAAAACGGTTGGGTGAAATTGGACGTATTCGAGGTCGATCAGGCGCGCGCCCACGCGGTACGCCATCGCCACGCCGTGGCCGACGCTGCCGGGCTGGTTGGTCGAATGCTGGAAAATCTGCCCGAGCCCGCCGGTGGCGAGGATGGTTTTTTTGGCGACCACGGCGACCGTCTCGCCGGTGGCGGTGTCGAGCACGTAGGCGCCGAAACACGTGAGCGGTTTGTATTTATCGGCGGCGGACGTGGAATTGTGTGAGAGCGTGAGCAGGTCGATCGCGACCCAGCCGGTGCGCCGGGTGATGCGCGGCGTGGAGTTCACGCGGTGCGCGACGCGCTCGAGGATGGCGTGGCCCGTGGCGTCTTTGGCGTAGATGATGCGTTTCTCACTGTGGCCGCCTTCGCGCGTCAACTCGAGTTCGCCGCCGGCGGAGCGGTCGAAATCGACGTGGAGTTCGTCGAGCAAGAGCTCTTTCACGGCGGCGGGACCTTCGTGGATGAGTTGGGCCACGGCCGCGGGATTCGAGGTGTGGTCGCTGGCGGCCTGAATATCTTGCGCGAGCGAACCGGTGGCGGCGGTCTCGGCTGGGTCGTAGATGATCCCGCCTTGCGCCCAATCGCTGTTGGCGGCGAGAGGTTCGGCCAGCGATAGCAACTCGACGTTATAACCGAGCCGTGCGGCGTGCAGGGCGTAGGCCGAGCCGGCGAGGCCAGCCCCAATCACCAGACAATCGGTGCGAACAATGCGCATTATTTTTTCGGCGCGGGCCGCGCGGGTAAAATCGTGAGGCTCAAGTCGGCGGCGGGCGCGGAGTGGGTGAGCGCGCCGATGCTGATTACGTCCACACCCGGCAACGCGTAGTCGCGGAGCGTCTCGAAGCGCACGCCACCAGAAACTTCGACGAGCGCCGCGCCGGCAATGAGCGCGACCGCGCGACGCACGAGGTCGGGTGACATGTTATCGAGCAAAATAACTTCGGCGCCGGCGCGGATGGCTGCTTTCACCTCGGCGAGCGTGGTGGCTTCGACTTCGATTTTGGCCAGATGGGGCGCGGCGGCGCGGGCGAGTTGCACGGCGTGGGTGAGCGAGCCGGCGGCGGCGATGTGGTTGTCTTTGATGAGGACGTGTTCGCCGAGCGAGGAACGGTGGTTAACGCAACCGCCGCAGCGGACGGCGTATTTTTCGAGGGCGCGCCAGCCGGGGGTGGTTTTGCGCGTGTCGACGACGCGGGTCGTTGTGGCGGCGAGGGCGTCGGCGTAGCGGCGGGCGAGGGTGGCGATGCCGGAGAGGCGTTGGATAAAGTTGAGCGCGGTGCGCTCAGCGGTGAGCAGAGCGGCGGTCGGGCCGGCGACGCTGAGGACGCGGGCGCCGTTTTTGACGCGGGCGCCGTCGGTGGCGGTGAGTTTCACTTTAAGCGCAGGGTCGACGCGGGTGAACACGGCGGCGGCGATCGTGAGGCCGCAGAGCGTGAGGTCTTGGCGAGTTTCGATGAACGCGCGGGAGTGATGCGTCGCCGGAAAAATGGCCCGGCTGGTGACGTCGCCGAGGCCGGCGTCTTCGTCGAGGGCCAGGTCGATCAAGTGAGCGGTGCGGGGAGTGAGCATGGAAAAGGGTGGCGGGTTATTCGCTGGGCGTGAGCGCAAACATCCTCTCGATGCAGGTGGCGGCGCGGCGGCGGAGGTTTTCCTCGAGCGTGACAATCTGATCGGGCCGCGGGGCGCGGAGAGCGTCGCGGATTTTTTCGAGGGAATTTAACTTCATGTAAGGACAAAGCCGGCAGCCGCCGATGAAGTGTTTTTCAGGGGCTTCGACTTCGAGCCGGCCGACGAGTCCGCACTCGGTGAGCATGAGAAAATACGGCGCGGGCGTCGTTTTGACGTATTTCATCATCGCGCCGGTACTGCCGACGAAATCGGCGACCGCGGCGACGTCGGCGGTGCATTCGGGGTGGGCGACGACTTTGAGGCCGGGGAATTGGGCGCGGGCGGCGGCGACTTGGGCGGTGGTAAACTGGTCGTGAACCATGCACGTGCCATCGGAGGAGATGATTTCTTTGGCGATGCCGCGCCGCTGGAGTTCGTCGCGGAGGTTGTCGGCCATGAGGCGGTCGGGGACGAATAAGATACGTTGGGCCGGGAGGTTGGCCACGATGGCGTAGACGTTGCCGGAAGTGACGCAGACGTCGCTCTCGGCTTTCACCTCGGCGGTGCTGTTGATGTAGCAGACGACGGTGGCGTCGGGGTAGAGCGCCTTGAGTTTGCGCACGCCGGCCCCGTCGATGGAATCGGCGAGGGAACAACCTGAGGCGCGGTCGGGCACGATGACGGTGGCGTCGGGCGAAAGAATTTTGGCCGTTTCCGCCATGAACACGACGCCGGCGAAGAGGATGATCTTAGCGTGGGCTTCGCGGGCTTTGAGGCTGAGGAAGTACGAGTCACCCTTGAAATCACCGACGCCGTAGACGATCTCGGGCTCGACGTAAGAATGGGTGAGGAGGACGGCGTCTTTTTCTTTTTTGAGGTGGTTAATCTCGAGGGTGATCGGGGCGATTTCGCGGCAAGTTTGGTGGTTCCATTTTTTACCGCGCGGGTCGCATTCGACGTGGAGCAGGGCTTTGAGCAAGCGCTCGGCTTCGCGATCGAGTTCGGCGTCGGTGGGGGTGGTGAACGAGAGACCAGACATGCGCTCACCAAAGGCGTATCACGGTCGGCGTCAAAAGCGGATCGTGTTACAAAGTGCTATTCCAGCGCTTGCGCCGGGTAAAATTCATGGTGTTTTAGCGGGGTATGAAACGCGTCCTCGCCGATTCCACGCTCCGCAACGGTTTGTTGCGGATCGGAGCGGCGGCGCCGGAGGTGATCGAGTTGTTTGATTACCTCGAGGATTTGCCACTGTGGATGAAAGACGTCGCGGGGACTTACCAGTGGGTGAGCGTTTCGTTTATCCTCAATTTCGGGCTGAAAACCCGCGAAGAAGTCATTGGACACAGCGATTACGATCTTTGCGGCGAGGCGCTCGCCCACCAATACCGCATCGACGACGAACGCGTGTTGCGCGGCGAGCGGATCCTTTCGCGCGTCGAGCTCGTGGGGCGTTTTGACCACACCGCGCGTTGGTGCGTGACCTCGAAAATTCCCCTGCACGACGCCCGCGGCAACGTCGTCGGGACGGCAGGTGTCACGCGTCCGCTCCCCGCGCAAGGCAAGGGCACGCCCGCGGATTCACCGTTGAGCGAGGCGATCCGCTTCGTGAGCCAACATTTCGCGGAGCCTATTACTAACCAAGAGCTCGCGAAAGCCTGCGGCCTCTCGGTGCGCGCCTTTGAGCGCCAGTTTCGCGCCACGTATCAAAGTTCGCCGCACGACTACGTGCGCCAGATGCGTGTGCGTATGAGCTGCAGCGCGTTGGTATTTTCCAAAAAATCGCTCGCCGACGTCGCCAGCGCCTTCGGTTTTGCCGACCAGAGTCATTTTGCGAAGGAGTTTCGCCGCATCATGGGCGACACGCCCCGCGAATACCGCGCGCGTTACCAGCGTTGAGCGGTTAGGGGGTGGGTGGTTTTGGCCCGAGTGGTGGGGTGAGGCGAGGTGACGTGACGTTTTTACACAAAAACTTGTCGCAGCCTTTCTATTCGTTTGTTCGTCTGATGAGTAAGGTCATCGTGCCGCATTCCCCTTTTGGTCCGATTCCCCGTGCCCCCAACCCCCATGACCCTGCATTTGTCCCCTCGCTTTCTCTTGGCTGTTGCTGTTGGGGGCTTGGCTGTCTCCGCGGCGGTGGCCGAAACGATTTCCTTTAAACGCCAAGTTCTCGACCAGCGTTTTTACGCGGAGAGCATCGCGGCCGCTGATTTTAACCACGATGGTAAACCTGACCTCGTCGCCGGCCCGTTTTGGTTTGAAGGCCCCGCTTTCACCAAGCGCACCGAAATCGCCGCCCCGCACGCGTTCGACAAAGAAAGTTATTCCAACGCCTTCATCGCCGACGCCGCCGATATCGACGGTGACGGCTTACCCGACGCGATCCAGATCGGCTGGCCTGGTCGCCCCGCGCATTGGCTCAAAAATCCCGGCGCCGCCGGCGGCGATTGGCCGCGGTATTTGATTTATCCGTTCATCGGCACCGAGTCGCCGCATTTTGTAAAACTCATCGCCGGCCAACCCGAAGCGTTGATTTTCGCGAGTGGCAAAAAACTCGGCTACGCCACGCGCAATCCCGCGAACCCCGCGGTGCCGTGGACGTTTCACGCGATTTCCCCCGAGGGCGAATGGCAACGTTACACGCACGGAATCGGTGCGGGCGACATCAACGGCGATGGCCGCGCCGATTTGCTTTCTTACAACGGCTGGTGGGAACAACCCGCCTCGCTCGCCGGTGATCCCGTGTGGAAATTCCACGCCACCGATTTCGGCCGCGGCGGCGCGCAGATGTATGTTTACGACGTCAATGGTGACGGCCGCGCCGACGTCATCACGAGCATCGAAGCCCACAAATACGGCGTGAGCTGGTTCGAGCAACTCGCCCCCGCCGCTGGCGCCACCGAGCCCACGTGGCGCGAACACGCCATCCTTAGCCGCGACCCCGCCGAAAAACTGGGAGGCGTTCAATTTTCCCAGCCGCATGCCACCGTCCTCGCCGACATCGACGGCGACGGGCTCCTCGATGTTGTTACCGGCAAACGCTATTGGGCGCACGGCCCGAAAGGCGACCCCGAGCCCAACGCCGCCGCCGTCATTTATTGGTTCAAGCTCACGCGCGACCCGGTCACCCAAGCGGTCACCTACACGCCACACCTCATCGACAACGATTCCGGCGTGGGCACGCAGTTCATCGTCACCGATCTGAACAACGACGGTCGCCCTGATGTCGCCGTTGCCAACAAACGCGGCGTCTTCGCCTTCATCCAGCAACGCACGCCGTAATTCTTAAATCTCAGCGGTGGCCATCAGCCCCTACCGCCGCCGCTTTTCCCCGCGTAAATTTTTCTCCTTTATAAACACTTTTCTCCCATGTCTATCCCCTCCGTCCTCGATCTGAAGATCGTTAAAAAATCCACGCAAAGCCTCGTCGAGGCCGAGCTTTCCCGCACCGGCGGTTTGTTGCGCCTCGCGCCCGCTTGGGTCCCGCGCTCGTTCCTCCAGCCCGGTCTGCGCATCAAGCTGCATCCGGATGACACTTACGCCTACGGTTTGAACCGCGGCGGCATCGACGAACGTTGGTTCGCATCTACCACCGTCACCGCCAACGAAGGCCGCGCCGCCGACGAAGGCTTGAGCTACGTCGTGATTGGCAATCGCCGCCTCACGCTCGCGCAGGCCGTCGAAGACACCGGCGCCACACTTGTCGGCAAAGCCATCTGGAAAAAATACGGCAAGTGGCCCGTCTACTCGAAGTTTTTCGATAACATGGGTCCGATCCCGCACCACATGCATCAAAGCGCCGCGCAGGCGAAGCTCGTCGGCCAAGAAGGCAAACCCGAGTCCTACTATTTCCCGCCGCAGCACAACAACGTCGGCAACAACTTCCCTTACACGTTCATGGGCCTCGAGCCTGGTACGACCAAGGCGCAGGTGCGTGATTGCATCGCCAAATGGAACAAGGGCGACAACGGCATCCTAGATCTTTCTAAAGCTTATCGCCTCAAACCCGGCACCGGCTGGCTCATCGATCCCTGTATCCTCCACGCGCCCGGCTCACTCTGCACTTACGAGCCGCAATGGGGCAGCGACGTTTTCGGCATGTATCAAAATCTCGTCGAGGGCCGCGAAGTGCCGTGGTCGCTCCTCGTGAAAGATATGCCCAAATCGAAACACCAAGACATCGACTTCATCGTCGACCAGCTCGATTGGGACAAGAACGTCGACCCGAACTTCAAGGACAACCATTATCTCGAGCCCGTCCCCGTCGCCGACACCCGCAGCGAGGGCTACGTCGATCGCTGGATCGTCTACGGCAAGGTCGACGGCGCACAATGCTTCACCGCTAAGGAAATCACCATCGATCCCGGCACCAAGTGCACCGTCAAGGACACCGGCGCCTACGGCCTCATCTGCGTCCAAGGCTCCGGCAAGATTAACGGCGAGCCGCTCGTCAGCCCGAAGCTCATCCGCTTCCACGAGCTCACCGAAGACGAGTATTTCTGCACCGAAGACGGCGCCAAAGCCGGCGTCACGTTTGAAAACACCAGCAGCACCGAGCCACTCGTCTGCTTGCGCTACTTCGGCCCCGAAGTGAATCCCGACGCCCCGAAAATGGGCGCTTACCGCAAAAACAAATTCTAACTAAAAACCGTCGTCTCCCCAGTCCGTTTTTTCCTTCCACCCCCACATTCATCGCTAAATCACCTCCTCCCCATGGCTGAAAATAACTTCCCCAAACTTCACAACGCCGCCTGGCCCGGTCTTGTCGGCAAAGGTAGCCCCGGCGCCGAGCCGTTCATCGATCTCGACACGATGCTCGACATGACCGCCAAGGCCGAAGTCGGCGGCGTCAAGTTCGACGGCATCGACCTGTTCCTCTACAATCCGCACACCGACATCGACATCTCCGACGACGGCATCAAAGCCCTCGCCGCCAAGATCAAGTCCAAGGGCCTCGTCGTCGGCTCCGTCGTCGCTCCCGTGTGGTTCGATGCCGCCGCTGGCGGTGACGCCACCGCGCGCGCCAACTGGGTAAACCACGTCCGCAAAGCCGTCCGCATCGCCAAAAAACTCCGCGACCTCGGCGTGCGCCCCTACGGCGTCGTCCGCATCGACAGCGCCACTAGCGTCAAAACCTGGGACGCCGACCCCAAGGGCGTTACCAAGCTCATCGCCCAGTCCTTCCGCGAAGCCGGCAAGATCGCCAAAGACGCCGGTGAACGCCTCGCGGCCGAAGGCGAAATCTGCTGGGGCGGCATGCACAGCTGGAAGAACATGGTGAACCTCCTCGAGGCCGTGAACATGCCCAAAGTCGTCGGCTTCCAAGCCGACATGTCGCACACGCTCCTCTACACACTCGGCGAAAACGCCGAAGCCCACCGCATCGTCCCCAAGAATTACCATTGGGAACCCGCCGAGTTTCACAAAGCCATGGTCAAGCTCACCGCCGCGCTCCGCCCGTGGACGATCGATTTCCACGTCGCGCAGAACGACGGCACCGTCTTCGGCTCCGGCTCGCACGAAAAGACCGGCCGCCACTGCCTCGCCACCGACCCGAAGGGCAAACTCAACATCCCGCGCGACTCCGGCTACTGGCTCCGCGACGGCAAGGGCAAGGTCACCAAGAAAATCAAACACATCTGCTGGGACGGTTGCATGTTCCCCAACGAGGTCATGATGAAACAGCAGACCTGGAACGACATTCTCGCCGCCATGATCGAGGTCCGCAAAAACCACGGTTGGGTCGGCTGAGTTGCGCCCGGTTTTATTTTTTAACCTTCAAACGTTCTCAAATCCCATGGCCAAAAAACAACTCCGCGTCGGTCTCATCGGCTACAGCTTCATGGGCCGCGCTCACAGCAACGCCTTCCACCAAGTTAACCACTTTTTCCCGTCCACCTACGAAGTCATCCCGCAGGCCGTCTGCGGGCGCGACGAAGCCAAGGTCAAAGAATTCGCCGCCAAGTGGGGCTATAAATCCGTCGAGACGGATTGGAAAAAACTCATCGCGCGCGACGACATCGACGTCGTCGACATCGCCACGCCCAACAACCTCCACGCCGAGCAAGTCATCGCCGCCGCTAAAGCCGGCAAGATGATCCTCTGCGAAAAACCCCTTGGCCGTAACGGCAAAGAAGCCGAAAAAATGCTCAAGGCGGTCGAGAAGGCCGGTGTCGCCAACATGGTGTGGTATAACTACCGCCGTTGCCCCGCCGTCGTCCTCGCCAAGCAGTTCATCGACGCTGGCAAACTCGGCCGCGTGTTCCACTACCGCGCCAACTTCCTCCAAGATTGGACGATCAATCCCGAGCTCCCGCAGGGTGGCACCGGCCTCTGGCGCCTCGACGTCAACGTCGCCGGTTCCGGCGTCACGGGTGATCTGCTCGCGCACTGCATCGACACCGCGCTCTGGCTCAACGGCGGCATCAAAGACGTCAGCGCCATGACCGAGACCTTCGTCAAAGAGCGCAAACACAGCCTCACTGGCAAAGTTCAAAAAGTCGGCATCGACGATGCGTGTCTTTTCCACTGTCACTTCAACAACGGCTCGCTCGGCCTTTTCGAATCCACGCGTTACGCGCGCGGCCACAAAGCCCTCTACACGTTCGAAGTGAACGGCGAAAATATGTCGCTCAAGTGGGACTTGCACGACCTGCATCGTCTCCAAGTTTTCGATTACACCGACGAAGGCCCCGAGCGCGGCTGGAAGAGCATTCACGTCTCCGACGGCGATCATCCTTATTGCGGCAACTGGTGGGTCCCCGGCCTCCAACTCGGCTACGAACACAGCTTCGTGCACGCGATGGTGGAGTTCATCCGCGGCCTCGAAAGCGGCAAGGGCTGCACGCCCAACTTCAAGGACGGTCTCGCCACGGATTACGTCACCGACGCCGTGCTCAAGTCCGCCGCCACCGGCCGTTGGGCCAAGGTAAAACAAGTCTAATCAATCGCAGGGTGGGGCGGGTCCATGGGCCCGCCCCCTCTTTTTAGCCTCACGAATTCCCCTCGGCGCCCCGGTTTTTGCGCCCCATTTTTCCCCCGTTTTTCTCCCATGCCTAAACTCGGTTTCAACCTCCTCGCCTGGACCGCGTCGATCTCCGACGATTTTTTTCCACATATCGAGCGCCTCAAAAAAATCGGCTACGACGGCATCGAGATTTGCAACGGCGCCCAAGACCCCGCCGCTTACAAGCGGCTTAAAAAACTGCTCGGCGACCTCAATCTCGGCGTCACGTGCGTCACCATCGTCGGCGCCGACGCCAATCCCGTCAGCCCCGATGCCGCCATCCGCGCTAAAGGCCTCGACGCCATCAAGTGGAACATCGATCGCACCGTGGATTGCGGCGCGAAATTACTCTGCGGCCCGTTTCATTCGGCCTTCGCGACGTTCACGCGCGCCGACATCAACCCCGACGAATACAAACGCAGCGCCGAGATTCTCCGCGCCGCCGGTGACTACGCCAAACAAGCCGGCGTCATCCTCTGCCCCGAAGCGCTCAACCGTTTCGAGTGTTACCTCTGCAACACCATGGCGCAGCTCCGCATGCTCATCGAGCTCACCGATCACCCCAACGTGCGCGCCATGTACGACACGCACCACGCAAACACCGAGGAAAAAACCTTCGCCGGCGCCATCCGCACCATCGCCCCCGTCCTCGCACACGTGCACCTTAGCGAAAACGACCGCGGCACGCCCGGCTCCGGCCACATCAACTTCCGCGAAAACCTCACCACGCTCCGCGAAGTCGGCTACGACGGCTGGATGACGATCGAGGCCTTCAGTCGCTCCGACCCCGCCTTCGCCAACGCCATCAATGTCTGGCGCGAGTTTTCTCCCGCCTGGGATATCGCCGAATCCGGCTACACCTTTCTCCGGCGCGAAATCGCCGCCGCCGGTTACCCCATCGCTTAAATTTTTACCCTTTTATGAATTTCCCTCGCCTGCTTCGCCCTCTCATTCTTCTCGCCGCGTCCTTCACCTTCGCAAACGCCGCCGCGCCCACGACGCTTGTCCTTGAGCCCGCTGCCAGCGTGGCCGCGAAGGGCAAACACGTCGTGCTGCTCTCCGGCGATGAAGAATATCGCAGCGAAGAAGCGCTCCCGATGTTGGCGAAAATCCTCAGTCAGCGCCACGGCTTCAAAACCACCGTGCTCTTCGCCCTAGACGCCGACGGTACGATCAACCCCAACAACGGTAAATCGCTCCCCGGTTCCGAAGCCCTCGACACCGCGGACATCATTATCATGGCGCTACGTTTCCGCGCTTGGCCCGACGACGCGATGAAGCGTTTCGAAGCTGCCCACCGCCGCGGCGTTCCCATCATCGCGCTGCGCACGGCGACCCACGCGTTTAATTTTCCCGCCGGTAGTCCGTGGGCCGCTTATTCGTGGAATAATAAAATATCGCTCGCCACCGCCGGCGGTTTCGGTAAACAAGTCCTCGGCGAGACGTGGGTTTCTCACTGGGGAAATCATAAAAAAGAAGCCACCCGCGGCGTCATCGAACCCGGCGCCGCTTCCGATCCGCTGCTACGCGGCGTCACCGAACTTTTTGGCAACTCCGATGTCTACGAAGCCGCGCCACCCGCCGACGCGAAAATCCTCGTCCGCGGTCTTGTCCTCAAAGGCATGAGCCCCACCGACGCGCCCGCCGATTACGTCAAAAAAACCGCCGCCAAAGTTGAGCAACCCGTCAACGCGCCCGCGATGCCCGTCGTCTGGACGCGTATCTACAAAACCGAGTCCGGCGCGACGGCCAAAATTCTCACGACCACGATGGGCGCCGCTACCGATTTTGAAAACGAGTCACTCCGCCGTCTGATCGTCAACGCCACCTATTGGGCCGCCGGCCTCGCCGTTCCCGCTAAAGCCGACGTTACTCCGTTCGATAGCTACACGCCGCGCATGTACGGCTTCGACGGCTACCGCACCGGCATCACGCCGGCTGATCACGCGCTCGGCCAAATCCTCCCTGTCGGCGGCACGGTCCCGCCTAAACCACCCAAGCCCGCCGCCGCGCCCAAAACTGCCGCGCCTGCCGCCGCGATTCCCGCCGCGATCAACGCGCCCATCGCGCTCAACCCCGGCACCAAAATCGCCATCATCGGCAACGCCCTCGGCGACCGCATGCAGCACTTCGGCGCGTTTGAAACGCTCATCCACGCGAAATATCCGAAACACGAAATCGTCGTGCGCAACCTCGCGGTCACAGGCGACGAACTCACCGCGCGCGCGCGTTCCAAAGATTTCGGCACGCCCGACGAATGGCTCACGCGCGTGGGCGCCGACGTGATCTTTGCCTTCTTTGGTTTTAACGAGTCCTTCGCCGGTCCCGAGGGCGTCGCTAAATTTAAATCCGACCTAGACGCTTTCTTGCGCGAAACCCGCGCCAAAACTTACGGCACGCGCGGCCCGCCTCAGATCGTGCTGTTTTCCCCCATCGCTAACGAAATGCTTCCCGATAAAAACTTCGTCGTTCCCCCCACCAACAATCGCAACCTCGCCCTTTACGCTCAGGCCATGGCCGAAGTCGCGAGCGACCGCGCTGGAGTGACGTTCGTCGACCTCTACGCTCCGTCGCAGAAGCTTTACGCCGACGCCGCGAAAGCCGGCCAGCCACTTACGATCAACGGCGTCCATCTTAACCAAGGCGGCGACGCGGCCTTCGCCCCCGTGATGTTCCAGACACTTTTCGGTGAAGCCGCGCCCACCGGCGACTTCGCCAAGTTGCAGGCCGCCGTGAACGCGAAAAATGAAGAGTGGCACAACCGCTACCGCACGATGGACGGATACAACGTTTACGGCGACCGCTCCAAGATCGCATACGAATCCGTCAAAGATCAGCCCAAGATCACCAACTACCAAGTGATGCAGGAAGAAATGGCGCAGCGCGACGCGATCACCGCCAACCGCGATCGCCTCCTCTGGGCTACCGCGAAAGGCGACAAGACACCGCCGGAGTTGCTCTCCGTCCCGATGGTCACGCCCTTCGGCACCAACAAACCCGGCACCAACCCCGACGGCACGTACGAGTTTCTCAACGCCGAAGAAGCCATCGGGAAAATGACCCTCGCCCCCGGTTTGAAGGTGAACGTGTTCGCCAGTGAAAAAGAATTCCCCGAACTCGCGAAAGCCGTCCAGATGGCTTGGGACACCAAGGGCCGCCTCTGGGTCTCCGTCTGGCCGAATTATCCCGAGCGCACGCCCACTTCCAAACTCGGCGACAGTATCCTCATTTTTGAAGACACCGACCACGACGGCAAAGCCGATAAGTGCACGCACTTCCTCGATAATCTAAACTGCCCCACCGGCTTCCAGTTTTATAAAGACGGCCTCCTCGTCATGCAGGCCCCGAGCCTCTGGTTTGTCCGCGACACGGACGGCGACGGCAAGGCCGACACCAAAGAACGCGTGCTCATGGGCCTCGATTCTGCCGACTCCCACCACACCGCCAACTCCCTCGTTTACGAACCCGGCGGCGCGATTCTGCTCAGCGACGGCGTATTCCATCGCTCGCAAGTCGAGACTGCCGCCGGCCCCGTGCGGAATATCGACGGCGCCATCTACCGTTTCGAACCCAACACCGGTAAATTTGAAACCTACGCCGCCTACGGCTTCGCGAATCCGCACGGCCGCGCCTTCGATTACTGGGGCAACGACATCATCACCGACGCTACCGGCAACAACACCTACTTTGGTGCCGCCTTCAGCGGACGCATCGATTACCCGGAAAAACATCCGAAGTTGAAACAGATTTGGGAACGCCCCTCGCGCCCTTCCGCGGGCAGCACGATCATCACCAGTACGCAATTTCCCGAAGAATATTGGGGAAATTATCTAAACCCCAACGTCATCGGCTTCCAAGGCATCTACCGCGTGAAACTTGAGGACGACGGCGCCGGCATCAAAGGCATCCGCCAGACCGATCTCCTGTCCTCGACCGATAAAAACTTCCGCCCCATCGACACCTCCGTCGGCCCTGACGGCGCGATCTACATCATCGACTGGCACAATCCCCTCATCGGTCACCTCCAAAGCCACCTCCGCGACTCCAACCGCGACCACGTCCATGGCCGCATCTATCGCGTCACCTACGAAGGCCGTCCGCTCGCCGTCGCGCCCAAGATCGACGGCGAACCGATTCCCGCGCTCCTCGAACTGCTCAAGCGCCCTGAAAACCAGATCCGCAACCTCGCCAAAATCGAGCTCGGTAAACACGATACCTCTAAGGTCATTGCCGCCGTCAAAACTTGGATCGCCGCGCTCGACCCGCAGAGCCCTGATTATCAACACAACCTCACTGAAGCCCTCTGGCTGCACCAGTGGCACAACGTCGTCGACCTTGACCTCCTCGCGCGCGTTCTTAATTCCCCGAGTGCCGATGCCCGCGCCGCCGCCACTCGCGTGATCGGTTATTGGCGCGACCGCGTGCCCGAGGCGCTTTCGCTGCTCCGCGTCAAAGCCGCCGATGAAAACGCCCGCGTGCGCCTCCATGCCGTGCGCGCCGCCAGCTTTTTCCCTGAAGCCGCCGCCGCCGAGGTCGCCCTCGCCGCGACCAAGCTCCCCATCGAATACTATCTTGATTACGTCATCGGCGAAACCCTCCGCCAACTCCGCCCGTTCTGGGCCAAGAGTATCGGCGACGGTTCCGCGATCGCCGGCGGTGATCCGGCGGCAGTGCGTTACCTCCTGCGTACGCTCAAAGTTCCTGATCTCCTCAAAATGCCGCGCTCGCCCGACGTCCACGAAGCCATCCTCGGCCGCAAAGGCGTGCCCGACGCCGCCCGCGCTGAGTCGCTCGCCGCGCTCGCCGAAACGCGTCGCACCACGCGCGTTGAACTGCTCCTTTCCACCATCGATTCACCTGCCGAGGTCGACGTCAAAGCCGTGGGTCGCCTCCTTCTCGCGCAACCTGCCGCGGATCTTCGCGTGCAACGCGCCGCGCTGTTCAAACTCGCGCTCAACAACGTCGCCGAAAGCCGCATCTATGCTTGGGCCGCGCTCGCGGTGATCGACGGTTCGCTCACCGGACTGTGGACCGAGGCGCTCAAATCGCCGCTTTCCGAAGCCAGTTTCCTCGCGGGTATTCCGCTCATTCCCGATGCGGCCTTGCGCGCGACCGCTTACGATTTCGTGATGCCTATTCTCGCCGCGAGCATCACCGACATTCCCGGTCCCGACGGCACCGTGATGGCGATCCAACGTGACGCGATTCGCTCTGCTGTCAGCACGCGCCGCGAACCCGCGGCCGTCTTCACCGCGATTGGCGGTATGATCGCCCGCGGTTATCAAATCCCGACCGCGGCTCAAAGCCTGCGTGCGCTCCCGCGCGACATGTGGCCGGCCGCTGCGGTTTCCAGCGTCGCGCGCGACCTCATCGCTTGGGCCGCCAAAGCTCATCCGAGCGAGCGCACCGGTCGCGATTACATCGAGACCATCGGCGTCGCCAGTCAGCTCGTGGATGCGTTGCCCGCGGCCGAAGCCGAACCGCTCCGGGTCACGCTAGCTGGTCTGCGCGTCGCGGTTTACGTTGTGCGCACCGTGGCCGAGGAAATGCGTTACGACACGCAACGCATCGTCGTACAAGCCGGCAAAGCCTTTGAACTCATCTTCGAAAATGCCGACGTCATGCCGCACAACGTCGTCGTCGTCCAACCCGGTGCCCGCCAGAAAGTCGGCATGGCTGCGATGGAACTTCCCGCTGGCCACACCGATCGCTCAGGCCGCGCTTACGTGGGCGAAGACAAAGAAATCATCGCCGCCACCAAGATGCTCGAGTCCGGTCAGACTGAGACGCTCAAGATCACCGCTCCCCGCACCGAGGGCGTTTATGAATTCACCTGCACGTTCCCCGGCCACTGGGCGCTGATGTATGGCCAGATTGTCGTCACCAAAGACGTCGACTCCTATCTCAAAGCCAACCCCGCCGCCGCCCCGGCTGCGCGTCCAGCAGTCACTCAGCTCGAACTCTGCGATCCCCGTCTCACGAAACCTCTCGCCACCACCTCCGTCACCTTTAACCGCATCCCATGAAATCTCTCCGCTCCCGCCTCGTCCCGCTCGCGTTCCTCGCTCTCGCTCCGTTCGCGCTCGCCGCGGATGCCGGCTTCACATCGATTTTCAACGGCCACGACCTCACCGGCTGGGATGGCAACAAAGCCCTCTGGTCCGTCCGTGACGGTTGCATCGTCGGCCAGACCACCGTCGAAAAACCCACCAAGGGAAACACCTTCCTCGTCTGGCAAGCCGGCAAACCCGCCAACTTCGAACTCCGCACATCCTTCCGTCTTACTGCGCAAAACGATAAATCTTTCGGTAACTCTGGCATCCAATACCGCAGTCGCATTGTCGATGCCGCGGCGTTTGTCGTCGGAGGTTATCAGGCCGACATCGATCTGACCGGTGGCTACGCCGGCATGCTCTACGAAGAAAAAGGTCGCGGCATTTTGATGGCGCCCGGTGAAAAAATTAAAATCGGCGCTACTACTCAAATTGACGACCCGAAAAAACCCGGCGCTAAGAAATCCAAAACTGACGTCGAAAAACTTCCCGGAGCGACCCCCAAGGCCGACATCCTCGCGGCCTTTAAAGTCGGCGGTTGGAACGAGCTCGTAATCATCGCCGAGGGCAATCACCTCCGCCATTACCTCAACGGTAAACTCTCGGCTGACGTCATCGACACCGATGCGACCCTCGGCGCTGCTGCCGGCGTCCTCGCGCTCCAACTCCACGCCGGTCAGCCGATGACCATCGAGTTTAAAAACGTGCAGCTCAAAACCCTCCCGTAATCGTTCGTCTCCCCCCTTTTCTCCACTTCAGTCCGCCTCCGAGAGCGGTGATTCTCGGAATTTTCACCATGCTCCGTCGCCCTCTCGTTGCCGCCGCACTTCTCTTGATGCTTCCCGGTCTCCTCGCGCAGACCGCCAAGCCCGCCGCAAAAAAAACTCCGCCCGCTGAGATCGTCTCCGCGCCCGCCGATCTGCAAGTGGCTCCCGGCTTCAAGGTCGAGTTGATCTACACCGTTCCGAAAGAAGAGCAGGGCTCGTGGGTCGCGCTCACCGTCGACCCCAAAGGCCGCATGTATGCCGGCGACCAATACGGCGCGATCTATCGCCTCACGTTGCCCCCGCTCGGTAGCACCGCCGGCACCAAGGTCGAGAAACTCGCCATTACGCTGCCCGCCGTCGTGCTCACCGCGGACTCTGAGCAGCTACCGCCCCCGCCGAAAAAAGGCAAAGGCGCGGACGGCCTCCCACCATCCATCGGCGCACACGGCCTGCTTTACGCCTTCGACAGCCTCTACGTCATGATCGACGAAGTCCCCAATCGCCGCGGCATCTGGCGCCTGCGCGACACCGACGGCGACGATCAGTTCGACGAAGTTAAATTCCTCCGCGAGATGAAGAGCCTGGGTGGCGAACACGGCCCCCATTCCCTCACGCTCTCGCCCGACGGCAAATCGATCTACTTCGTCAACGGCAACCACACCGATCTCCCTACCAACTTAAACAAATCTCGTCCGGTCCGCTGGGATGAAGATCACCTCCTCCCGCGCATGTGGGACGCTCGCGGCCACGCCAAAGGCAAATACGCGCCCGGCGGCTACGTCGGCCGCATGGACCCCGAAGGCAAAACCGTCGAGCTATTCGCTCTCGGTTTCCGCAACCAATTCGACATCGCTTTCGACCAAAATGGCGAACTCTTCACCTACGATTCCGACATGGAATGGGACCAAGGTTCGCCGTGGTACATTCCCACGCGCATCAACCACGTCGTCGACGCCGGTGACTACGGTTGGCGCAGTGGTGCGGGTCGTTGGCCCGCTTACTACGCTGATAGTTTACCCTCGGTCCTCGACGTCGGCCCGGGTTCGCCCACGGGCACCGTTTTCGGCACGGGGGCTAAATTCCCCGCCAAATACCAGCGCGCCTTCTTCGCCGCCGATTGGACCTACGGCACGCTCTACGCGATGCACCTCAAGCCCGATGGCGCTTCGTTCACCGCCGAAAAAGAAGAATTCGTCGCCGGTAAACCGCTTCCACTTACCGACGTCGTGATTCACCCCGGCGACGGCTCGATGTATTTCGCCGTCGGTGGTCGCCGCACACAATCCGCGCTTTATCGTGTTACTTACACCGGCGCGGAAAGCACCGCGCCCGTCGCCGCGCTTCCGCCCACGCCCGAGGCCCAACTGCGTCGCCGTCTCGAAGCCCTCCACGCCGAAGGCACTGGCCCCGAAGCCATCGCGATCGCGTGGCCGCACCTCGCGAGCCCCGACCGCTTCATCCGTTTCGCCGCTCGCGCCGCCATTGAGCGTCAACTTCCCGCCAACTGGACGGACCGCGCGCTCAAAGAAAAAAATCCGCAGGCTGCCATCGAAGCGCTCATCGCGCTCGCGCGCGTCGGCGAGAAACATTTCCAACCGCAGATCATCGACGCGCTCACCCGGCTCGATTACACCCAACAACCCGCCGAGCTCCGCCTCCCGCTGCTCCGCGCCTGGCAACTCGCGTTCACCCGCATGGGTAAACCCGACGCCGCCACGTGCGCCCGCGTCGCGACGTTGCTCGATCCGTTGTTTCCGGCGACCGACTCGCTCGTGAATCGTGAACTCGTTTCACTTCTCATCTTCCTCGATTCCCCGACCGTCGTCGCCAAAACCGTCCCGCTTCTCAGCGTCGCTGAAAATCCCGGCACCGCGCCGGAAGAAATTGCCAGCCGCGCGCTCCTCGCCCGCAACGACGGCTACGGCCGCACCGTGCAAAACGTCACCGACGCCCGCTCCGAC
Source organism: Opitutia bacterium (assembly GCA_947449835.1). GTDB lineage: Bacteria > Verrucomicrobiota > Verrucomicrobiia > Opitutales > Opitutaceae > Tous-C4FEB. The sequence goes on from CANFSZ010000003.1 coordinate 91,888, forward strand.
CGCCAACAAATCGCTTACGCCTACGCCCTCCGCAACGCCACCGTCGGCTGGACGCCCGAACTTCGCACGCAGTTTTTTGCTTGGTTTCCCCACACCTCGGAATGGAAGGGCGGCGCCAGTTTCACGGGCTTCCTGCGCAACATTCGCAACGAGTCCCTCGCCAAAATCTCCGATCCACTCGAACGCCAAAAATTCGACGACCTCTCCAAAGTTCCGGTGCACTCGATCGTCGCCGGCGCGGTCAGTCCCAAAGGCCCGGGCCAAACTTACACCGTGGAAAGCGCCGCCGCGCTGTTCCCCGCCAAACTCACCGGACGCGATTTCGCGCAAGGCAAAGCCATGTTCGCCGCCACGGCGTGTATTTTCTGTCATCGTTTCAACGGTGACGGCGCCGGCATCGGTCCCGACATCTCCGGCGCGGGCAACCGTTACAGCGTAAAAGATCTCCTCGAAAACATCATCGAGCCTTCCAAGGTCATCAGCGACCAATACGGCACCGAACAACTCACCATGGCCGACGGCGAAGTGATCATCGGCCGCGTCGTCGCCGAAGATCCCAACCGCTATTCGGTCATGACGAACCCCTTCGCGCCTGACGAACTGGCTCGTCCCGAGATCGCGAAAGTGCGTTCGCGTAAACCGTATCCGATCTCGATGATGCCCGCCGGCCTCGCCAACGCGCTCAACCCCGACGAACTCCAAGACCTCGTCGCCTACCTCCTCTCCGGCGGCAACCCCGCCGATCCGATGTTCGCGAAAGCGAAGTAAGTCGCACGGCTTCGATCTCATCTCCGATGGCGAATCACCCGACCACCGCTGGCGCCCGCGAGCATACGTTTGACGCTATCGTCATCGGCTCTGGCATCAGCGGTGGTTGGGCGGCGAAGGAACTCTGTGAAAGCGGCCTGCGCACGCTCGTTCTCGAGCGCGGCCGCGACGTGAAACACCGCGACGATTATCCCACGGCGTTAAAAAACCCGTGGGATCTCCCGCATCGCGGCAAGTTGCCCCGCGACATCGTCACCGCGAATCCCATCGCCAAAAAATGCTACGCCTTCGATGAGGCGACGGCGCATTTTTTCGTCAAAGACGCCGAACACCCCTACGAACAGGAAAAACCCTACGACTGGATTCGCGGTTACCAAGTCGGCGGCAAGTCTCTGATCTGGGCACGGCAGACGCAGCGCTGGAGCCGTTTCGATTTTGAAGGCCCCGCGCGCGATGGCTTCGGCGAGTGGCCGATCACCTACGACGAACTCGCTCCATGGTATTCGCACGTCGAACGCTTCGCCGGCATTAGTGGCAATTACGACGGCCTCGAGACGTTGCCCGATGGCGAATTTCTCCCCGCCTGGGAAATGAACGACGTCGAAAAACACGCGCAGGCCAAAATCATGGGCGCGTTTGCCGACCGGCACGTGATCCAAGGCCGCTGTGCGCATCTCACGGCGCCAAAACCCCAACACCTAGCGCAAGGCCGCGGTAAATGTCAGGCGCGCAACCTCTGCTACCGCGGTTGCCCGTTTGGCGCGTATTTCAGTTCCAACTCCGCCACGCTCCCCGCCGCCGCTGCGACCGGGAATCTCACGCTGCGTCCGCACTCGGTCGTTGAATCCATTCTCTACGATGACGCCACCGGCCGTGCGAGCGGCGTGCGCGTGATCGACGCGGTGACGAAACAAAGCACAGAATTTTTCGCCCGTATCGTCTTCGTCAACGCGGCCTGCTTAAACACGAATCTCATTCTGCTTAATTCCCGCTCCGCGCGTTTCCCCGCCGGCCTCGGCAACGATCACGGACTGCTCGGACATCACATCGCGTTTCACAATTATCGCGGCAGCCTTTGGGGTTCTATCGAGGGCTTTGAAGATTCCTATTATTCGGGCCGCCGCCCGACGCAGCTCATGATGCCGAATTTCCGCAACGTGCGGAAACAAGAAACCGATTTTCAGCGCGGCTACATGGTGTTTTTCGGCGCCGGTCGCGCTGGCTGGCAGAGCGGCGCCAGCACGCCTGGCGTTGGCGCCGCCTTCAAAGACCGCATCACGCGACCCGGCCCGTGGGGCATTTCTATGATGATGCAGGGCGAAACGGTGCCGCGAAAAGAAAACCACGTCCGCCTCTCCACTGCGCAAAAAGATGCCTGGGGCATCCCGCAACTCGTCACTTCCATCGGCTATCACGACAACGACGAACGCCTCCTCAAAGATTTTCTCGCTCGCGGCCAAGAGATGCTCGAAGCCGTCGGCGCGAAAAAAATCGTGACGCGTGATTCCAAACAAAACCCCGGCCTCGACATCCACGAGATGGGTGGCGTGCGCATGGGCCGCGATCCGAAGGCCTCGCTACTCAATCGCTGGAATCAGCTCCACGCTTGCTCAAACGTTTTCGTCACCGACGGCGCCTGTATGACGTCGACCGGCACGCAAAACCCCTCGCTCACGTTTATGGCGCTCACCGCCCGCGCCGCGCAGCACGCCGTGGCCGAGTTAAAGAAAGGCCATCTATGAACCGTCGCGAAGCCCTGCGCCACACCGCGCTCGTCGCCGGGGCCGCCGCGCTTTGGGCCAGTTTGCCCACGCGCACATGGGCCGCGCTCGCCGCTCCAGCCGGCTGGGATGTCGCGGACGAAACGCTTCTCACGCTCATCGGCGATACGATCATTCCTGCGACGGCCACCTCGCCCGGCGCGGGTGCGGTCGCGATCGGACGTTTTATTCTCACGCAAACCAACGATTGTTTTCCGCCCGAGGCTCGGGCGACGTTGCGTCGTGGCTTGAGCGACATCACCGCGTCGAGCCAACAACGCTTCGGAAAAAATTTTTCTGCCCTCGACGTCGGGCAACGCGAGCGTGTGTTGACCGAATACGAAACCCAGTCCGTCGCCGCGCCGCATCCGTTTCGTCACATCAAAGAGCTCACCGTGCTCGGCTATTTCACCGCGGAAGCCGGCGCGACGCAGGCGTTGCGCTACGATCCGATTCCCGGCGCGTTTCGTGGTTCGGTGAAACGGGGGCCCGGCGATCGCAGTTGGGCGCTTTGAGCTTCAGCCGTCGCCGCGCAAAAATTCGAGATCGAGCGCGAGTGAGGTTTTCCGGCCGCTGGCCGCGGTGATCACGACGCCCGAGCCGTCAGATTTCGCGCTGACGTCGGCCACGAGATCGAATCCGCGCGGAATCGAGGCGACGGCAAAAATATGAGGCACGCGCAGTGGTTTTTTTGGCGTGAGTTTAACAGTCGTCGGATAACCGGCACGGGAAAGTGCGTTGGGTTGCGCTGACTCCGCTTGGCCGAAATGAAAATACGAAGTCGTTTCCTCAAGCCCGAGCACGTGGCGGTGGCGTCCGTTCCACGGCGCGTAGTGGCGTCCGCCGTTGGAGTGCCAAAGAATCGTGTGCCGCAGGATCGCGGAATTTTTAAATTGGAGAAACAGCCAGCCTTCTTCGGGAAACGTCACCGCGCTCCAACCGAGCGTGCGGCCCGGTGCGCCCACGAGCATCACGAGATCTTCATAGCCCGCGCGCGCCGGGTAGCGCGTGAGATCGGTGGTGCCGCCATTCGCCAAAGGCACGGCGGCCAGATTTTTAAACCGCGCGCCCGTTTTCAGCGCGGAATATCCGCCCAGCGCCGGATCTTCAAACGGCACGGGCGACACTTGGCCCCATTCCCAACCGCCGGCCGAAATACGCGCGGCTCCTTCGGCTCCGGGCATCTGCAAACACGGATGCGTCCCCAGCGTCAGCGGCCCGGTGAAACCACTCAGCGTGTGCTCGACGTAGATGGCGTTGTGACCCGCCCGCAAACTCACGCGTTTATCGATGACGCCGCGTCGTACTTTAGTTTTAAGCTGAACGTGTAGCGCCGTCGCGTCATGCGTCTGGGTAGCGTCGATAAACGTCCAATCGCCATTGGCGGATTCGCCGTGTGGAGGATGTTGTTCGCTGCGCCATTTCGTGTTGTTGCCACCAAACGGCGCGCAGAAAAAATCTCCGCGCAACGCTTGCAACAGCGGGGGCGAACCTGCCGGTAGTTTTTCGTCGCGCCACGGCGCCACGGCGAAGGGTTGCACGGTGCGGCCGTTGGCTAATTTAAATGTGGCCGGTCCCAACATGCCGGCGGTGCGGGTGACGAAGGTTTCGACTCCGCGGTTTTTGAGACGCCAGCTGGGTTGACCGAGTTTGATGGAGAGGGGTGCAGCCATGCGGAAAAGCACACGTAGGGGTTCAACTCGAGGCAAGCGTGGGCCGCATGCCCCATGCTTGCTAGGAGCCCAAACCTTGCCAACGTCCAATGCGATGTCTCGTCCCACCCCATCAGATCCTGCCGTTCCGCCCGGCCTCATGCGCCGACTCGGAGCCGCGGGTCCGTTCGCGATTTTGTTGTCGTTTTGGCCGCCGGTGGGGTCGTTATTTTTAATCGCTTCACTCACGCAACTCGGTCCGTGGCTGCGTTCACACGATGCGGTAGGGTTGCTGATTTATTTTTTAGTCATCGGATTTTTGCTGGGCGTTTCTTTCGTGCCGACGTACGCGAGTGCTATTTTGGCGGGTTGGGCTTTTGGTTTCGGCAAAGGCTCGTTGATCGCCATTGTCACGATCACGGCATCTTCGTTGCTCGCTTACGCGGTGGCCCGCTGGATCGCCCGCGATCGCGTCCTCGAGATCATTCGCGAGCGACCCAAGTGGCACGCGATTTATCAGGCTTTGGTCGGTAAACATTTTGCCCGGACGCTTCTCGTCGTCACGTTGATGCGGGTGCCGCCGTTGTCGCCGTTTGCGTTGGCGAATTTTGCTCTCGCCGCGGCGCGCGTACCGCTCGGCACGTACACGCTGGGTACGTTTTTAGGTATTTTGCCTCGCACCATCGTCACTGCCTTTGCTGCCGCGCAAGTGGAACAACTCGACCTTAACAATCTCGGTCAATCGTGGGTGAAAATGGTCGGCATCGCGCTGACGATCGCGGCGTGCATCGGGCTCGGTGTATTGGCCAACCGAGTATTGCGCGAGATGACATCTACCAAGTAAACCGCCTCGCCGACGGATCGCCTCTGTTTTTGTGAAAGCTCTTTTTTACCCCGCGTTTGATCAGCTTGAAATCCGCGACGTGCCCATGCCGGAACCGGCGGCCGACGAAGTGCTGTTGCGCGTCGCCGCTTGCGGACTTTGCGGCAGCGAACTCGAGACGTTTAAAAATCATAGCCCGCGTCGCCAGCCACCGCTGGTCATGGGCCACGAGTTTTGCGGGACGATTGCCGCGGTCGGCCCGGGCGGCGATGCGGCGCTCGTCGGGCGCAAATGCGTGAGCAATTCCCTGATTCCCTGCGGCCGTTGTGTGCGGTGCGCGCGCGGCGACACGCACCTGTGTGCGGATCGCCAGATTTTCGGGATGCACCGCGGCGGGGCGTTTGCTGAATACGTCCGCGTACCGACTCGCGTGCTGATCCCGTGGCCCGAGGAATTGACCGCGCAAGCCGCTTCGCTGGCCGAGCCGCTCGGCAACGGCGTGCACATCGTCAACCTCACGCGTCATTTACCTGTCCGCACCGCGCTTGTCATCGGCGCTGGGCCGATCGGTCTCATGTGCCAACAAGCGCTGCAGGCGATGCGGGGCGTGAGCACGATGGTCTGCGATCTTTCGATGGGTCGCCTTGCGGTGGCCCAAAAACTCGGGGCCACGCGAGTGGTCTCCTCGAAAAACGAAGACGTCGCCGCCGCCGCACTCGCGTGGACCGACGGCGAAGGCGTGGACTTGGTCGTCGACGCTGCGGGTTCGGCCGCGACGAAACGCCTCTCACTCGCTGCGCTCCGACCGGGCGGTGCGGCGGTCTGGATCGGCCTGCACGGAAACACGATGGAGTTCGATTCCTACGGCGTGACGTTGCCCGAGAAACAAATTTTCGGCACCTACGCCGCGAAGATCGAGGAACTGGCGGAAGCGCTCGAGCTCATGCGGAGTGGACGCGTCGATGTGACTTCGTGGACGGAAACCGTACCGCTCGAATACGCGGTGCCGGCGTTTCATCGGATGTTGGTGCCCGGCGACAGTGACCTGAAGGCCGTTTTTATCCCGTAAATTTTACCCATGAAAATCGTCCTCACCGACCACGGCTTTCCATCGATCGATCAAGAGCGCGCGCTCTTCGCCGCCGCCGGTCATGAGCTCGTCGTCGCGCAATGCAAGACGCCCGCCGAGCTGATACCGCTGTGCCGCGATGCCGATGCGTTGCTCGTCCAATGGGCCAACATCAGCCGCGAACTCATCGCGACCCTCGATCGCTGCAAAGTCATCGTGCGCTACGGCATCGGCGTCGACAGCGTCGATCTGCAAGCTGCCGGTGAACGCGGTATTCCCGTCTGCAACGTCCCGGATTACTGCATCGACGAAGTCGCTGATCACACGCTCGCGCTTGCCCTCGCACTGGCGCGCCAGATTCCGCAAACCGACGCCGCCGTTCGCGTCGGCACGTGGAAAATCATGCCACCGTCGCCCTTCGCGGCGTTTCGCGACACGACTTTTGCTACGGCAGGTTTTGGCCGTATTGCGCGCGCCGTGTTGGCGCGGGCGAAAGCGTTCGGCTTCAAGCTCGCCGCTTACGATCCTTTCGTTGATGACGCCAGTTTTGCTGCCGCCGGTGTGCGGCGACTTGGGGCGGCCGAAGTGCTCCGTGAGGCGGGTATTCTTTCGCTGCATCTCCCGTTGACCGACGCGACGAAACATTTTCTCAACCGCGACTCGCTCGCGACCATGCGCCGCGATGCGATCATCGTGAACACCGCGCGCGGAGCCTTGATCGACACCGTCGCACTCGCCGCCGCGCTCACGGCGCGTACGGTGGGCGCCGCCGGGCTCGATGTTTACGAAACCGAGCCTTTGCCCGCCGACCATCCGTTGCGCGTCGCGCCCGGTGCTTTACTCACATCGCACACGGCGTGGTACAGCGCGGGCAGCGTGCCCGAGCTGCAGCGCAAGAGCGCCGAGGCGGTACTCGCTGGTTTGCGTGGCGGCGTGCTCGCCAACGTCGTCAACGCCCGCTTCTTTCCCGTCACCCCTCGCACCCCATGAAATTCGTCGATCTGTCGCATCCGCTCATCCACGGGCAGGCTAATTTCCCGATGGACCCTAAGTTGAGTATCATGACGCACTGCACGACGCAGACGCTCAAATACGCCATGACCCACGTCAGCATGGCGACGCATCAAGGCACGCACCTCGACGCGATGTCGCACTTCGTCGATGGCGGGAAAACCATCGACCAGATGCCGCTCGATTGGTTTTACGGCGAAACGATTTTGCTGCGCATCCCCAAAGCTCCGCGCGAGGAAATCACCGTCGCCGATTTTCAAAAAATCGAGCACCAGCTGCAGCCCGGCGTGAAGCTCATTTATGAGACGGGCTGGCATCGTCAGTTTGGGCAGGAAAATTATTTTAGTGATTTCCCGAGCCTCACACAGGACGCGGCGCGTTATTTGGTTTCCCGGAAAATTCGCCTGCTCGGCATGGATACGCCTACGCCGAGTCGTGATTGGTTTGAGGTTCATCACATTCTGCTCGCGGCGAACGCCGAGGTCGTCGTCGTGGAAGGCCTGACCAATCTCGGTCAATTACCCGAGCGTTTCACCTTCGCTGGATTCCCGCTCAACTTTCACGGCCGCGACGGTTCGCCGATCCGCGCCGTGGCGATTTTGCCATGAGAGGCCTAAAAGGAAAAATCGCGCTCGTGACCGGCGGACTCGGCGATCTCGGTTACGCGTCCATCGTGCGGCTGGTCGAAGAAGGCTGCCGCGTGGCTTCGTTCGATCTTAAAACCGACGATGCACAAAAACTTTCCGCGCTCGGGGTTTTTCATCAAGCCGTCGACATCGCCGATGAAGCCGCGGTGAAAGTCGCGTGCGCTACGATCTTGGAAAAAATTGGCCCCGTCACGATTCTCGTGAATTGCGCCGCGCGATTTATTTTTCGCAGCGTCGATGCGACACCCGCGGAATGGAACGACATCCTCTCGGTTAACATCATCGGCACGTCGCTCGTCACCCAGAACATCCTGCCGCAGATGAAGGCGAGCGGTGGTGGCAGCATCATTAATTTTTCGTCGGTGAGTGGCTTCGTCGGGCAGGCGAATTTTTCGACGTACAACGCCACCAAGTTTGCGCTGCGCGGCCTCACCAAGTGTTGGGCGCAGGATTTTGCGCCGCATCACATTCGGGTGAACACGATTTGCCCGGGTTACATTTACACGTCGGCCTTCACGGATTCCTGCCAGAAACTGGGCTTGGATATCGCCGAGGAAGATCGGCGCGCTTCCGCGATGCACTTGCTGGGTCGGCAAGGTCAGCCGGCGGAAGTCGGCGCGGCGGTCGCTTTTTTGGCGAGCGACGACGCGTCGTTTATGACCGGCAGCGATCTCGTCGTAGATGGCGGCTACCTCGCGCGTTGAGCGCGGGGCGGCGGCTGCGACTTAGCGATGGCTGCGCGCGAGCTCGGCGGCGGTCGCCAGCTCGTAGCTGATTTTGCCTTCGGCGATTTCGCGCAAGGCGGTGTCTTCCGCAGAAAGTTTTTCCAACGACTCGATGAGCGGACGGTTGCCGCGCTTGAGCTGTTTCACGCGCAGGGAGACGACGTTCACGAGAATATTGGGATCTTCGATCACCTTGAGGGCGTTTTGGATGTAGTCGTCTCTCATGGTAAGTTTAGGCTGGCCGCGAGCGGGTGTGGACCGGGCGCGAGGATCGCGGCGGGCCACCGTGTTCTCGGCGAGTTGCAACAGCTTAAAAAACGCCGGAGCCAAACGCGACGTTCATTCCAGAACGTACGCGTCCGATCGGGCAACCTGCTCGCGGGCCATGGCCTTGAAGCGATTAAAAGGTGCGATTCGACTCAACCCGAAGTGCTTAATTCACGCAGATCGGCGCGCGCGGTCGCGTAACTCGTCGCAAAGGCGGCGATGCGTTCGTCGGGCTGGCGGGCGTGAACGCGGCACCATTCGCGGTACAGCGAGGGCCACCAGTTTTCGTGTTGGGTGAGGCCTTGCGCGCGGTAGGAATGCCAGTCGATGAGCACCTTCGACCAGCAGGCGTCGCCGTACTCGGTGGCTTTGCGCGGGTCGCCCATGACTTTGACGTACCAATCGCGGCCGATGCGCGCGTGCAGCACTTCGTCGGCCCAATCGTAATCTTGGATAAGCGCCGAAAACGCGTCGCCCGAGGCCACCCCGACTTCCCACTCAAAACGTTTCCCGGTTTTCGGCATCAGACCTTGTTCGATAAAATAGAGCACCGCGTGACGCTCCAGCGGCGTGAGCTGCGTGTTGAGCGCGAGCGACCACGTGAAGTTTACGCGTACGAATTGCCGCCAATCGATCCCAGCGCGCACGAAACCGACTTCGCCCATCATCGCGTGGCGCGCTTCGTCCCAAAGCTGGCGCGTCAGGTCGACGGTGTAGTCCCAGGGCTTGCCGGGAGTTTCGGCGATGATGCTCGCCATCATTTCGGGCACGTCGATTTCGCGCAGACGCTTGTAATACATCATGAGCGTCTTCGGCTCCGGCGGAAAGGTCTCGTCGTAGAGAAATGCTTCCGCGTGCACGCCCATGTTGTAGGAATCGGTGAAGCGCTCGTCGCGGCGCGGCGTGCCGTTGTAAACGTAGGGCTGCGCGGAGAAGTGGCGCTCGGGCGTGATACCTGCGGCGCTGGTTTCCTGCGGGGTGTGACCGTCGAGTGATCCAGCGAGATTCAGCAAACGTTCGAGTTGATGCGACCACGGCGCGAGGGCGGCGCGGCGTTCGGGCGCGAGGAGTTGCGCGAGGGCTTTTTCGCCGAAGGCGATCATTTCGCCGATCTCGATCAGCGCGAAGCGACAGAGGCGAAACGACGGATGATCGACGAGGCGGTTGGTTTCGCGTTGGTGGCGTTCGAGGGCGTCGCGTAGCGCCGGCAGGGCGTGATGGTAAAGCCCGAGCAGGAGCGCATCGGTTTCGGGCGCGGCGCGGATCTCGTCGAAAAAAACATCGAGCGCAGGATGGGGCACGGCGTCGAGTCCGAGCGGCGGCTCGCGCATTTCGCCGACGCGAGTGCGCCAGGCGGCGGCGTGTTCGGCGCAATAATGCGCGTGCAGGCTGAACGCCATTTTCAGTTCGTAGATGGGCTCGGCGGTGAGGCGCTTGATGAAAATTTCGTGGAGCCGCCGCAGGGCCCAGTGGTGGCGTTTGAGTCGGGCAACGCATTCGTCGATGGAGAGCCCGGGCTGCATGGCTTCGGCAAACGAGGCGAGGCCGGCGAGGGGTGGCAGGTCGCGGTACGAGCGGTAGGTCGTGGGGTCCATGGTGGAGGGAACGGCTTTAACGTACTCGTCCGGCGCGGGTTGTCGCGTCTGGAAAGCATTTTTGCGGCGTGTTTTTCGTGGGTGTTTTTTTGCCCACAAAAAAGCCCCGGCGGATGAGGCCGGGGCGGAGTTTTTCAGGAGAAAAACGCAGCGAGCTTACGCTTCGAGTTGCGGGCGGTTTTTCTCGGGCCAGTCGATATGGAAGAACTTGCCGCGGGGTTTGTCGGTGCGCTCGTAGGTGTGGGCGCCGAAATAGTCGCGTTGGGCTTGGAGCAAGTTGGCCGGCAGGCGAGCGGAGCGGTAGGCGTCGTAGTAGCTGAGCGCCGAGGCAAACGTCGGGATGCTGATGCCGCTCTCGACGGCGAGGCTGATGACTTTGCGCCAGTTGGCCTGGGCTTTCTGGATCGTCTGGTTGAAGTATTGGTCGAGGAGGAGGTTCGCGAGCTTCGGGTTGCGGGCGTAGGCCTCGGTGATTTTTTGCAGGAAGGCGGCGCGGATGATGCAACCGCCGCGGAAGATCTGGGCGATCTGGCCGAAGTTGAGTTTCCAGCCGTATTCGCCCTGCGCGGTGCGCATGAGTTGGAAACCTTGTGCGTAGGAGCAGATTTTCGAGCAATAGAGCGCGTCGTGTATGGCCTTGATGAGCTCCTTCTTCTTCGCGGGGGAAACTTTTTTAACCCTGGGGCCTTTGAGGACCTTCGAGGCGGCGACGCGCTCTTCCTTGATAGCGGAGATGCAGCGGGCGAAGACGGATTCGGCGATCGTCGGAGCGGGCACGCCCATGTCGAGGGCGTTGACGGAGGTCCATTTGCCGGTGCCTTTTTGGCCGGCGGTATCGAGGACGATGTCGACGAAGGGCTTCTTGGTGACGGGGTCTTTTTGCTTGAGAATGTCGGCGGTGATTTCGACCAGGAAGCTGTCGAGCGCGCCTTTATTCCAAGCGGAGAAAATTTCGCCCATCTCGGCGGGTTTTAGGCCGAGGAGGCCCTGCATGAGGGAATAGGCCTCACAGATCATCTGCATGTCGCCATACTCGATGCCGTTGTGAACCATCTTTACGTAGTGGCCGGCGCCGTTTTCGCCGATGTAGGTGGTGCAGGGGACGCCGCCTTTGACGGGTTTGCCGGGGGTGGCGCCCATGATGGGTTTGCCGGTCTTCTTATCGACCTTGGCGGCGATGGCGGTCCAGATCGGCTTCAGCTCTTCCCAAGACGATTTCTCGCCGCCGGGCATGAGGGACGGGCCGAAGCGGGCGCCTTCTTCACCGCCGGACACACCAGAGCCGATGAAGCGGAGACCTTTTTCCTTAAGCGCTTTTTCGCGGCGGATCGTGTCGGTCCATAGGGCGTTGCCGCCGTCGATGATGATGTCGTTGGGCGCGAGGAGCGGGATGAGGCCGTCGATGACGGCGTCGGTGGCTTTGCCTGCTTGAACCAAAATCACGATCTTGCGCGGGAGCGCGAGCGACTGGACAAATTCAGAGAGGGATTTGCTTCCCACGACGCCGCCGGGCGTGCTGGGGTTTTCCGCGACGAATTTTTCGGTTTTCTCGACCGTGCGGTTATAAACCGAGATCTGGAAGCCGTGGTCGGCGATATTGAGGGCGAGGTTCTGACCCATCACGGCGAGTCCGATGAGTCCGATGTCAGAGTGCGTTTTGGCCATAAAGAGGAAAGGTTGATACCCTGCTTCTGGCCCGAAACCAACCCGTTTTTACAAGTAGACCTAAAAATTCTGCCTCAGGTGCTCCGGCTAAACCTAAAATCAAAATTTCGGCGCAGTTTGCTGTTTTTTTGATAGCTGGATTTAGTCGGAAAAAAAGGAGCGACCAAATCCACCAACGGGGTCAGAAACTTCGGCTCGTTGCGCTCGTAGATCCAGCTAAAGCCGAGGGTGGAGGCCATGATTAAAACGAAAATAATCAGCACGAATTTATTAATGCCGGCTAGGGCGCGTAAGACGAATACCCATCCAGCAACTAAAAGCACCCCACGCACCAGATATATGAGGTTGCCCCGATTTGACGGACACGAGTTGAGCCCAAAGAAAGGACTCAACAATGACAAAGAAGCAGGAAAGCGGGGCAACACCCCGGCAGTATGACGCCGCGTTCAAGGACGAGGCTGTGCGCATGTGGCAGACCAGCGGCCAATC